>JAAOXS010000010.1 GCA_018220985.1 Nanobdellota archaeon
GGATAAAAAAATGAGTGAAAATTTAATGAGCGGTTTGATGAGAGAATTGAAAAGAAATAGAATATTGTTAAAAGAATATGAATTGATTGGAGCTCCAGGTATGTTTGGTGCTACCTTATTGAAACAGGATATTGAAGAAGCTGACAACGCAATAGAAACTGGTGATACTATTGGTATGATGGTTTGTTATTCAAAACTTAAAGAAAACAAATGAGGTGATTAAGAATGAGAGACTTGATTGGTAAATTTATTAAAGGACATAAGAAGATAGGTGGGTTTGTTAAAGGTGATAAACATACTGATGAATCTAAGAGAAAAGTCAGTGAATCTCAGATAGGTAGGTTTGGGAAAAGAAATAAAAAATTGTATGGTGAATTAGATGTTTTTAGGCAAGATTATTATTCTAAATCGGATAAGTGTGGTGCTTTGGTTCCTTGGTGGATGAAGGCTTATTGGGATGATAAAGAAAGTTTTTGGTATGATTTAAACAAGAAAAAGGTGATAGAAGAATGAAAAGGAAGTTTGAAATTAGGAATCGTTGGAGTAATGAAGTTATTTTTAGCTTTGAAGCTGAAAGCATGAAGGAATGTGTGGAGGGAGCTATTGATAAAGAAGCAGACCTGAGTGGAGCAGACCTGAGTGGAGCAGACCTGAGTGGAGCAAACCTGAGTGGAGCAGACCTGAGTGGAGCAGACCTGTGGAAAGCAGACCTGAGTGGAGCAGACCTGAGTGAAGCAAACCTGTGGAAAGCAGACCTGTGGGAAGCAGACCTGAGTGAAGCAAACCTGAGGGAAGCAAACCTGAGGGAAGCAAACCTGAGTGGAGCAAACCTGAGTGGAGCAGACCTGAGGGAAGCAGATTTGAATTGTGTTTATTATAAAACTAAAGTAACCAAAAAACAGAAAGAGGAAATCATAAGCAGCGACTTATTCGAAGTGAATGATGAATAATTTAAAAATATTTTTAATAGCGTTCTTGTTAACAACAACGATAACAACACTAATAATATTAAATTTAAATAAAGAAGAAAGTTGTGATTGTCAAAGTTGGACTAGGGTTTGTTTTAACGCTAACAAAACCATTAACATAGTTCACAAACCATTAACGCACAGTTTCGGATACGAAACAGTTTGGGAGCGGGTTTTCGTTTCTTGCAGTAAGCCTCACGGTTTTGAAACTTACTGGTGCGAAGATGAAGATTTTAGTGTTGGTTTGTACGTGGGCGTGCGCGAGGTTGAAGAATATTTTCAGGAGTTGAAAAAAATATGAACAAAGAGAAAATGATAATGACTAAAACCGTATCTATCTCAGACCCAGACCCTAAATGGCATAAAGGTTATATGGGAAAAATACAAGTATGTTCAACAAAATTAAAGAATTATATAGGTAAGACATTAAAAATAGTTGTTTTTATTGAGGATGTGAAAATATGAAAAACATTTATGAAATTTTAAAACAGTTAACCGCGGAAAACTTACGGATAATGAAAGAATTATACGAACTAAACCAAAACTTAGAAGTCGTGGAAAAATTGCAAGAAAAACATGATGAAACGTTAAGAGCGTATGGTAGTATTATAAAAAAATTAGTTGAAAGACACGGGTGAAAAAATAATTATGGAATGGGTTAATAAAAAAATTGAAGACTGTATAATGTTTGAAGACATTGCAACTATAAATGGTGACAAAAAGTTTTTGTTAAAAGCTTACACAAACATCAAAGAAGTAGATGGCATATATAGAAGACATCAAATTTATTCATTTGGAGTTATTTCAGAATTAATGTCTGATTGTTTAATGTCTGATTGTCATAAAATAAAAGAAGCAAGTCATGAACGAGAAGAGTTGATTAATAAATTTAAACAAACTTTAGAACAAGGTTTTATAAAATACGAAGAAAGTAATACAAAATATTATAAAAGTGATGGTGAAGAAGTTTACGAAGAATATTGGTTTGATGTGCAAGAATATAACAATAAGCAAAAGAAAAATGCTGATAAGATAGTTAAAATGGTTGAAACAACTACTAAAACAACTAATTTTCTTCATAATTCAAAGAAATATAAATTATTGGATTTAAAAAAATTAGGTTATGAATTTAATAAAAAAAGAAATTTATGGGTGAAAAAATAATGGAAAATATTACGAAAATAATAAACGAGAACGCTGATTCAATAACCATTGGGTCAGCAAGTAAAGGTGGCAGTGTCAAAATTTACGGAGATTTTTCAAAAGTTGAAGAGTTTAACAAAAAAATTGATAATGCGCGAAAGGTTAAAATGTACGCGAACGCTAACCTAATGGTAAACATATAAAATGAAAAATAATTTATTTTGGGATATTGAAACAACAGGACTGGATTATTTGAATGACCGTATTACTTGCATTAGCGTTATTAC
>JAAOXS010000011.1 GCA_018220985.1 Nanobdellota archaeon
GGATACAGGTTTTCAAGCAAATGGTGGGAAGAATGGCCTTTAACCGCTGAAAAATACGCTAAATGGCTTAGCGTATCACAAGGTCAAGTTGTTAATGTGTACATTGATTTCGAAACTTTCGGAGAGCACCATTGGGAGGATTCTAAAATTTTTCATTTTCTTAAAGCAATGCCTTGGTTTGTGGATAGGGAACCTCACGCGCAGTTCGTTTTACCGAGCGAAGCTGTTGAACGCCACGAACCTGTAGCGCGTTTACCTGTGCAATGGGCTATTAGTTGGGCTGATATGGAACGAGATGTTAGTGCCTGGTTGCGTAACAAAATGCAGTTCGAAAGCTTTGAAAGAGTTAAAAACATGCGTGAAAAAGTTTTAGCAACTAAAAACCCTAATATAATCAAAGAATGGCGCCACTTGCAAACCAGCGACCACTTGTACTACATGTGTGATAAATGGTGGCAGGAAGGCGACATACACAAATACTTCAGCTACTACGACACTCCAAAAGCAGCATACCACAACTATAACCGTGCACTGAACGAATTAGAGAAAAAAATATAATCATTCACTGAAACATTTATTTCTAACACTCGCACACGAAAATGAATAAAAATTGTACAAACACCTACACACATGAACAGGGATGACATATAATAATGATAGTAAAAAAGTCACTAAAAACAAAACAAACTCCGCTAAATAAAATGTCATAACAATAAAAAAGTATTACAAAGTATTAAATTTTTCTGAACACGCGAATAACGCGCAACAACCTACTTTCACGCTTAGAATACTCATAAACAAAACCTGTTTCTTTAAGTCCCTTACCTTTAACCAACTTTTTAACATCAATGTCAACAATTTTTTTTCCAACACGAAAACGCGGTAAAACAAAAACGAAAAAACCATTCTTCAACAAAACCCTATCAACACCCTTAAACAAAGTATCATAAAAAATTTGCAAACCATGAACCCTCTCCAATGTTTCCCTTAAACTCAAACGAGTTCTAGTAATCAAAGGTCCTAAATAAGGCTCACTAACTACTACGTTAACTTTATCCTCAACCAATTTTTGCAACCCTTGAGAATCACCATGAATAACATTAAAAGAAGTGTTCAAACCAAACTTTTTCTTAATCCAACGCAAATTACGGCGAGCATTATCAAACATGATTTTACTATTATCCACTCCAACAACGTTCACACCTTGCAATAACGCTTCCTGCAAAACCGTACCAACACCGCAAAACGGGTCTAATAACACTTCTCCTTTTTTGACAAACGATAAATTAACCAATATTTTAGCTAAACGAATACTAATCGACTTCGTTTCCTTATCTCTTGGACGCGCAATGTCCCGCGTGATATGTGAAAAAGGATTAAAGAAAGTGATTGTCTCACCCCAAAAACCTTGAGCGAACACGAACTCTTTCTTAATTCTTTTAACCAAATCCATCGGGCTTAATTTCAAAACTCTCTTACCCCCTTTTGAAGGATGCTTAAAATATTTACTGCCTAACAAATTTTTTAACTCTGTTAATTTTTTAGCGTGCTCAGTTCTGTTCAAACCATAACTCGTAAAACCCCACTTCTCCTTTTCATCAACGAATAATTCATCAAAACTTTTTAACTCAACAATTCGAACAGTGCCACCCAAATGATTTTGCAATTTCTTAAAATCCGTCTCACAGTCCAAAATAACCACTTCACCAAATTCTTCAATCACAGCATAATTAACATTCCAAGAATCAAGCTTACTAAATAATTCTTCTTTAGCTAAAGGAACATCACGACCCAAATCGAATAAACATTTCATTAATTATTTAACTAATAAAAAAGAATAAAAAACTATGGTAAAACACAAATGTGATTGGAAACCCGGCTGGATTAAAATGTTCCTCGGCGCAGCGCTAATGATTTGCGGATTCGTATGGAAATATTACGGGCCTGAAATGGCGGTTGTTGCAGGTGGAGCAATACTGTTCGTAAAAGGATTCCTACTCACATATGTAAAAAAATAGAAAAAATAAAATAAGATTAACAATGAAAACGTACTACCATCCGGATTTCTTAAAATACAAACACGCATTACACTCAGAAAGCCCTGAACGATTAAAAGGAATACTAAAAAAAGTGAAAACGTTACTTCCAAAAAAGTACGGGGAAGAAATACTACTACTAGCTCACACCCAAGAACACATTAATCACATAAAAAGCGGAGCACTAATCGATAGGGATACGCCTAACAACCCTGGAATGCACGCTATCGCTTTGAAAAGCGCTGAGTGCGCAATAACAGCCGCTGAAAACAACGGATTCTCACTTGCCCGCCCACCTGGACACCACGCGGGACCTGACTACGCAATGGGCTTCTGCTACTATAATAACATAGCAATAGCTGCTAAGTATTTGAAGAAAAATGTTCTAATAATTGATTTGGATGTGCACCATGGTAATGGTACACAAGACATAATCAAAAACGACGAAAAAATTCACTATTTGGGACTACACCAAAACCCAGCATACCCTGGAACAGGAATAACAAGCGAACTAAACTATTCTAATTACCCATTACAACTAGGAACAACTGGAAAAGAATATTTAAAAATACTAACGCACGCATTAGACAAACTAAAATTTAAACCAGAACACGTGGGAATAAGCATTGGATTCGATACTTACTATAAGGAAAATTTGGCAAGTCTGAATTTAATGCTGGAAGATTATGAGAAAATCGGGAAATTATTAAGTGAACGGCTCGAAAACGTTTTCTGTGTCTTAGAAGGAGGATACTACATTCAAGATTTGCCATTAATGTTCGAGAACTTTACCAAACACTTTATTTAAACCATTAAACTTATTAACAATTTTACTTAACTCAACTGCTTCTTTACCGAAATTAATTGATTTACCTGAATTAAGCGCGCAAATCTTACCCGTAAAATCAATATTCCAAGCGCCACCATTAAAACCAGAAATAGCCTTTGCTAAATCAACACTACTGCCCAATTTAAAAAAGTTAACAGACTCTTTACCATAATTATTCTTCAAATACGAAAAAAGCTGACTGCGAGAAAGATTAAGATTATCAAACAATAAAGATAACACACCCCTGCTAAAATTGTAATGCTCATTAGAATAAAAAACGGGATTAGAATTGAACTCGCGGAAATCAAAACAAACATCAAAATCACTGACAAAATCCTCCCTGAAAACGTGACCAGCATGGACAGCATGCAAAAAACCACTAATCAAATTAGAAACCAACTCAACATCAAAACCCTTAACTGAAATCTCATCGAATAATTTATCAACCAAGAACTCATCAAAAATACCTAACTTCAAACCCAAATCCTTATTCTTAAAATTCCAAAACAACCTATTAGGCAACGCATCATACTTTTTGTTAAATAACAAACTAGAATCACTCAAAAAATTTTCCTGAAAAACAAAACCATCACTTAAACCACTAACCAAAGATTCATCCAAATAATTCAAACCATTCTTTTGAGATAAAACAACTCCAACCACTCCATGAGCTTGACGTAAAACACTACCCACACCACCACTATTCGTAAAACTTTTCTCTTTAACATTACCGAAAACAGTGTTAGAACCCGAACTCGTAGTAAGAACGCTTCCACCAAAATTTTTTGAAATAAAATACTTCAAAGCATTATGACCTTTATCATGCAAACTTTTAACAAAACCATTCCCTAACTCTAAAAAACTAATTTTTTCACCATCCAAAAAAAGGATTACGGGCTTCTCGCTTTTCCGCTCAAATCTTAAACCACTCAAACCCGCACGCGCAAGAGACTCACCAAAACCAGGGAACTCTGAAAAACAAACTTCATTAGTGAAAGGAGACTTATTCACGCAACACGCACTTGAAAAATTTGGGTGAACACCAGCTAGTGTTCCAGCATTAATTGTTAATACATTAGCCTGCGAACTCCAATGCTTACGATGCGCCTTATTTTTTAATAACTCACTAACACCAACACTTTGCTTGGAAAATTCTACTTCATGATTATAACAATCCACCACTCCAAACATAACAAAAAATAAACATTACAAATTTATAAAAACTAGCTTGATTTCTTCCTAGCATCATCAAACATCTTAAAATCATCCTCACCAATTCTAGAAACTAAACAATCGAAATTACTAATCATGCTCTCAACCTTTTTTAAATCATCACTTTCAATTTCTAAAATTTTAAACTCAACAGGAAAAATAAAATCAATAAAAACTAATTCAACATCACCAATTTTCCAAACTTCACGATTAGACTTGTTTTCAGAAACCACACTAAAACCTAGATTTGTAAGAATATCCCTCATTAACTTTTCATCAGATAAATCAACACTTATTTCAGTTCTCTCCCAAACTTCATCAATATTTTTTGAAGAACTCTTAAAAGTTAATTCACAGCTAGAACCCTTAGTTCGAATTCTAAGAATGTCATGATTATTCTTAACATCACTATAAGACAAACTAAAATAAATATCATGCAAGAAAAATTCTTCTAAACGCTTAGCTTTAAGAAATTTAAGCTTAGAAACTAATTCATCCTTGTTTTCATACTTTAACTTAACTTCAACTTCAACCTCATTAACCATAAATGAACCTCAAAAAAATAAGAATTTATATGTTTTGTTTAAAAAAAAAAGACAATAACTCAAAAACCATAGCTACAGCTTGTACCATTATAAAAATGGCATTTAGAAATACAAAATAATAAAATTTACTATTTATTTTACTAGTTACAATAGCTTAAAACTATTTTTTTTACAATTTCATAAGTTTTATTTAAAGAGTCTACAAAAACAAACTCTAAGGTATTATGTGCTTTTTCAAGAGGAGAAGGTCCTATTATAATAGAATCAAAACATAATTTATCTTTAATAATTCCCGCTTCACTATAACCTGCTCTAAAAACAGTGAATTTCACATTATCTAAAACTGAAGCAACAATACTATAAATGCCATTTAATTTTTCTCTAGAAACAAACAAGGAAGGTTTATTATTCACTACTTCTTTGTTTATAATTTTTAAACATCTATTAGAAACAGAATCTTCAATAAATTTTGAAACAAATTCTATACCATTGTTATCCTCAAATTGTTTAGTTGTTCTAATATCAAAACAAAACTCAAAAATATTTGGAACAGAATTTAATTTATCCCTATCATACAAACATAAAGATTTATCTGAAGAATTAACATTATTTATTTCCAATCCAAACTGACCATTACCAAAATTTATTGTCGGATGTAAATCTGACTCGGAATCATAAAATTCTTTTCTTAACATTTCATTTTCTAAATTAAACAAATCCAACAATAATTTAGCAGGATTATTTCCAAGATTAGGTCTTGAAGAATGCTCACTTTTACCACGAATTAAATACCTGCACTCATACAGGCCCTTATGCTTATTTGAAATAGTCAGATTAGTTGGCTCTAAAAAAACAAATAATTCAGGATTAAAATCACTTTTATTTTTATACTCATCAACAAATTTTTTAATGCCTTTAAAATTTGTTTCTTCATCAACATCAAATAACAACATTAAATCATTACCCTTAAACTCTTCAGCTATTTTAAGCATAACAGCTAAACCCGCTTTCATATCAACAGCACCACGACCAAAAACCTTACCTTCTTTCTCAACAGGTTTTAAGGGATGTAAACCTTCTTTTTTCCATTCGTTTATAGTAAAACCAACAGTATCAGTATGACCTGCAAGAACTAATTTAGGATTACCTTTAGAAGCTATAACATTTACTCTATTATCCTCTACAATTTGAGTTTCGATTTTAAAATCAGTTCTTTTTTTTAAAAATTTTATAATATAATTAGATATTTCAAATTCATTTACTGAACTATCAATTCTAATTAAATCAAATAATATTTCCTCAACCGACTTTTTACTCATAAAATCATTAAATTAAAGTTTGACACCATACCATATTTGATCTTTACTAGGGTTCGGGTCATTAAATAATTCTTTATGATTCTTAAACAATTTTTCATAAACTTTAATCATTGCAGTGTTAGTTGTTCTATAAATTAAATTAGAAAAACCATTATTTCTAACTTCATCAGTAAAAGCTGACATAAACTTAGTACCAATACCTTTCATTTGGAATTCAGGATCAATACCTATTTCTGAATGATAAAAAGTTGAACTAGGATCAATAGATAAATCAACTAACAAATTAGCAATTTCATCTTTATTATGCATTGTATTTGATTCAACACCAAAACCCCAAACAAAACCAACAAGTTCTAATTTCTTCATAAAAAATTTTTTAGAAACTTTACTACCTAACAAACCAATAAAAGAATTATCACTAGTAGCTTTTGAATAATCGCTAACAACGTTATCTTTTTCCCAAAAATTTGTAAGCGTTTTATCTAATGGAGAATCACAATTTTTACAATTATCATATGATCCATCTAAAATAAACAAATTAGACCTTCCATTAACAACGTTCATATCCGGACCATCCTTTTCTTCAACATAGGTAACACCGCAACCTTCAAATTTAGTATTACAAGTAAGTTTTTCATACCAAGGATGTCCTTCAAAAACTTTTATATAAAGAGGAGCAACATTATTAGCATCTTTAAAACTAGCTTTCTCAAAAATAATACTTTCTAAAAGCGGTTGTAACATTAAAAAAATATAAAATCAAATCTATTTAAAAACCTTTTTTAAGTCTCCTGAAGAGAAATATTTAAATTGTGAAAAAAATTTATAAAAATTTCACAACTTAAATTTATGATTTTTAATAAGTTTTTCAACATTATTCATATCTAAGTATAACTCTCTATCCTCCTCCATAAAACTAACAACACTTCTAACAACATCATAATTAAACTTGTTTTTCGGAGAAATCTTGGATAAATCACGAAAATCAATAGCCTGACAAGCAGTTAACAATTCAATTGCAAGAACATTACGAGAATTTTCAACAATATCCCTAGCTTTACGAGCAGCAATAGTACCCATACTAACATGATCCTCCTGATTAGCACACGTAGGAATTGAATCAACACTAGCAGGATGAGCTAAAACCTTGTTTTCAGAAACAAGAGCTGCAGCAGAATACTGAGGAATCATAAAACCACTATTTAAACCACTATTTTTAACTAAGAAAGCAGGTAAACCATTGTTAAAATTAGGATCAACAAGTTTAGCCGTTCTTCTCTCACTAATATTCGCTAATTCAGCAACAGCAATACCAAGAAAATCAAAACTCAAAGCCATAGGTTGACCATGAAAATTACCACCACACAAAACATCACCATCAAAAATAAGAGGATTATCAGTAGCTGAATTCAACTCAATCTCAACTTTACTTTTAATATAATTAATCGCATCACGAGAAGCTCCATGAACCTGAGGCATACAACGTAGAGAATAAGAATTCTGAACTTTAACATCACAAGATTTTACTAACTTGCTTCCATAAATTAAATTTCTTAAATTCTTAGCGGAAAATAATTGACCACTATGTGGTCGAGCTTCATGAATACGCTTGTCAAAAGCTTCAGGAACTCCTTCAACAGCTTCTAAACTAAGAGCGCCAGCAATATCAGCAATATCTAATAAATATTCAGCGTCAAAAACTGCAAGAGCACCAACAGCAGTCATAACAGGAGTACCATTAGTAATAGCTAAACCTTCTTTAGAACTAAGAACAATTGGACTTAAACCAGCACGCTTAAGAGCTTCACCTCCAGATAATAATTCTCCTTTAAAAAAAGCTTCACCCTTACCGAGCATAACTAAACCCATATGGGATAAAGGCGCTAAATCACCACTAGAACCAACAGAACCCTTCTCAGGAATAGCAGGATGAACACCATTGTTAAGCATATCAACTAATAATTCAACAGTTTTTAAACGAATACCTGAATTACCCTTAGCAAAAGTATTAACTCTTAAAAGCATGATGGCACGAGAAATTTCTTCACTAAAAAAATTACCAACACCTGCAGCGTGGCTTAAAATAATATTTTCTTGCAATTTAGCAGTTTCATTTTTGTCAATAATTTTATTTTTCAAAGCACCAAAACCAGTAGTTAAACCATAAACAACTTTTCCACTATCAACAAAACTCTCAACACTAGCACGTGCTTCATTAATCTTCTCTTTAGAATCATCAGATAAAATAATTTTGTAACTATTTCTAGAAACTAGAACAAGATCGTTAATACTTAAACTAAAACCATCAAAAACAATTGAATCCATTTAAAAAATAATTTAACTAGTAGATTTAAGCTTTTTGTAATTAAAGTCTAATCACAAATTTGACTTAATCACACTATTTCATGCTTTAAACCTTTTTCAATCGTTCATTATAATTTAATTCAACCATTAAAAGCAGAATCTAATAACAAACCACTATAATCATTGATTTTAACTAATTCTTCAAAATTTTTTTGAGTAATATTATAATTTTTCATAACAAAACAAATACTAAAATTTAATACTATAAAAATTTATGTAACTCACTAATTTTTGCAGTAATCTGCTTTTTGTTAGGATCTTTTTCTGAAAAATTTTTAATTTCAACCGAGTTATTTTCTAACTCTCTTTTACCAATAATAACCACTGTTTTATAACCTAACTTATTAGCTAAATCTAATTGTTTGCTAAGCTTGAGTTCTGGTTTTAAATTGATTTCAGTGAAAATATTTTTAGAACGAAGCTTATTAGCAATATTTGTCGCTTCAAAATACAAATTTTCCCCAATATTAGCAACATAAACCTTTTTTCTGGAAAAAGAGGATCCAACATTCTCATTTTTAATAGCTTGAATAATTCTACTAACACCAATGGAAATACCAGTAGCAGGAATATCATTACTATTACCAATGTATTGTCCAATCATGTCATCATACCTACCGCCACTACAAACACTACCTAGGCTTTCTTGACCAGTAATAATTGTTTCAAAAACAGGCCCAGTATAATAATCAAGACCCCTAGCGACAGAAGGATTAAAATTTATTTTATTAGAAATTCTATGAGCTTTAACATAATCTAATAATTCGTTTATTTCAACCAAGCCCTTACTTTCACCAAGAATACTCTCTAAATTTTTTAACTTAGAGTCATTTGTTTTACCTTTGATATTAATAACTTCGATAAGCCTATCAATACTATTTTGCTCAATATCTTTTGCTAATAATTCACTCTTAACACTTTCTAATCCAATTTTATCAAGCTTGTCAAGAGATTGAATAACATTTTTTTGAATTTCTTTATGCATATAATCAGTAGAATAATTTTCTAAAGCACCAGAGTATTCAATAATATTATCCAATAACTTTCTATTATTCAGGTTTATAACATGATTTTTTAAACCTAGTTTTGAAATTGTTTTGCTAGCAACGCTTAAAATCTCAGCATCAGCACTCATATTGACAATTCCTACAATATCAATGTCGAACTGCTCAAATTCTCTATAACGCCCTTCTTTAACATCACCCCAACGCCAAGCAGGTCCAAACTCCATTCTTTTAAAAGGAAGTTTTTGATTAGGATTCATAGCTAAATAAATAGCCAGCGGAACAGTTTGATCAAATTTTAAACCAAGCTTATGACCTTTAATCTCAAAAGCGTAAATTTCTTTAAGAATAGCATCACCTGACTTAAAAGAAAGAGAATCCTGATTGTAAAGAGCAGGTGACTTAAATGATTGAAAACCAAAATTACTAAATCCTTCTTTAATAATTGAAACAACGGATTCTTTGATCTCAACAGTTTCACCAACAAGATACTGAACACCTCTTGGTAAAGAAAAATCAGCCATGAATAATGATAAATTTTAGAAAATATAAAAAAATATCTGTTCTTACATATATAGAAACACTTAAAAAAATTTAATACGTGATACTATTTAATATGATATGTGATTGCCTTCATTGAGAAAAAACAAGAAATCACTAATTCTAATAAGAGGTTAAAAAATGCAAAATAAACTAGTTTTAGAAAATGTCAAAGGGACAAGAGACACTCATCCTGAAGAGATGCTGATTAAAGAAGAAATAATAAATAAAATAAATAAAATTTTTAAATCATATGGTTTTGTACCTTTAGCAACACCAGCCCTTGAAAAATATGAATTATTAGCATCAAAATCAGCAGGTGGAAGTGATATTGATAAAGAAACTTATAATTTTGAAATATCAGGTAGGAAACTTGCATTAAAATATGATCAAACAGTACCTTTATCCCGCTACATTGGTATGAATTCTCATTTAACATTACCTTTCAAAAGATATCAATATGATAGGAGCTGGAGATATGGAGATATTGGTCCTGGAAGATATAGGGAATTCTACCAATTTGACATAGATATTGTTGGGAGCTCATCAATGATAGCTGAAGCAGAAATATTATCAGCAATAGTTGATGTTATGAAAGAATTAGGAATAAAAGGATTCAAAATAAGGGTTAGTAACAGAAAATTATTGGATGAAATAGTTTTAAAAACAGGCATAAAAAAAATAAACAATAAAGATATTTTTAGAGCAATAGATAAATTAGAGAAAATTGGTGAAGAATGCGTTATAAACGAACTTGAAAAAATAGGGCTAACCAAAACTATTTCAAAAGAAATATTAAAATACATTAATTTAAGAGGAAAACCTGAAAAAGTACTAGTGGAACTAGAAAAAAACTTTAAAGAAACAAAAGGATACGCTGAACTCAAGGAACTAGCTGATTACGCTGAGCATTTTGGAATAATAAAATATTTAGATTATGATATAAGCATAGCACGCGGATTGGATTATTATACTGGGCCTGTTTTTGAAACAAATGTTGAAGAATTAAATCTTGGAAGCATTTGCAGTGGAGGAAGATATGATAATATGATTGGAATGTTTTCTGGAAAAGCAATACCTGCAACAGGAATATCACTAGGAATAGATAGGATAATTGACACAATGAAAAGGCTTAACTTAATCAAAGAAAGAAAAACAGCAACGCAAATTATGGTATGCACTGTTAAAAATGAGTTGTTAAAAGAATCAATTAAGATAAGCAAAGAATTAAGAGAAAATGGTTTTAATGTGGAAGTTGATTTAATGAATAAATCATTAAAAAATCAAATAAAATACGCTGATAAACAATGTATACAAAAAATAATCATAATTGGGGAAAAAGAACTTGCTGAAAATAAAATTACAATTAGAAACTTAGAAACAAGCAAAGAAAAAACAGTTTTAAAACAAAAATTGTTAGAAGAACTAAGAATTTGATTAATTCATTTTTTGAATAAACAGTATGTTTTGTTTAATGGAATAAGATTTATAAAAACTCGCATATACGTTTCAAAGCATCCTTTTTCTCCCCGCGTCCAACCTCGCACACAATTTTTTTTCTCATAATCTTTTGATCAACCCAAAAATTAATGAAAAACGCAAGAGCAAGAAAAAACGAGCCGAGCCGAGCGCTAATAAACCAAGGATACAAAAACACGTTAGCTAAAATAACAAGAGTAATACCCACGCTTTCAGCAACAATTAAACCAAACACGCGCCTATAAGCCCACGTGCCCTTAAACCAATCAGACAACCTGTACAACAAATTAAGATTCAACAAAATAACCATAAGAATTGAAGCCAGCCAATAAAAAGTACCTGTGGATAAGAAATGATAAAAATTCTCACCATTAAGAACAATACTAAACCAACCACCCTCAAGAATGTAAAACGTGGTGATTAATAAAATAGGAAACATGATTATAATATCAATAATTTTAACATCCCTTTTCAAACTTAAAGCAAACAAATCACCAACAATTGCGATAAGAGTAGTAATAAAAATTGTGATAACAATAAAAAAATTAGCCAAACCTAAAGAAGTTTTATACAAATTGAAAACGTCCAAAAAAATCCAAACAAGAATTAAAACCATAATAGAAGCGTACAACGTGTCAGCACTGCTTAACTTACCTTTCTTATTTTTAAAAAACCATAATAATTGGATACAGCACATTACAATACCGCAAAAATAAGTGATTAAATAAAACAACATAAATTATATACTCCACACTACAAGTTTTTTAAGTTTACCAAACCCGGCAAACGCTTACCTGACAAGTAAACAATCAAAGCACCGCCAGCAGTGCATACATAACTAAAACCTTTACCGCCAACCGTTGTTGAATGGCCACCTCCAAGAACTGTTAAAGCATTTAATTCACTAACACTTTTCATAATGCTTAAAGTTCCCTTACTAAATCCTTTCTCAAAAACGCCGAGCGGACCTTTCATCAAAACAGTTTTACTGCCTTTTAATAAATCACTGAACATTTTGATTGTGGCAGGACCAATATCAACAGGATTCTTGTTAACAGGCAATTCGTTAATTCCAATCACTTTTTTGTTTTCTAAAACTAAATCAATTGGTAAAAAAACTTTCTTACTTAATTTTAAACCATTAACAAACTCTTTTTTTAACAAACAATCTTTCTTACCTAATTTCAAACCTGCTTTAGCCAAACCCACTTCACCAACCAAACCTCCTAACAAAAACTTATCAGCTTTCAAATTTTTTAACAAAATCAAAGCTTCTTCTAACTTAGCACCGCCAAGCACAACAGTAAACGGTTTCTTAGGGTTTTTGAGCTTACTTAACGATTTCAATTCTTTTTTAAGAAGCTTACTGGCATAACTGGGTAATGTTTTGGTGAAACCAACAACGCTCGCGTGACTTCTATGCGCCACGCTAAAAGCATCAAGCACGAAAGTATCACAAACGCTGGAAAGATTTTTTACGAGAAGCGTACGAGAGTGCTGCGTTGCACTTTGCTCTTTTGATTCGTAATCCAAACTTCTAACATTTTTTAATAAGATAACCTCACCTTTTTTCAAACCCAAAATTATTTTGTCAGGAAACAAACTGTGAACATACTTAACTTTAACATGCTTATTTAATAACTTACAGTGTTGTTCTAAACTCTCTAAATAATCACTGCCACCTTTACGACCCTGATGGGACAGTAAGACAACAGCGTGCTTTTTTTTAAATTCTTTAATTGTTTGAGCGTGAGCTTTAAAACGCGGATTCTCAACAACACACCTATTTTTAATACTTGAATTCAAATCAATCCTTAGCAGAATTGTTTTAACCATACATCCAATATGTGTTTTGAAGAATATAAAAAACCTTAGTCTAAATTGTTAAGAGAAATATTATCTGATAAAATTTCTTCTTAAACTCATAACACTTTCTGAACGTTTTTTATTAAGAACTTCAACCCAATCATCTTCTTCAAGAGGAAACAAAAAATCACAAGTGCTTCTAGGCTTATGACCGTAAAAAATGTCACCTTCACCTTGAACATAACAACCAAAAAAATTTTCATTAAAAGCTTTAGATTCTTTAAAAACGAAAGTAGATTCCTCAGCATAACGCATATCCCAACTCCGCTTACCATCATCTTTAAAAAAATAATAACCTTTATCCATGTGCACAATACTACCTTCACAAGAGAGATTAACACCACTAAAAATAGAGCGTCCCTTAATAGGAATATCAACAACAAACAAATCAGGTTTAGTAACAAAATTATCATTTGTGTTGATATTATCTAAATACCAATCAAAACTACGTCGTTTTTTAGGAAAAACACCTAATTCGTACAACTCCAAAAAACTCTCAAAAACACTTGGATTAGAATTAAAACCTATTAAACTAAAAGCCTGATTATAAAGATAAAGAGAAATATTACGAGTAACACTATCAAACAATTCACCATAACACCGTCTCAAATCAGAATACTTGTTAAAAATAGAGTTAAAAGAAATTTTATTACCAAAATCTTTACCTCTATAAATCTCCTCTTTTAAAAAATGAGTTAAATTCTTATTAAGAGCGTTTTTAACCTGAACTTCAGCACTTTTAACTTGATTGTTAAAATAAAGAAAACTATTTTTATGAGAACGACGTTTTAACTCTGAAATTGAAAAATAATCAAAGCCATCTTCAATTTGATACTCTATGTTATTTAATATACTATCCACTTTTTCAAGCTTGTTTTTAACAACACTATATTCCATAAAAGAAAAATCATTCATGTTCTCAACACGACTAACAATACATTCTAAACCCCATTTGAAATTTTGAGCAAACTCTTCATTTTTCTTTTTCATAATACTTAATATCTAACTTAGTAACCCCACTTAAAAAAGAATTTAAAATACTCTGTTTAACCATGAAAAATTGATAAAATAAATCATTATTTAAGCATTTATCTTAAACCAAGACTCCAATCAGTTTTTTTAATTTGGGTATGGTAATATGGTAAAATTAATAAATGGATATGTCTATTTTTGTGACTATGGTTTCATGGGAATCAGAATTCCAAAACAACCATTTCGGTGATGGTGGAGACGACCCTCTAGGCTTATTCACGCCACAAACACCAGAACAAACTCTTAAAAAAAGTTTCAAGTGCCAAGACTGTTTAACAAAATTTGAGCTGAAAGACAAAAACGAAAAAAAATGCTTGAACTGTAACAGTGAAAACATAATAGAATGGGACTTTTAATTAAAACTTATCAAAATCTGGAACACGATACTCAACCCAACTAACCTTTTTATTCTTAATAACTTCTTTCAACTTTTTTTCCTGACTTGATAATTGCGACTTACCTGACTTCACTTCCACAAACACGACCTCATCAATACTTTTTTTATCAGCGCCCTTGAAAATCAAAAAATCAATTGGCTTCCCAATAAAACGCGCTTCACTTGGACTCCAAGGAAAATCTGGCAAAAAAGGAGCTATCTGCTCGGAAAACTGGCCTTTTAAAACAGCACGGGAACGCTCTATTGCTTTACTCCTAATCTCTGGAAGTTCACTAATCCATTTCTGGTTTTCAAACCACTTACCTACAACGAAACCAACAACTAAAAGCGCGAACAAAACCAGCAATTCAACAAACATAATATATATTAATAAAGCAAGTTAATATTTAAAAACGCAACTAAAAATAAAATGAAATCAATAGTTTTTGACGTGGACGGATGCATTGTTAGATTGGATAATGGTTTGTACACAGTTCAAAAAAGTGATTTGTTAAAAGTTTTTGAAAAAGCAGAACAACATGGAATAACATTTCACTTGAACTCAGCTCGAATTTTTGAAAGTTTAAAACTGGTTTATAATGATTTGGGTTTGAAAGGAATAATGATAGTTGAAAACGGCGCTTACTCTTACAATCCTAAAACAAAAGAACTGAAAAATAATGGTTGCAAAAAATTTGATGTGAACAAATTATTAAATGTTTTAAAATTAGCTAATAAACAAGTAAGCGCGCTTAACTTTGATGACTTGTTCATGCGACCTGAAAAAATAATTAATGAATACTCTGGAAAACACTTGTTTTATAATAGTAAACAACAATACTCTCAACTAGTATGCTTTAGAAATGTAGGGCAAACAATTGAATATATGCATGAAGAAATAGACCTAATAAAAAATACTGTTAAACAAGCCTTCCCAAATTTTAACGTTGAAATATTCAAAGACATTTGTGCAGTAGGAATACTACCAAAAAATTTAAGCAAAGCAAACTTCATGAACACTCTGGAAAAACCAATAGCAAGTTTTGGAGATAGCCTTGCTGACGTAAAAATGTTTGAAGTTTCAAACTATTGCGGATGCCCTGCTAATGCAAAACCAGAAGTTAAACAAAAAGTAAAAGAACTTGATGGCTACATTTGCAAAAAAAATGTGAGCGAAGGCGTAATAGAATTCATAGAACACATTATATCAAATACTTAAACTTTTATCAGTTTTTTTAATACTTTTCCACTTATCAGACTCCAAACCAGTAAGAGCACGAATAGCATCAACGTTTTCCGGAACAACAATTGACTCTGAGTGAACAGCGTGAATCCAATAAACATTACTGCCAATAACTTTAACAGTCTCGTCCCAAACCACGACTTCAGGCATATCACTACGCCACCGTCCCAAATCACGAGCGCGCTCCATAACCTCACCAGTGCTAAGAAAACCATCACTAGCCTTTAACAATTTAACACGAGGCAATTTTTCAAAAATATTTTTAACTTCATCAGTGGAGGTGGCTTCATTAGTTTCTAAATGAACCATGTGCACATGAGCCAAAGTTGTAGGAACCTTAACTGCTTGCGTGACAATATTTAATTCAGGAAGAACAGTCCTAACATCCACGCCATGATGTGAAGGTACGCGCATAACAGGAACAATAGAATTAACAGGACCGTTTTTAGAATTCCACGGGTCAACAGCACGGCGGACTAAACTAATATTAACTTGGCGTACGCCAAACTTTTCGTAAATAGGGAAAACCGTGCGCAAAATTGAAGTGGTATTACAACTAACCACTCGAGTTCCAACTTGACCAAAATGAGAATCGTAATTAACAAAAGAATTAAAACTTAAATTAGTAATATTATCACTCGCCCCGCCCTGAAACAAATACTTAACCTTATTCACTTGGTATAAACGTTTATACTTAACATCAACTCCTTTTGGAGTAGCATCAATAACCACGTCAACCTTACCTGACTTTAATAAACTAGGCAAATCACCATTAACTTCAATACCTGTTTTGTGAAAATTATTCTTAAAACTTTTAGAAGACACGAAAAAAGGCACGTCTTTCAAAGCGCCTTCTAACAAATTAGTTTTCAAAATGCTGGAAGGAAAAGCATCAGAAACACCGACCAAACTCATATCTTTCTGCAACTTCACAGCGTGAGCGCAACGCTTACCAATAGCGCCAACACCATTAACAACCACTCGCACCATAATGTTTAAAACAACTTTTCAAAAATATAAAACTATTCACAAAATATAATTAAACATGCGCTATAATACTAATGATGTGAAAGAATTATTAAAAAAAACAGGACTCATTTTTTTTTCAATAATATTATCTTTCCTAATACTTGAATTAACACTATTTATTGGAGGACTTATAATAAACATTAATCAACAAATTGAAAATCAAATAACAGGATACGCCACGCATAAAAATGTTTATACAATTTTATGCTTAGGTGAATCAACAACATCACATTTACCAGGAAATTCCTGGCCATCAGAACTTTACAAAATCCTAAAAGAAAAAAACATAACCGAGTTTAGAATAATTAATGCTGGTAAAGTTAGTGTAACAACTGGAATGATTATATCAGAATTAGATGAGAATATAGAAAAATATAATCCAGATATGGTTATTTCTATGATGGGGATAAATGATAAACTACTTTCGCAAATAAACCCTGAAAGAAACTTAAATCTAATTTATGATGATAAAAAAAAATTCTATGAACAATTAAAAACGATTAAATTAATTCAATACATAATTCAAGCATTACAAAACAAATATGTTGATAATTATATATATTTAGATAAGGATTGGGAAACAATTCGAAACATTACAAACCCACAAAATGATCCAAATGTAGCTATTCATAGTGCTAGAATAAAAATTGCGAAAAATCAATTTGAAGACGCTGAAGAAATATTACTCCAAGCATGGAAAATAACGCCCGATGACAAAAGATTACCTTATGAATTAGCATACGTATACGCAATTAACCCTAAAAAAAAATTAATTAGTTTTCTTGAAGATAATGATTTACCCTTTTTACCCGTGAATCTATTAGAACAAGACATTTTAGAATACCACTATAATACATTACACAAAAAAATTCAAGAAAAAAATATAATATATTTTGCAATGCAATATCCAACTCTTAACATTCAAGAAATTAAAAATTATTTCACGTTAGAAGACCAAACAAAAATAATATTCATAAGTAATAAAGAAAATTTTGAAGAATACTTAAAACAAGGAAAATATGACGAATTATTTTATGATTCATTTGGGAAAAGCTTTGGCCATGCAACAAAGAAAGGGAACATAATGATTGCTGAAAATGTTGCAAAAATAATACTTGATTATGACAAGTTCATAAAATTATTATAAACGAAAAGTAATATTTTATAATATGAATGTGGGATTGTTCATCGGACGATTTCAACCCTTTCACAAAGGTCACGCCAGCGTAATTGAATACGCTTTAAAACAATGTGATAAACTAATAATTCTAATCGGCTCGCCAAAACAATACGGTAAAGAATACAACCCATTCACGTTAGACCAGAGAAAGAAAATGATAAAACTCGCACTGCCAAAAAAAGTTTTAGAAAAATGCGAGATAACAGAAGTAATTGATTATGGAAATAATAAGAAATGGGTTAACGCAGTTGAAAAAAACAAGTTTAACACAGTATTCACCAACAACCCTCACGTTGAAAAATGCTTGAAAAAACACGAAATAAGAAACATACCAATAACAGTTCATTGCAATGCAACAGAAGTGAGAAGAAAAATGTACTTAGACCAGAACTGGAAAGAATGCGTACCAACCAAAGTGATGGAATACTTAGAAAAAATAAACGCGCAAAAAACAATGAAAAAAATAATCAACAACTAATTTTTTTTTTAGATAACTTATTTAATAAACAATTCTCTTAAAAAACATAGTATGGAGAGGACAATATCAATACTTGATTTTAACAAATTATTACAACGCTTAAGCGAAAAAATAAGAGTGATTGTTCCAGTAAAAACAGAACACGGACACTACTACCAAGAATACGACGGCGAATACAATTTTAATTTCATTCAAACACTGAACACGCCGAAAGACTGGCTAATGCCAAAAAAAGAATTATTATTCAAATACGAAAACAAAAAACCGAAAACAAAATATGAAACACAAAGAACAATAATCTTCGGAATAAAACCCTGCGATTTACACGCAATACAAATACTTGACAAAATACTAAAAAAAGACGTGTACTACCAAAAAAAACGAGAGAACACAATACTAATTGGTTTGGACTGCGTGAAAGGAGATGAACACTGCTTCTGCACCAGCGTTGGAACGCACGTGCCAACAAACTATGACGCGTTCATGAAACGAATAAACGAAGGCTACCACTTCAAAAAAGGCTCGAATAAAGTAAACCAAATACTTAACTACAGTTTATTCAAGAACACGAGCAAAAAACTAACACCCACAATCCCAATTAAAACGAAAAAATGGCAAATAAAAAACGTCACAAAAAAAATGAATGAAAAATTTAACGATAAGATTTGGAGCGAACTCGCAAAAGAATGCGTTGAATGCGGCAAGTGCACAGCGATATGCCCAACATGCTACTGTTTCAAAATAGTTGAAAACGAAATAGGAAGATGGCGAGAATGGGACTCATGCCAATTCACACAATTCACTCGCATTGCTGGAAACCACGTTTTCAGAAAAGACCTAACATCAAGAGTGAGACACAGATTCTACCACAAATTCCACTACGCAAGAGGCGATGAAGGACTAATAGAATGCGTAGGATGCGGCAGGTGTTCAAGAACTTGCCCAGCCAACATTCACATGCTAAAAGTGATGAAAGAGGTAACAAAATGAAAAACGAGTACGCACCAAGAATGCACAAAATCAAAAAAATAATAAACGAAACACCAACAGTTAAAAGTTTTATAATAAGCAAACCATTCAAAAAATTCACGCCAGGACAATTCGTACAAGTAACAGTTCCAGGAAGCGGAGAAATCACATTAGGAATAACCAGTCCACCAAAAGCAAGCACACTAAAAATAACAGTTAACAAAGTAGGAAACGTCACGAAAAAAATGCACGAACTACTAGTAGGCGACTTAATCGGGATAAGAGGACCTTACGGAAACGGATGGCCAAAACTCAATGATAAAAAAATAATAATGATAGCTGGGGGCGTTGGAATCGTACCATTAAAACCACTAATACACGAATTAAAAGGTGAAGTGGAATTATACTACGGCGCGAAAACACGAGAAGACTTGCTATTTTACGATGAATTAAAAAAAATAGTGAAAAAAACAGAATTCACAGTTGACGAAAAAACTGGAAACTCCAATTGTAATGTTGGCGTAGTAACTGAAATATGTAAAAACGTGAATTGTGAAAACAGCGTTGCACTCGTGTGCGGACCACCAGTAATGATGAAATTTGTTGTTAAAACATTAAAACAGCAAGGATTCAAAAATGAACAAATATACTTATCACTTGAAAGACTAATGCAGTGCGGGATAGGAATGTGCGAACACTGCAGAGTCGGAAAAAAACTTGTATGCCAAGACGGACCCGTTTTCAGATATGATGAAATAAAAAACTTTTACGAGGTGGAAACTTGAAAAAACTAAAAGCAGGACTGTACAGTTTCACAGCTTGCCAGGGATGCCAATTAAACATGCTTAACGCGGAAAAAAAAATAGCATGGCTCGCGGAAAGAATAGAATTCACAAGATTTCCATGGATACTTGAAAAAAACAGTGAAGGGCCATTTGACGTGGTCTTCGTTGAAGGTGCGATAACCACAAAAGAACATGTTAAAACATTAAAAGCGGTTAGGGAAAAAACGAAAACGTTAGTGGTAATAGGTTCTTGCGCGGCAATAGGTGGCGTTCCAGCAATTAAAAACTTATCAAACAAAAATCATCATAAAATAGTTTATGGCGAAAAACAGACTGGTGAAAAAACTCTTAACAAAGTGCACGCAGTAAAAGAATTTGTGAAAGTTGACTACACACTAAACGGATGTCCAATACCCATACACGAATTCTTAGAATTCGTAGACGTTATTAGTCAAGGAATGGAATTCAGACAAAAAGATTACCCTGTATGCTACGAATGTATACTCAACAACAATCATTGCTTACTATTTCAAGAAATACCTTGTGCAGGGCCAATAACTCGTGCAGGATGTAATTCGATTTGCGTGAATAATGGAGACCATTGCGATGCGTGTAGAGGAACATTTTCAACAGCGGACGTGAAAAAATACTTGAAACTGATGAACAATTTAGGATTTAAAAAACGAGAAGTGGAAGACTTACTAAGTTTTTATGGGGGAATAAAATGACGGTGTACAAACTTGACCATGTGACAAAAATAGAAGGTCATGCAAGATTAAACGTGAAAATAGAAGATGGAATTGTGAAAAAAGTTGAATTAAACGTTTTTGAAGGCTCACGGTACTTTGAAAGTCTTGTTTTAAACAGGCATTATGAAGAAATTAGCGAACTAACCGCGAGAATTTGCGGAATATGCTCTCCAGCGCATAGAATTGCAGCGTTAATAGCAATAGAAGATGCGATAAACGTGAAACCATCAGAGCAAACAACAATATTAAGAGAACTATTAGTTAACGGTGCGCACATGGAAAGCCATGGATTACACGCATTATTAGTATCCTTAGTAGATTACTTGGGGTTCAAAGACCCTTTTGAAATGATGCGAAAAAAACCAGAACTCGTAAAAGACGCTCTTGAAATAAAACGCGTAGGAAACTTAATGGTAAAAATTGTTGGGGGTAGGGCGATACAACCAATTACTCCAAAAGTTAACGGATTCAAAAAACTACCATCTAAAGATGAGTTGAACAATTTGCTTAAAGAACTAAAAAACGTACGACCACTCGTACTAAAATTTTTGCAAATATTCTCACAACTACAATACCCAAATTTTTGGAGAGAATGCAACCACTACTGCACAACATCACCCACTTATTCTATGATTAGGGGCAGACCTGACAGTTTTCGAGGTCATAGTTTTCCAGTTCAAGAATTTCAAAAACACGTTAAAGAAATAGTTATACCCTACTCGACTGCGAAATTCTCACGAATTCAGGGGGAAACTTATATGGTGGGTGCGTTGCCAAGATTGAATGTTAACAGTCATAAACTAACTCCTGAAGCAAAAGAATGGTTGTTTAAAACACCTTCTTTCAACACGTTTCACAATGATTTCGCGCAAGTAATAGAACTCATTCACTTGGTTGATAATTCAATTAATGTTTTAGAAGGATTTGAAGTAAAAAAAGAAAACACGAATTTCACGTTTAAACCAGGAGTGGGATTCTCTTCAACTGAAGCTCCGAGAGGAACGCTTTACCATAATTATGAATTCAATAAAGAGGGTAGAGTTGTGAAAGCGGACATATTGACTCCAACAGCTCAAAACTTGCCGAACTTGGAAAATGATATTAAAGAATATTTATCACAACTAATCAGCAAAGGTGAGAAAGAAATTCTTTGGGGTTGTGAAAGAATGATACGCGCGTATGACCCTTGCATAAGTTGTTCTACACACTTCCTAAAACTTAAAATAAATAATAAAACTGTTTCTTAGAATAATGTTTGAAAAAGAAATTGAAGAATTGAAAAAGGATGAGAAATTAAGAGAAGTAATTGACAAAGTTGGAGAAATAAATTTTGAATGGAGTGAAACAAACCATTTCAAAAACCTTGTTCAAAGCATAGTATACCAACAACTCGCTGGTAAAGCTGCGAAATCAATATGGAAAAGAGTTAAGGAAAGAACAGAAATCACACCAGAACAAATACTGAAAAATGATTTAACAGGAACAGGATTAAGCCAGAGAAAAATAAGTTACATGAAAGACTTAGCATCAAAATTTGAAACATTCGGAGACTTTTCTAAAATGGGTGATGAAGAAGTAATAAACGAACTAACACGCGTTAAAGGAATTGGAAAATGGACTGCTGAAATGTTTTTAATGTTCTCCCTTAAACGATTGAACATTTTCTCAAAGGGGGATTACGGACTTAGAAAAGCAATACAAAAATTGCACAACCTGCCCGCGATGCCTAAAGAAAAAGAAATAGATAAGTACGCAAAAAATTGGGCGCCATACAAGACAATTGCGAGCTTATATTTGTGGAGATGGTTAGACTAAATTTTTCTTGGATAAATTAGGCTTTTCTTTTTTCTTTGTGACAATACTTTGTTTTCATAATGAAATCTATTATTGATTATTGAAAGCACGCTTATTGGATCGGATTCCAAAAACTCTTTTTCATTAAAAAAATACGTTTTTCCTTCTTCTAAACCATTATTTTTTTTAATTAAATGTTCAATATCATTATTTGAATTAACATACAACTCTTTAAGAGTATTAGAAAAACCAAAATACTTTCTTAAATTTTCTTCAATTTTATTATAATCCTGACAATTATCCTGACAATTGCTTTTGTTAAGAATAATCTCTAAAGACTTTTGTTTTTTTAGAGTTTCAGAATACAATTTCAAATCTCTAGCGTTTATTTCTTTAACATTAACAAGTTCTAAACTCTCCAAATTTTTTATACGTAATATTTTCTCATAATTACTATAAGGCTCAGCCAGATTTACTGCATTAAAAAAATAAGAAGACTGATCTTTAGAAGCTTTTTCGATTAAATATACTGACTTTTCTGAATTCATATTACCCATAAAAATCAAAAATTTAAAACTATTATTTAAGCTTTACGTTCTTTTTTCATAAAAAATACGTTGATTATAAAAAGCAATAGTAAAATATATCAGTAGAAATATGTTTGATGAAATAGCAAAACTAGACGACACAGGTTATAATAGGTTAAAATTCTTCCTTAAACAATACGCTTAAAATTCAAACTTTGAAAAAGTTAAGACTTCCCTTACACTTAACTGGTTTGATTTTACCAACAAAACCTAAAACGAAACCGTAAACTGGAAACTTACCAGCTTTTTTTGAAAAATGATTATAATAATCCTTCAAAAACATTTTTTCATCCTCATACTTGACAACACCTATCAAATTAGCTTTACCAACCAAAGCACCAGTAACCAATTTTTTAGAATCTAACTTGAAACGAGCGCACTCATCATTATTAACAGTTTTACTCGCGTGAACAAAAAAATCACCTCTAAAATTAGTATTCCAACTCCTTAACTCAATACTCTTCTTACCACTTAAAATGAGTTCAACCCAAGGTTGACGAATCGACAAAGCTTTCATACTTTTGTAATAAGAATTCTTTAACAGCTTTAGGATATAACCTTATCTTCTCCAAATTTTTTAAATCAACCCAAGTAATACTCTGAAAAACACCACCTTTTAAATCAGGATTCTTAGAAAAATTTAAAACACCAGACACTAATTTAACAGCGTAATAAAATTCCTCACGATGATGAAGTTCACCATCAAAACACTTTAACAACAAGCCACCAACTCTAACACTTAAATCAGCCTTCTCTTTAAACGCCCTAACCAAACACTCACTGTGCGATTCACCTTTTTCCAAACCGCCACCAGGAAGAACAAAATACTCCTCATTAAAACGCTTATGCAACGCTAACAATATCTTATTATCCTTAACTAATACACCGCAAACACGAGTCATCATTTCTTCCTTAAATAATACTCTTCCAAAAAAACCATGAAAAAAGGAAGAACAAGAATGTTAGCGCCTAACGCGAGCAAAGCACGATTAGATAAAAAGGATAATGCGACAACACTAGCAATACCCGTATTCTTCATCGTAGAAAACAACACGAACAATTTCTCATCAGTTAATTTTGTTTTAACAATTTTAGAGAAGAAAGCGAAAAAACCAAAACGGTATACCAAACTAATTCCAACCAATAAAACAAACAAAGCAGGCTCACTGAAAATGAAAAAACTATTCTTACCAATCACCACGTAAAAAATTAAAGCCAAACACAATTCGATAACTAACTTATTATACTTGTCAGTGTTAACGTTCCTAACAAAATACGCGACGATTAAAGGCAAAACAATCACTAACAATAATTGAACAAACAACAAACTAACAGAAATAGACTCGCCTAAAAACAAGAAAACAAGAATAGGCGAAACAATCAAATAAACAAGATAACTAACTGCTTCAGCGAGCAATGCGCCACCAACATCACTCTTCAAAATAAAAGACATGGCAATAACGCTAACAGCAGGAGGCATCAAACACCATAATAATAAACCACTAAAAACTTCCAAATCACTAATGAAAAAAGAACTAAAAAAAGCAAGTACCAAACCCGAAAACAGCGAAACTAAAAACAACCATTGAACACGCCCAAAATCCTCCCTATCAACTTTCTCGAACTTAGCGTTTTTCAAACTGAAAACCATAAGAACAATCAAAAACAAAGTTGTGAAACTCGAAAGATAAGGCGCGAGCTGAGGGAAAAACAAACCTAACAAAACACTAGACAAAAAAATGAACAAACTCCGCTTCATAAAAACAATTACAGGAATTAAACCTTTTTAACTCTCACGCATAGAAAACAATTTTAACAACACACAAATTAACATTAGTAGTGAAAAAAAGGATTAGTGAAATAAAAATTGGAGAAATCATAAATAACTTCTTCGTAGTAAAAATCAAAAAAGGAATACAACCATACGCCAACGGATTCTCATTTACATTACTCTTATCAGACGAAACAGGAAAAACAGTGAACTACAAATACTGGGGCGGAACAAGCGAAGAAAAAATAAAACTAATTTATGACTCAATAAAACCAGACTCAATAGTTCACGTGCAAGGAAAAGCAGGGGAATACAACAATAAAACGCAAATCACTACAAACGAACCGTACACAATAAAAGTTGTTCATAATGGTTTAGAATTCATAAAACCCGCAAAAAAAGACTTGGAAAAAATGTGGAACGAATTATTAAACACTATTTCAAAAGTTGAAAACCCTGAAATAAAAAAATTACTACAAAAAACATTTTTAAACCAAGAATTTGCTGAAAAATTCAAAAAACACCCTGGCGCAATAGAAATACACCACAATTGGATAGGTGGATTATTACAACACACGCTAGAAGTGTTAAACTACTGTAAAATGGCATGGCACCAACACCCAGAATTAAACAAAGACCTGCTAATTGCAGGAGCACTACTCCACGACATAGGAAAACTAGAAGAATTAGAAGTAACCTCCCGAATAAAAGGAAGTAAGAAAGGCCAACTAATCAGCCACTTAGTATTAAGCGCGATTAAAGTTAATGAAGAAATGCGAGAATTAAATGATGATTTAAAAAATAAGATTTTGCACATGATAGTAAGTCATCATGGAAAACCAGAATACGGCTCGCCCAAACCGCCAATGTTTCCAGAAGCACTAGTTGTTTACTACGCTGATGAGATGAGTTCTAA
The DNA here is from genome assembly GCA_018220985.1 of Nanobdellota archaeon. Classification (GTDB taxonomy): domain Archaea; phylum Nanobdellota; class Nanobdellia; order PEZQ01; family PEZQ01; genus JAAOXS01. The sequence continues at coordinate 26,104 of JAAOXS010000011.1, forward strand.
AACAAGCGAGATGATAGAATTCATAAAAGATGCAAAACAAGACACTGAAGATGACTTCATGTACAGCAGAAGGCATAACAAAAACGTACTACTCAAGTAATTCTTTTACTTTTTCAACAGCATTAATTAACTCATAATTTTTTGGAATGCCAATCACTTTAACTTTTAAAATACCCTTCATCAATCTAAGATAAGTTCCTAAATCAAAATCGTGGACGCTAACAGCCTTATGAGATTTTAATTCATTTAACTTAACAAACCGAACATCACTCAAACCCCAAACCACGTCAACAACCACATCACCATTTTTAAGTTCGTGCACGTTATTTGAATTCTTAAAACCTAACACATCACCTACGCGCCAAGCTAAATCATCGCCACTAACTTTTGAACCGAAACACAAAATACTCATAATGTTTAAGTAATAACTCGAATTTTAAAGAGTTTATGGAAGGACTAACACTTTTAGCAAGATTTGCATTTGGCGCAGCTAACAATGAAGATTGCATATGCCCCTTCAAAAGCAAAAAAATAATTGAATTAGAACAAGAAATAAAAACAAACATTAAATTAGAAGAAGGAAACTTGTACGAAAACATTAGAAAAATATCACGAGAAAACCCGCTATCATTAGAAACAGTTGAAGCATACGTAATTGGAAACAAAATTTCATTAAGCAATCATAAACTGCACCACAATTACGCAGTACTAAAAATATTGGAAAAACTACCAAACCTGAACAATAATGAATCATTCAAAGAAAAAACAAGGAATTGTTTAATCACGCCGGGAATATACAATGGCAAATCAATAAACACTTTTTCTTCAAAAATTGTGAAAAACCCATTCGAATTACAACTCGAAAGAGGAGATATGGTATTAATTCACTACAATTCCGCACTCACAAAAATTAATGAAAAACAATACGAAACATTAAAAGAAATAACTGAAAAAATAATTGGAAACATTCCAAACAATGAATGGATTAAACAACAATTTCCCACACTTGAAAAATTACAACCCATTCAAGACGCATAACGCATCTTCTTCAGAAACTTTTTGCACAACCATTCTTTGAGCAACAATAACGTACTCACCAACACCCGCACTAATCAAATTCTGAACTTCACTCTCCCCGAACTCGCCGTAACTAACAATAGCATTATTTCCCTCAACTCTCACAATTTTACCAGGCAAACTAATACACATAAATTCATAATTCAAAACTTTTATCAATTAAAAACTTTAACGCTCTTGAAACCTCACTGTCAGGCATCACACCTTCAATACGGCTCTTCTGAAAATTAGCCCTATGACGCCACAATCGCGACTCCTCACTACTCTTTTTACGCCTGTCCACAAACTGATTGGAAATAACATCCACCTTATTATTCAAAAACTTGAAATAATTATCCAACCTCTCACCGGGCAAAGACTCGTTAAGCAAAGAGAAACTTTCAAACTCAATAGCTTGCATGAAAGGCTCAATAGTGGCGTGCTTAAAACCTAAACGCTTCAACTTCAACTCCAACGAGTGCAACTCTTCAATTACTTTATCCTGCATCAAACACCTCAATCACGTTTTCCATCCAGCGCTCAGGACTACTGCTTTTAATAACAGCACTTGAAACCAAAATGCCCTTAGCACCCAAACGCATTGCAACTTCAACATCTTTTTGATTATTAATCCCTGCACCAACTAACACATTCCTAAAATTTTTACAAGCATTCCTAATTAAAGAAGGTTTTGCCACGCTAACACTTATTTTACCACCAATCAATTCAGGAGGCTCAACAGCGATAGCAGTTGGATTAAATTTTTTCACCAAATTCAACTCTTTAACATTCTTAACGCAAACCACGCTTGCCAAACCTAACTTTTTCAAACGCTTAACAGATTCTTTAACAACAATCCAAGGAACACGCTTCTCACTATGATTAATTAAACTCCCAAACGCGCCAGCTTCCAAAATTTTTTCAGGAAGAACAGCACCAGTGAACTTACCTTGTTTTGAAGCATCAACGTGCTGAGCAAGGGTTTGACAAATATGCCCAACTTCTTTTAAATCAGGAAGTTGCGGGCATGCGTACACGTTTTCAGTAACACTAATAGCGCGAGCGAAAAGAACAGGGTCAATGCTGTACGTTTTAAAATTTACTATTACACAAGGAAAAGTAATCATTGGTATTAATAATAAAAATACAAATTTATAACAATTACTTAATCACTAAACTAATAAATTCTTAACTCTTACAATTAAATTATTATGGAAATCACAACCACGCCAAAAGGAACTCACTATTTCTTATCTAATAATAAATTATTCTTAATGCGTAACGATAACGGCGCGTTCACGAACAAGTGGATGGGAATATGGGATGGAGAGAACAAACTAATTGACTCTTACTCATACAAAATAAGAATTGACGATAACGAACAAGACCCGTACAATCACTGTGAAAAAATGATTTACCGTGCCTTTGAAAGCGTGCACGCTTACAAAATTCCAGGAATAATAATGCAAGAAAACACGTACTTACCTCAAAGAAAAAAAGTGATTGTAAGCGTTCTAACATTCAAAAACACGTCACCCGTGAAAAAAGTGATAACGATAAACTTTGTTATGAACGCGAATCATAGGAATTACGGGGAAAACTGGCATGACACTCAATACAAAACAATTTTCGAAGCATTCAATTCACATGTTCAAGTAAGCAGTGAAAAAGGCGACGTCCTGTACGGAACGAGAAAACAAAAAAACGTTGTAATCAACTTTTACCCATTAAGCACTTATAACGAATACGACAGCGAAGGGAACAAACAAAAAAACTTCACGCCCGGCGCTTACACAGTTCAATTCGAAATCAACCCAAGACAAACAATTGAAATACCATTTTTTATAGCTGCAAGCAAAACAGGACTGAAAGGAACACTAGTATCATTCGTAGACTTGCAAAAAAATTATGCGAAAGAACGGCAAGAGCTCGAAAAAGAACAGAAAAACGTTTTGAAAAAATACTCTGTAAAACTCGAAAAAGGATTAGAAGAACTAACTTACTGGTCACATCACACGATGAACTTGTTAAAACACGAGAACGCGCTCTTCGCAGGACTGCCATGGTTCACGCAATACTGGGCAAGAGATACTTTTTGGAGTTATAAAGGACTATTGTGCGCAGGAGATTTCGAACACGCGTACAAAATACTAAACTTTTTCGCAGACAAAAAAGGAATACCAAACCAAATCAAAATTAACAAAGAAAAAAACTATGACTCGCTTGACGCTACAACCATGTACGTTAACGCACTAATAAACTACGTAAACTACACAGGCGACGTTCAATTCATAAAAAATAACAGAGAACTAATCAGCACAATTGACAAATGGTTTGACGAAAACCATGATAACGGATACTTAAAAGAAGCAAACGAAAAAGACAAAACATGGATGGACACGCTAAAACGGGAAAGAGGAATAGAAATACAAGCATTATACGCACAATCCTGCAAAAACATGGCATTACTACTTAAAATGCTTAAATCAGAAAAAGCAGAACAATACGAAAAAAAATACGAAGAAATAAAACAAAAAATTCACGATTACTGGATAGGCGAATACTACAAAGACACTGAAACCAGCAAATCACTAACGCCAAACCAACTAGTCCCACTAATACTTAACTTAATACCTAAAGAAAACGAGAAAAAAATAATTGACAAAATGATACTACCTGAAATGCTATGCGAAAAAGGACTGAGAACACTATCAAAAAACGACTCTGAATACTTCGCAGAAGCATACCATAAAGGCAAAGTATGGGGATTAACCACGAACTGGCTGATAACCGCACTACTAAAACAAAACAATTTAGGAAAAGCAACTGAAATACTTGAAAAAACAAGAAACAATTTAGAAGAACACGCGCTAGGCTGTTTAAGCGAAACATTCAACCCGGAAACTCTTACTCCAACAGACGCTTCATGCCAATTATGGAGTGCAAGCCTAATATTATCAGGAATTGATGAAGAATTATTCGGGATAAAACCAGAACTAACAAAAAAACAAGTAACGCTCACACCATGCACTGTAAACGGCAAAATTGAAAGACACAATAAAAAAATAGGAAACGTACTAATGGATGTCATGATTGAAGGATCAGAAAAAAAACAGAAAATACGCGTTTACTTTAATAAAAAACCAGAATTCAAAATCAAACTCGAATTCAAACAAAAACAACCAATAACCTTAGAAATAAATGGTGAAAAAAACGAATCGTACGAGTTCATGCCAAAACTCGAAAACGAAATCAAAATCGTTTTTTAAAATCTTCCAAAAAACGTTTAACAACATGCTCATCCTTGGATTCAGCGCTAAAACGAATAATGGGCTCAGTGTTAGATTTCCTTAACAAAAACCAACCATCACTCAAACTTACTTTCACACCATCAAGCGTGTTAACACGATCATACAATTTTTTAAACAAAACTTCCAAACCATCAAAAACATTATCGCGCTCAACAACACTCTCAAAATCAAAATTTTCACGCACCATAAAAGTTTCAGGTAACTTCTTCAAATAATTTGACAACTTCCTACCCTCAACAAACTTAGCTATCTTCAACAAAGCCAAAAAACCATCACTGAAAGGATAAAAATCATTAAAATAAAAATGATTACTCATTTCAAAACCAAACTCTAAACGCTTATCAGCCAACACTTTCTCAATAAACGGCCTGCCAATAGGCGTCCAAACAATTTTTTGGTTTAAATCATTAACAATCATTGACGTGTTAACAGGAGTAACAACAGGTTTTCCAGAATACAGTTCTTTTGAAAGAATCACGCCCATAACATCCCCTGAAATTATTTCACCAGTATCAGACACTACAAGTGAACGGTCACAATCACCGTCAAAAATAATGCCGAAATCCAAACCTTCATCAACAACAATTTTAACCAACTCTTTCGCGTTCTCAACTGACGGCTCGGGCTTCTTCCCACCAAAATCTTGCTTAGGAATACCATTAATAACAGTGCCTTCAATATTATGATTAGCTAAAACGTTTTTAATAATTAAACCTGAAGAACCGTTTAAACAATCAACACCAACTCGAACTTTCCGATTAATTTTCACGTCTAATAACTTATTCAAATAATCAAGCTCAGCGTGAAAATTTTTAACCAAACTACCTGCACCAATTTCAGGCTCCGATTCCAAATTTTTTTCCAAAAATTTTAAAGCACTCATGTCAGTGCAACCTTCAGAATTCACTATTTTAATCCCATTATACCCTGCAGGGTTATGCGACGCTGTCACGTAAACACCATGACACTTGTTTTTAAACGCTTGATAAAAACACACGGGATTAGGCACTAATCCAACATCAACCACGTTACAACCGCACTTAAGAGCTGCCTGAATAAACGCACGGGCTAAAGATTCACTGCCCTTTCGAATATCATAACCAATAACTAAATCCTTATTTATTTTAGAAAATTGCGCACCAATCTTCGCAACTAATTCTTCATTAACTTCCTCAGGGTACAAACCTCTAATGTCATACATTTTAAAAGAGCTCATGAAAAGTAATTAAACAACTTTGTTTTAAAATGATTTCTGAACTTTAAGACCTGCTAACTGCCAACTCATAAGCCTTAAAATAATGCTTAATCAAATCCTTCCAATTATCCAATTCTACAATAGTGCGTGCACTAACCTTAATTTCTTCAAGAGACTCCCTATCTAACAAAGCTAATAACTTAATTTTATCAACTAAATCATGCACGATATCATCATAACTCCTATCCTCCATTTTAAGCACTTGAATACCATCCCTATCTTTAACGTGCTCTTGGATGAACTTACCAAAACCACTTAAATCACTTGCAATACCAGCACACATGTTAGCACCAGCCTCAATAGGAGTATAACCCCAAGGCTCATAACGCGAAGGGAAAACCCCCAAATCAATACCAGTAATAGCATCATAATACTGTAATCCTAAAACGCCATCAGACTCGCTGACATAAGTAGGGTAGAACACGATTTTAACAACATCATCCTTACTATTATCCAAACCATTCTCTTTCAACATGTTAATAATAGTGTCATTACCGTAATTCAAATTAAAAGCTGAAAGAGGCGGTTTATCACCTTCCTTCTCCAAACCCTTGAAAAAGTTAATAGAATCATCAAGCATTTCAGGCTTAACTAGCTTACTGGAAGACTTACCGTGAACCATTCCATTAATGATGTTTTCCTTATCAACCACTAGCATTTCATCAACATTATGCTCCAACTTCTTAAAAATGTTAAAATTATTAACCACACTCGATTTCGGACCGCGAACACTTGCAGGTACGAAAATGAAAGCGAAAACATTCTTATCATAACCCGCGTTTTTTAATTCATCGTTCAACTTACCAAGCGCGGAAATGAAAATATCAATACCCTTACTCTTCAACTCGTACCTGCCAGATAAGTAAATTACAGGACTATGAAAAACTTTACACTTATAATAAGGTAAAAAATAAGAACGTAAAAACATGTACACCTTATCCCTGTTAACTTTATGCTTTCTAAGAATATCATCAATAGAACCGAACTTTTTGAAATCCAAACCATTAGGCAAAATCAAATCAGGCTTCTTACCCAAAATGTACGTAGCCTCTTTACCAGTAACTTCACTAACAGTTGTGAACACACTATTCTTAGCGCACGCTTTCTCAATCAGGTGCTGACCTTCAACATTATACTTGTACGCATCACTGTTTTCAGCAGTCCTACCCTCTTTCAAACCAGCACTTACCTCACTCATAACATCACGATTATAACCTGTTAAAGTTCTGCCAAGACTTGTAGCATGAGTTGTGAAAACCAAACCCAATTTAGGAGCGTACTTTTTCAAATGAAGAAGTGCCGCACCACTAATCCATTCATGGCAATGAGCAACGATTTTCTTATTTTTAAAC
>JAAOXS010000012.1 GCA_018220985.1 Nanobdellota archaeon
TACACGAAATCATTAACAGTTGCTTTAACCTCAACAGCTAAAACACCACCATCCCTTCCAATCACTAAATCAGGAGAAGGCATAGAAGAACAACCACTGCCCGCAACGCGCACACCGCTAAAACCACTATCAAAAAACATTCTTAACAATTCACGTTCATAAATACTCCCTTTACTCTTACTCATAACATTCAATAATTAAAAATTAAGAAATTATTAACTTAACGAAAAAAACGAATACAAAAATGATTGAAGCAAAAACCATTCCAAACAAAAACGAAACACTATCATCATCCAATAACCATTCATTCGCATTAACAAGAACAAAACCATTATTAACCTGAGAACTTGGCTTACCAATCATTGCTTTAAACACATCAGAAGATAAAGAAGAATACTGAGCCGCATAATTAAGATACCTTAAAGCATTACTTAAATCACCCACCTCAAAAAAGTAATCAGCATACAATAAATAACTAATAGCAAGAATTGGAAGCTCACCTGAACGCTCTTCTCTAACAATTAAACGAACAACATTATCACGCTTAGTTGAAAAAAGAGAACTTAACAAATCATCAGTTAAACCTCTAACCTCCATTAACAAATTAGCCTCAGCTTTAAGACTTAAACTTTCAAAAATAGTACGCGCATACTTACCTTCAACAAAAAAATCACTAACACCATCCAATCCTTGCTGTAGATTAAAAATTGCGGAATCGCTGACAAGCGTGGACGCGTAAGTAATAGCAGTACTTGCATCATTAATACCTGAAATCGCAAGTGCTGAAAGCAAAGAATCATTAAAAACAAAACTTTCACTGCCAGACAAATAATTTGTTGTATTAAGCCATGTGCGCGCAGTTTCCAAACGTTCAAGCGCGGTAGCTGATAAAAATAAAGCACCACGATAATCAGTTGCTTGAAAACTCTCATAAGCCGAAAGAATAATTGACTCAGCCTCACGCAACCTGTCAAGAGATGCAACAACCAATTCCAAATCATAAACATTATCCAAAATCAAAGAATAATTCGTACTATTAACAAAAAACTGGATTTCATCATTCACACTATCTAAAACGCTTTTAACAAAAACATTCTTAGAAACAGTTAAATCATAATCAATAAGGTAAAAAGCGTAACGGGCATTAATAGCCTCTTGCAAAGACTTTGAAGCAGCAACGTAAAAACTATCATTCTCAAACAATTCAAAAATATTATTTAAAACAAGATCAGAACTATTAATCGCAAAACCCAACTCCCCACTAACAGCGTAAGAAAGATTTGATTCATCAAACTTGGAATGCAATTCTAAATTAATTTTGTTAACATGCCCTAAAAGAGATGAAGCCATAAAACGCATTAAAAAACTATAATCATCAACTACGACGTCAACACCCTCCACACTCTCCCTTTCAATAACCAACCCAGTAAAATGTTCAAAAACTTCATCCAAATTACTGACTTCAACAACGTTTAAATCCCAATTAGTCAAAGCGTACTCGCTTAAATTAACCTGCTCTAAACTTGCAGTGTAAACTAAAGATTGTGTTGGAGGAACAAGAAAAGTTTTAAAACCTGA
>JAAOXS010000013.1 GCA_018220985.1 Nanobdellota archaeon
GGCTTATATATATCAAACTAATAAAGATATGACCACTGGGTCTGTTGAACTTGAAAATGTAAAGAAAAGGTGTTTAGAATACGCAGTTTCATTATACAAAAAAGAAAAACTAAGTTTGGCAAAAGCGGCTGAAATCGCCGAACTTAACTTAGAACAGTTTATTTCAGAACTTAAAAAAAGAAACATCAAAATAGAAACAGATTTATAATGAAAATTTTTAATGCATCACCACTGATTTTAATTTTAGGCGAGATTAACGAACCAGATATAATTGAAAAATTATCAAGTTTGGATCCTGATTTATTTATTCCAAAAAAAGTCAATGAAGAAATAAAATCGGACCTATCAAGAGAAAATCTTAACAATTTTTTAAAAAGTGGAATATTAAAAATTTTGGAAAATGAATCAACAGAGGATTTTCAAACTCTTAAGAACAGATTCCCAACCATAGATGATGGAGAATTAAGTGTTATGAGCGCTGTTTATCACTCCAATGGAAGTGTTGCAATAATTGATGAAAAAAAAGGCAGAAATGCCTGTAACAAATTAAATATCAATGTAATAGGAGCTTTTAATATTTTAGTAGAATTATACAATTTAGGCATTATAGATAAACAAAGGTTATGTTCAACGTGTAGAAAAATAGATAAGTCCGCATTTAGAATAAATTTTAAGAAGTTAGGTTATGAATGGGTGCTAAAATAAATGGTGAAACAACTGTATCAGAGGATTCTGCTTTTAGATTAGGTCATTTTGATATTAACGGCAAACGTCTAAACGTTCCATTACAAGCATTAGATATAAGAAAATACTATGATAGCAAAATCGATTTCGGAGATCTAAAAGTCGGTGTTTCTGAGGCATTTGTTAAATATAATAAAAAAAAGCTTGAGAAATTCAGAGAATTTCCAGACTTAGATAGAAAAGAAGATGCTAAAATAAAGTTGTGGAAAGACGCGGCTGATAAAGTTTCTTCTTCTCGGTTTTTATTTACTAGATTTGAAGGTCCTAAGTATCCCACAATTGATGAGATGAAAACATTGATAACTAAATCACATAGTTTTTCAGATGCTACACCTCTTCCAGCATTACCTGATGTCTTTAAGGAATTAGTAACTAGAACAAAGAGAAATGGACAAGTAGTACAAGAGTCAAAAATAAGAATAACTGATGAAAAGTTCAAAAAGCACAAGTCCTTTTTAGATACATATATTCAATTGTTAGAAGGTTGGAATCATAAAGATATATTAGGATGGCTTCCAACAAATTGGTCAACTAGAAACATTGCAGAATTAATAGATTATTATTATAGTAAAGGAATAAATCACTTTTATTTGGATCTTGGAACTGCAACTTTTAAAAGTTTAATAGGTAGCCCTCTGATGACGGGCATAGTAATGGAATTAAATGAAATTGGATTAGAATACCAAAAGACGTTTTTATACTCCATTAATAGTTCTCCTGGGCGATTTACCGCCAATACTGGTGTAATTGGTAGTAAAGATATTTTAATGGGTGGTGCTGGCATTGACACTATTGGACGTAACCATTTAGCTTTTGGTAGTAATAGGCAAGGTAAACCAGATCCAAGAATATTTGAAAAATTAAAATTTAACAAAATTCGTTTGTTTAATAAATCAGATTATGGATATTATAGACTGAATAGTAAAAAATTACCCTTTAAATTACCAGATGATAGCATACTAGATGAAAAGATACTAACTGATATAAACAAAGGTAAAGCATTTTCTCAGATATTTAATATGCAACAGTTAGTAATTGAAAATCAGAATATTCAAACATATATAAAAGAAAATAATGAACCACTAAAAATAATTGAAAAAGAAAAGAACAAGGCTGAAAAAGAGGATATTAAAGCCATCAAAGATTTTAGAACTAAAAAATTAGGTTCTCTGATATAATTGTTTATCAGTTTTCGGACAAACTCCAATTTATCGGACTGTGTTGTAAAAATAAAAACATTTAAAAACGCAATAATGATGAATTTATTAACATGAATTTAAAACAAATACGCCGCGAGGCTGCAAAATACATAAACCCAAAATACGCACTGGGAAAACTGAAAAGCCTTTACTACCAATACAAACGCGTACTAAAACGAACAAAAAAACCATCACGCGAAGAATTCATAGACATAGTAAAAATAAGCGCGGCAGGAATGATAGCAATAGGAATGATAGGATTCGTAATACAAACAATATTCCTATACATAATAAAAATATAAAAAAAATGAGTGAAAAAGAAGACAGTCAAATATACATTGTACGCGTAACAGCTGGAAGAGAATCCCAACTAACGAGCAGACTAAACGCAAGACTACTAACAGAAAATGAAGGCGTATACGCAATAATGCGCCCAGAACAAATTAAAGGTTACATATTCGTAGAAGGAAAAACACGGGAAGCAGTAGTTCAAGCAATATACGGACTACGCCACGCAAAAGGAGTAATAGAAAACCCAATCGCATTCGACGACGTCACACACTTCTTCGAACCAGTAGCGAAAAAAATGGTAATCGACAACAATGACATAATTGAACTAATCAGTGGACCGTACAAAGGCGAAAAAGCAAGAGTAAAACGTGTTGACAAAGCAAAAGAAAAAGTGGTAGTAGAACTACTAGAAGCAGCAGTTCCAATACCAATAACTATAAGCTTAGACTCAGTACGCGTAATTGACAGAAAAGGCTCAACACTCAAAATAGGTGAAGAATAATGCAAACAATAAACTTAATGGTTGATGGGGGCGCTGCAAAAGCAGGAGCATCACTTGGAACAACCTTAGGACCACTTGGATTAAACTTAAATCAAATAGTTCTTGACATTAATGAAAAAACAAAAAACTTCGCAGGAATACAAGTACCAGTAAAACTGGAAGTAGACCCGAAAACAAAAGAATACACAATAACTGTAGGAACACCACCCACATCACAATTAATCAAGTCAAAAATAAAACTTGAAAAAGGAAGCGGAAACACAGGAAACGAAACAATTGGAGACATAAGCTTAGAAGAACTAAAAAGCGTGGCAAAAGCAAAAATTGACACGAACATAACAATAAGTGAAACAAATATGTTAAAACAAGTAATAGGAACATGTATATCAATGGGACTCACAATTGACGGGAAAAACGCGAAAGAAGTAATAAAAACCATTCAGTAAACTTTATAAATAAAACAACGTTTTTGAGATAATACTGCTTAGGCAGGAGGTTAAAAAAAAACCATACAATGAATACAAAAACCGTAATTGAAGCATTGGAAAAACTGAGAAAAGACACGAAAAAACTCAAATTCTCACAAACAATAGACTTAATAATTTCTTTAAAACACTTCAACCCAAAAAAAGGGGAAAAAATAGATGATTACGTTCAAATAAAATACCCCTTCAAAAAACTCAAATTCTGCGCACTAGTTGGAAAAGAATTAGCGGAAAACGCTAAAAAAAACTGTGAAACAACAATAATAATTGACGAATTCGAAAATTGGACAAAAACGCCAAGAGAAATAAAAAAACTAGTAAGAAAACACGACTACTTCTTCGCACAAGCAAACTTGATGCCAGACATTGCAAGAACATTTGGTAAATACTTAGGCACAAAAGGAAAAATGCCAAACCCAAAACTTGGACAAATAATTCCGCCAAATGGGGACTTAACACCTGCAATTGCAAGACTAAAAAGCACTACAATACTAAAAACAAAAAACCAACCGAACTTGCACATGAGCATAGGAAACGAAGAAATGAAAAACGAAGAAATCGCTGAAAACGCAATAATAATAATTGAAAAAGTAATACGCGACTTACCAAATGGAAAACAACAACTAAAACACGCGTACATAAAAAAAACCATGTCAAAAACAATAAAACTGGAGTAAAAAAAAATGGTTCAAGAGTGGAAAAAACAAAAAGTGAAAAAACTCAAAAACGAGTTGAAAAACGCAAAAGTAGTTGGCATAGTCGACCTTGACGAATTACCCGCAAAACAATTACAATCAATAAAAAAATCACTAAACCAAAAAATACACTTAAAAATAACAAAAAAAAGCATACTTCGAAGAGCATTAAAAGGAGAAAAACAAGAAAAACTATTAGAAAACCTTGGCAGAATGCCAGCACTCATAATCACAAATGAAAACCCATTCAAAATATTTAAAACACTAAAACAAAACCAGAGCAACACTTACGCAAAAGCAGGTCAAACAATACCTGAAAACATAACCATACCCGCAGGTCCAACAGAATTCGGACCAGGACCAATGATAAGCGAATTCGGCGCTCTTGGAATAAAAACGAAAATAGAAAAAGGAAAAATAACAATACAAAATGATACTGTAATACTAAAAGACGGAGACACGATAACACTTCAACAAGCATCATTCCTCCAAAAGATGGATATAAAACCCATGAAGATAGGAATAAATCTTGTATCCGCTTACGATGATGGAACAGTCTTCCTGAAAAACGTGCTTAACATAGATGAAAACGCGTTTATGAACAACCTCACACTCGCATCACAACACGCGTTCAACTTAAGTGTTGAAGCGAGAATATTCACAAAAGAAAACGTGGAAATATTCCTAACCCAAGCAAGCAATCACGCAAAAAATTTGGGAATGGAAGCAACAATATATGATAAAGACTTGATACAAGACCAATTATTAAAAGCGCATAATCAAGCAATAAATTTAAGGTGAAAAAAAAAATAATGGAATACATATACGCAGCACTCTTGCTACATAAAGCAGGACAAAAAATTGACGAGAAAAGCATTAAAAAAGTTGTTGACGCTGCAGGACTAAAAGCTGACGAATCAAAAATCAAAGCACTACTCGCATCACTTGATGGAGTTGACATTGAAGAAGCAATAAGCAAAACACCTGCAATAGCTGTAACAGCAAGCGCTCCAAGCGCAGGAGAAACACCAGCTGCCGAAGAGAAAAAAGAAGAAGAGGAAGAAGAAATAACAGAATCAGCAGCAGCGGAAGGACTTGGCGCATTATTCGGTTAAAAAAACACTGAATAAAAGCAAAGAGTTCTTCCAAAAACGCTCTCTTAACTTAATAAGAATTCTAATTTTTAATATTTAATGAAAAATTTAAAAAACAAAATATATAAGCCATAACCTCCTACATAAATGATACGGGGGATTTTAGGAAAAACAAGGAGTGGTTGATTTTTCAAGAAAAAAAAATAATAATAAATAAAGTTGGTGTTGGAAAACAAAAACCTGAAAAGAAGAACATTAAACAGGTTATAATTGGGGAGAACAAAATAAAAAAAAGAACATGCCAACCAAAAATAAAATAATAACCCTGAACAAAAAAATATGATTGAGAAATTAACAAGCATTTCAGACAAGTTAGTGAGTTAACCTCAACTCTTACGCGGAACAACGAGCCAAACCCGTAAAAGGGCAGTTCCAAAATAGGAGTCGTCATCCAACATTAACTACCTGAAAAACTAGGATTGCAGATAATCCGAAAAATCGTAAGAGGAAACACCGGTGTAACATTGGATGATACGATTCGAAGATGAAAGCAAACCCGCTCCCCAGGCTCAAAAAAAACACGTCCTAAAATCTCCCTAACACATTTTTTTTTTAAAATAACAAACATTATAATTACTAAAAAATTAATTTACAAAATAACATGTTAATAGAATTATTAAAACGATTTTTTATAATACTAACAATAACACTCACATTACTCATTTTAAAAAAACCAATCAAGAAAATACTAAAACACTCAACAACCAAAAAAATAGGAGTCCTATTTTTCAGTATTATCCTAACAATTGCGATATTAGAATTTGGAATAAGAGCAGGAGGACTAGCATTTTTATTCGCGCAAAACTCTCAAAACCAAATAACAGGTTACACAACATTCACTGAACAAAAAGAGTATAGAATTCTATGTTTAGGAGAATCCACAACAGCAGGAATAAGAAACAGCTGGCCTCAACAACTTGAAATAACTCTAAACAACAAAAGTGAAAAAATTAAATTTAAAATTTTTAATGAAGGAATACCTGGCACAAACACTGGACTTATCATTTCTACATTAGAAGAAAACTTGGAAAAATATTCGCCAAATATGGTTATTTCAATGATGGGGATTAATGATATAGGAATTAGTTTTTATGAAACACAGACTAAAAATACCTTTTTAGAACAATTAAAAATATTTGACCTCGCAAAAATAATGATTAAAAATTTGGAAAACAAAATAGAACAAGAAAAAATTATAAAATATGTTGAAAACATAAAAACTGAAGAAGAACTCCTAAAAAAAATAATTGAATTAGATGAGAATAATGACTGGCTTCACGCACAACTCGCGTACAAATATTATAATCAAAATCAAACAAGATTATTTAATGAATATTTTGAAAACGCGTTCAGAATTAATTTAGTTAGGCATGAAAGCGTTTACAACGGATTAAGAAAAAACCAAAACCAAATAGAAATAATATATTTATTATCTGCAATAGAACAATACAAAAATAAAAATCCCGAAAAAGAGTGGGTTTATACAGGGCTTGGAATTTTGTATTATAGCACTGGACAATTCAAAGAAGCGCAAAACGCGTTTAAAAAAATAATAGAAATAAATCCTCAAAATGAACTTGCACTTATGGGCATGGGAAAAATATTTTATGAAATGAATCTGTCAAACGAAGCTGAAAAAATGTTTAACCAAGTAAAAAAAATAAATCCAAAAAATGTATGGACCTTAGTTGAATTAGAAAAAATATATACAGATAACATCACAAAGTTTAAACAAATTACAAACGAATTCTTAAATTATTCAACTGACTGGGCTTATGCGTGGTTAGGAAGAGTATACTATGATTTTGGAATCATAAACAAGGATTCAAATTATATTACAAAATCAAAAAACATGTTTGAAAAAGCAATAAACGCGAATCCTAATAATGATTGGGTTTACATACTGTTAAGATATTATCATAGTTCAAGCAAAGAAGAATCAGAAAAACTTTTAAAAAAAGCTATTGAAATAAATTCAAAAAATGATTTAGGCTACTATGAGCTCGCGTTACTTTACCAAGAACTTGAAAGAGTTAATGATGCTGAAAAAATGCTTTTAAAAGCAATTGATTTAGTAAAAGATGAACATATGCTTTATGATAGTCTTGGTCGAATTTATTTTTCTGAAAATAAACCAACAGAATACATTGAAACATTCTTTGCTGAAAATGGTTTTAACATAAAAATAATGAGATCACTTACTAAAGAATCAAACACGAAAGAAAACTATTTAATTTTAAACAAAAAATTAAAGGAAAAAGAGATAACAAATGTTGCTATGCAATACCCTTTACGAGATGTTGAAAAATTAAAAGAAATGTTAAATTATAATGAAGATATAATTTTTGTAAGTAATAAAGAAAACTTTGAAAAAACACTAGAAACAAGAAAATATTCCGACTTGTTTTGGGATACTTTTGCTTGGCATCTCGGCTACGAATTTGGACACTGCACACTGGAAGGAAATAGATTAATAGCTGAAAACGTTGCTAATACAATACTAAAAAAATTAAATATAACAAACTAGAATAACCAAATATGAAAAATAAAAATATAATACTTGAATTTTTTGACTACTTAAAACAAAACAAGAAATGGTGGTTACTACCAACAATAATAATGCTATTAACAGTAGGATTACTCATAATTTTTGGACAAAGTAGTGCAGCAGTGCCATTCATTTATGCACTATTCTAAAAAAAAAATGAAATTCTTACGCATACCATTAAAAGCAATAGAAAAAATTGGGAAAACAATAAACCAAACTATAACAATAACACTACTAATAATTGTTTACTTTACAAGCATAAACCTCACTTCAATAACTGGAAAAACATTTAGAAAAAAATTCTTATCACAAACAAAAAAAGGATGGACTGAATTAAGACTAAAACAAGAAAAAAAAGAGAGGTACTACCAACAATTCTAAAAAAAAAATGTACATACTATGGGTAAGCTGCTTTCATCACGATGCATCAGCAACACTTGTAAAAAACGGGAAAATAATAGCTGCAGTAGAAGAAGAAAGATTTACAAGAAAAAAACACGACAAAACATTCCCGAAAAACGCGATACAATACTGCTTAAAACAAGCAGGAATAAACATAAACCAAGTCAAATACGTAGGATTCTACGAAAAACCATTACTAAAATTTGAACGAGTAATATACCAACACTTACAAACGTTTCCAAAAAGCTTGAAAACATTTGTTAAATCAACACCAGACTGGTTTACTGAAAAACTAAGATTCACAAAAATACTAAAAAAACAAACAAAATACAAAGGCAACGTACTATTCATAAACCACCACATGTCCCACGCTGCCAGCACATTCTTACCAAGCCCATTCAAAAAAGCAGCAATATTAATAATTGATGGAGTAGGTGAATGGACAACAACATCATACGGAATTGGAAACAAAAATGAAATAGAATTAATAAAAGAAATAAAATTTCCCCACTCAATAGGATTATTATACTCAACAATAACATCATTTTTAGGATTTAAAATAAACAACGACGAGTACAAAGTAATGGGATTGGCCGCTTACGGCAACCCCGAAAAATATTATGACCAACTAAAAAAACTCGTTAAAATAGAAAAAGACGGAAGTTTCAAATTAAACCCAAAATATTTTTCTTACACTTACACTGATAAAATGCACTCAAAAAAATTAATTAGATTATTAGGTAAACCAAGAAAAACTGAAAATGAAATAACGCAAAAACACAAAAACATTGCGGCATCACTGCAAAAAATAACTGAAGAAATAATAATAACCATACTAAAACAAGTTTACAAAATAACAAAATGTGAAAGCTTAGTGATGGCAGGGGGAGTAGCATTAAACAGTGTTGTAAATGGAAAAATACTTGAAAACACACCCTTCAAAAAAATGTGGATACAACCCAACGCGTCAGATGGAGGTGGAAGTATGGGAGCAGCGCTTTACATTTCAAACACAATACTAAACAAGAAAAGAAACCAACTAGAAAATGCTTATTACGGACCTGAATACTCAACAAAACAAATCAAAAAATTCTTAGATGAACACGAAATAAAATACAAAACACTCAATGAAACCAACTTAACAAAAACAACTGCAAAACTAATCCACGAAAACAAAATAATAGGCTGGTTCCAAGGAAGAATGGAATGGGGACCACGCGCACTAGGAAATCGCAGTATCCTCGCAAACCCGTGCAATCCAGAAATGAAAAACGTACTGAACAAAAAAGTAAAACACAGAGAAACATTCCGACCATTCGCGCCAGCAGTATGCGAAGAAGATGCTAAAAAATATTTTGAAATCAACGGAGAAATACCCGAACCATCAAAATACATGCTAATGATTTTTCCAGTAAAAAACAATCATCAAAAAAAAATACCTGCAATAACTCACGTAGATAGAACAGCAAGACCTCAAATAATAACTAAAACAACTAACCCACGCTATTACGAATTAATAAAAAAATTCGGAAAACTATCAAAAACGCCAATACTAATAAACACATCATTTAATGTGAAAGGCGAACCAATAGTTTGCACACCCCAAGACGCATATAATTGCTTTAAGAACACTGGAATAGACTACTTAATACTGAACAAATTCTTAATTAAAAAAAACGATTCCAAAACAACCTGAAAAGAATTCTAAAACCATCCTTAAAAGTTGACAACTTACTCTCACCCTCACGCTTACGAAGATTAATAGGAACTTCAGAAAAAGTCCAATTATGCCTAAAAGCTTTCATCATCAACTCAGTTTCCATACCAAAATTAGGACTATCCAATTTCAACACGAAATAACGAATACGATTAAAAACTCGCAAACCTGAAGTTAAATCAGTAATCCTCTTAAAAGTTAACACATTATAAATCAAAGCAAACATTTTATTACCTAACTTATGACTACCACTTAAATTAACTTTCTTACCCAAAAAACGCGACCCATAAACCATGTCAAAACCCTCAACAAAATCATCAACAATAACATTAATGAACTTAGCAGGATAAGTGAAATCACCATCAATCAAAACAATAGAATCGCAAGAAGCATTTTTGATACCTGTGTCAACAGCGAAACGCTTACCTAAATTATGCTGCTGAAGAAACACTTTAATATGCGAATGCTTTTTCTCAAACTCACGGGCAAGTTCTAAAGTATTATCAGTACTACCATCATCAACAATAATTAATTCATACTTGCCCTTAACATTATCCAAAACATCCATCACAGTATCAGGCATGCCTTCTTCTTCATTATAACACGGCATCACAATACTGAAATCATACTCACCCATGAATATTATTAAAAAGAGTAAACTTTTAAGGATTTACAAAACCAGAATAAATATTGACAACATGCTAACTGACAAAGAAATAAAAAAACAAATGCAACCACTATTTGAAAAAAACTATGAAAAATACTATCCTACTGACTCCTTAAAACAAATGGGTTTCGAAAGAAAAAAATGCACCTGCGGAAACCATTATTGGAGCTATGGTGGAGCACAAATGTACTGCGGCGACCCGATGTGCGTAGGAGGATACTCGTTCATAGGAAAAACGCTAACAACAAAAAAACACACATACATGAGCACGTGGAAAAGTTTTGCAAACCACTTCGCAAAATATGGATACAAAGAAATCAAAAGATATCCCGTAACTGCGCGATGGTATGAAGAACTTGAATTTACAACAGCATCAATAAACGCATTCCAACCAAATGTGGTATCCGGTGCATCAGAACCACCAGAAAACCCACTAGTAATACCACAATTCTGCTTAAGATTTCCCGACGTTGATAATGTAGGGATAAGTGGCAGACACGCAACAGGATTTATAATGATGGGACAACACGCGTTCAACAACCCTGAAAAATACGTGTACTTCAAAAAAGAAGCAATACAACAAATATACGAATACATAACAAACAGCATCGGAGTGAAAAAAAAAGGACTGACATTCATAGAAGACATATGGGCTGGCGGAGGAAACTTCGGACCGTCACTCGAATTCTTTTCAGGAGGATTAGAACTTGGAAACCAAGTATACATGCAATACAAAATAAAACCAGACGGAACATGGAAAGAACTGAACACGAAAATAATAGATATGGGACAAGGATTAGAAAGAGTACCTTGGTTTACTCAAGGAACGCCAACAGTTTACGACACAACATTTCCATACGTTCTAAAAAAATTGTACGAAATAACAGGAATAAAACCTGACAAAAAATTCTGGACACGATTCTCACCATACGCAGGAACACTAAACGTAGACGAAGTTGAAAACATGGACAAAGCATGGGAAGAAATAGCGAAAAAAATGAAAACCAGCGTGCAAGAACTAAGACAAAAAATTGGACCAATATCAGCACTATACGCAATAGCAGATCACACGCGCTCACTGCTCGTTGCAATTAATGACGGCGCACTACCCTCAAACGTTGGAGGCGGATACAACCTAAGAAATATTCTAAGACGATGCTTCGCGTTTAACAGACAATACAAATTCGGAATAGACATTGCAGAAGTAATGGAATGGCATAAAAAAGACGAACTAGGAAAACTATTCCCCGAACTGAAAAACACGAAAATACAAGACATTATTAAAACAGAAAAAGAAAGATACCTGAAAACAACACTTAAAGGACGGAAAGAAATCAAAAAATTACTCTACAACAAAAAAACAATTGATACAAACACATTACTCAAACTTTACGATTCTAAAGGCATATCACCAGAAATAGTTAAAGAAATAGCTAAAGAAAAAAATCAAGACGTGAACGTACCAGCAAATTTTTACTATCAAATCAGTGAAATGCACTTGAAAAAAGGATTTAAAAAAATAGAACGAAAATACGACACGGAACGATTAGTACCAACAATAAAATTATACTACGAAAAAGAAAATGAAAGAACGTTCACTGCAAAAGTGAAAAAAATAATTGGAAACCACATAGTCCTAAATCAAACATTATTCTACCCTACGAGCGGAGGACAAGACCATGATACGGGCACAATAAACAATTACGAAGTGGAAGAAGTAGAAATGCAAGACGGTGTAATATTTCACAAACTCAAAAAACACGATTTAAAAGAAGGTGATGAAATACAAGGAAAAATAAATTGGGAACGCAGACAAACATTATCTAAATATCACACTGCAACACATGTGGTGTACGCAGCTTGCAGAAAAGTATTAGGAGAACACGTTTATCAAAGTGGAGCTGAAAAGAAAATTGGAAAAGCCCGCTTAGACATAACGCACTACAAAGCTCTGAGCTTTAAAGAACTGCAGAACATAGAACTAATGGCTAATAGACTGGTTGCAAAGCAAATAATTGTTAGTAAAACGTTTATGAGCAGAAAAGACGCTGAAAAAAAATACGGAATGCGCATTTACCAAGGCGGAGCCGTGCCAGGAAAGGAAATAAGAATAGTTGAAATAAAAGGAATTGACGCGCAAGCCTGCGGAGGAACTCACACAAACAACACAGGAGAAATAGGCTTAATAAAAATTATAAACACTGAACGAATACAAGATGGTGTGGTACGAGTCGAATACAAAGTTGGAGAACAAGCATTAAAAAGTATGCACGAAAAAGATGAGATAATCCATGAACTACGTGACTTATGGGGTGTACAGCAAGATAGGATAATTGGAACTGCCGAAAAATTCTTCGACGAATGGAAACAACGAGGCAGAAAAATAAACGAACTAGAAGAAGAAATAATAAAATCACACATAAAACGAATAATAACCTCATCACCGAAATTTGTAGGAATAAAAACTAGACTAACAAATCTTGGAATAATCCAAAAAGAATTCCAAGAAAATAAAGAAAAAATAAAAGAAAAAGCAATAATCATATTCGCAAACAATTTTGCAGTAGGATACTCAACAAACCCTGAAATAAACATTAATGTAGAACTAAGCAAACACTACAAAATAATAAAAGAAAAAAATGGGATATACACAGCTTTTCAAAAAAAATGAAACGAAACGTAGCGCTAATAGTTTTATATGATGATAAAAAACGAATTCTATTACAACAAAGAACAGAAGACGCTTCAAGACTGCCGGGCTACATAGCTTTCTTTGGAGGTGGAATCGAAAAAGGAGAAACACCTGAAGATGCTGTGAAAAGAGAAACTCTTGAAGAACTAAATTACAAACTAATAAATCCAAAAATTGTGTTAACAAAACAACAGAAGGGAAAAGACTTTGACGGAACAAAACATGTTTTTATAGAAAAATATGATCAAAATCAACAACTAATACTAAACGAAGGACGAGCAATGATATGGACACACTTTGATGAGATAGAACATCTAAAAATAATAAATCATGATAGAGAAATCATAAAATTACTAAAACTAATACTGGAACCATCAAAAGCTAAAAAAACAAGTCAAGAACGCCAAAACCAACAGAATACCTCAAAATGATATCTAAAAGATTATTACTTGGTTTAAACTTACTAAAATACTTTTTTAGTTTAAAAACGCTATCAGGTAAATCTTCCTCACTAATTAAACTAAAAATATTATCTAACTGCTTTATTTCTTTAAAAAAAAGCTTTAATTCTTTAAGAAACAAATTATACGCTTTTTAAATAGAATTATTACTTATTATAATATTATTCAAATTTAAATCAATATTTTCAATAATTTCATCATTAACGTCCTTAAAATAATAATTAACGAACTTAGGAAAATATTTCCTCGAATTATTATAATAAATCTTTTTAAAATCTTTAGTTTTTAAACAAACCCTTTTAGTCCTATCATTTCTTAAAGATTCAACCTGCTTTTTACAAAAAGTTAACCAAACCAATAATCAAAACCAACTCCATTAAATTAGTTAAACTAGAATCCTGCTTACCAAACGATTTCAAACAAACAAACTCGGCAAAAACCACGCCAGAAACAAGTGTAATAGAAAAAATTACTTGATCAAACATAAACAAATAAAACAGATAACAGTATAATAAAGGTTTATGGCTAAAATAGTATTTGTCATAATAGATGGGATAGGAGGACTTCCCACTTCTGTTCTAAAAAATAGAACAGCACTAGAAGCAGCTAAAACTCCAAACCTGGACTATTTTGCGGAAAAAGGGCAAACAGGGTTTACAAAAAACTTTAAAATAGACAATGAAAATTTTCTAAGAGAAAATGGTTCAAATTTTGGGTATATATCATTATTTGGAGTAAATCCGAGAAAAACAAATTGGAAAAGAGCGCCGATAGAAGCAATAGGAATAGACGCGGAATTTGAAGAAGGAAATCTGGCAATCAGATTCAATTTTGCTTACGTAAACCCAAAAGGAATAGTCGAAAGCAGAAGAGCTGGAAGAATAAGCAATGAAGAAGGAAAAAAATTCACAGAAGAAATAAAACAAAAAATAAACTACTCAGGAGACTACGAAATAAAACACCAACTAGGATACAGGGGAATGATAATATTAAGAAGCAAACAAGAACTAGGAGATGATATCACAGGGTCAGACCCGTTAAAAGAAGGAATACATCCTAGAAATGTACAATCACTTAAAAAAACAGAAAAAAACGAGCGCTCAGCAAACATGCTACGAATACTTGAACAAAAAGTAAACGAAGTCCTAAACACAACAAAACTAAACACTGGAAGACGAAGCAGAGGGGGATACCCAATAAACAGAATACTAACGCGAGGAGCAGGAACAAAACTACCAGAACTACCAATATACGATGATTTTGCAGCAATATGCACGTCACCAGTGGAATTTGGAATGGCAAAACTAACAAAAATGAAAATATTAGGTATAAGCAAACCAGAAGAAGAATACAAACAAGACATTGATAAAACATTAGAAGTACTACAACAAAATTATGAACAACACGATAAATTCTTAATATTTATAAAAGCACCAGACACATTCGGACACGACGGGAACTCTAACAAGAAAAAACAATCAATAGAATACCTGGACAAAACAATATTTCAATTCCTAAAAGAAAACATAAACTTAAAAGAAGACGTACTATGCGTAACAGCAGACCATGCAACACCAGCAAGACTAATGCGACACACAGCAGAACCAATACCACTACTAATATCTGGAAAAATAAAACCCGATATCACAACAAAATTCGGAGAAAGATACTGCAAAAACGGCGACCTAAACGAAAAATTGGGCTACAACATAATGCACTTACTATACAAAATATACAGACAATAATTTCCAAAGGAAATAAAGGGGTATTAACAATACCAAAATAAAATCACACAAGACGCGAATCAACACCCAAATCATTCAACCAAGACTTAATCTCAACCTTACGAGAACAATTATTCTTCTCAATCAAACCCAACTTAGGCTTAGGAAACGTTTTTTCAACCATTTGCTTCACCAAATCAAAAGACAAATTCTTAATCATATACTTAGGACAAATATGGCCAAAATCAAACTCGCCTTTAACAGCCAAATCAGTGAATTTAGCAGCATAATGAGAACCCCCAAAACCAATAACTGGCACAGCGGAACTCTTGATTTCACTATTTAACAGTGACACGCAAACTTTTGCTACAATATTGCAAATATCTATTCTATTCCATTGTTTTAATGACGAACCAACTTCAACAAAAACAACTGGCTTGTTGGTAACAGGTCCGTGGTGAGTAACTTCAAGACTAACCTTAAAGTCAGAATTATTCAAATCATTTAGCTTCCTTAAAGCAAAACCATTTACACGCGCGTTAGTTTGAGATAGGGTAAAAGGAAGACCTCCAAAACGCACATCTGAAGAGAAAACTCCAGTTGTATGAACTGTAAGTGTCGGAATACCACTTTTAGACTTATGACGTGAGGCAAAAACCAACAAATCAGCATCTAAACTATTTGGATTAATGAAAATTGTATCTTTATCACTTAAAACCATAATATTTTTTTCACGCTTATACACAAAATTATCATCAAAAAAATCAGTTGATTGGACAAAGCCAAAATCGCGTTTTAATAATTCGTAAATATTTCTTGAAGCAACATCCTTTGAAGAACAAATAACCGCTTTCATACGTAAGCAAATATATTTAAATACTATTAATATTTTCTATAGCACCATGATATTGATAGGACAAAGAATAACAAAAATAAACGGAGAAAGATACGATTTAGAGTCAAAATCGGGACTAAAGAATATAAGCTCTAACGCAATCCCTAAAACACTAAAAGAAGGAAAATCCGCTGATTCGAAAAAGAAAGTATTAATAGTTGGCTGGGAATTCATAAGCGAATATGACCTTACAGACGATCAAAAACTTGCAAAACTATTAATTGCAGGAGAAGTAATCTACGAATTAGACACAAAAGACTTTAAGAACATATTTGATGAATGGAAAAAGAACAAATCCATTAACAAAGAACAGTTATTACCTATAATGCAGAATATACTAAACATAGCGCAAGTAGAAGGAATAATCATTGCAAAAGAAATGAATCTACCAAGTCCCGTGCAACTGCTAAGAATAAAAGAAAGCGAATAACTCATTACTTTTTTTTTAAATTTAAAATAAATCTAAATGATAAAATGCTAAAAAAATTCTTTCAAGTGATGAGAAATGACATTAACTGACATTCTTAATAATTTAAATTGTTATACTCCAACAAAACAATTTTTAATAAAAGGACACGTTCATAATTATAACATACAACCAGTTACTGTAACAAAAAGAATAGCTTTGATTATGATAACTAAGCATTTTCCATTTGATAAACAGCATCTCTATAAAACATCAATTGAAAAAGATAATTACAGAACAAAGATTTTACTTGAATTAGATGAAAATTATTTAGAAATACAACACCAAAACAAGAATTAAAAACTCTAAAAAACATTTATATTGTTTAAACACCTGTTAAGAAACATGCAAAAGAAGACAGAAACTCACTTAAAAAACATTTTAAAAGTCCTGGCTGAAGCAAAAACGGCAGGAGAGGGATTTTTATGGATAAGAGAACTATCTAGACGCACTAAATTGAACCCTGCGACTGTAACGTGGTGTATTCATAGGTATTTATGGGATAAAATAGAATTCCAAGATGTTGATGCTCTTCTTGCAAAAGGACTAAAAATACAACCTATAACAATAAAAGAAGAAGTATACCAAGACATTTTAAAGCGCCAAAACACGAAATAACCCTCACTTTTATTTATTTCAACACTTTAAACACGATTCATAGTATATGTATAACTATTTTTATATAACTCGATAGAATAAGCTCTCACTTATTTTATTTGCAACAAAAACATGTTTTTCTAATGTTTTCTCATGATATCACACTATTTTACTATTTTTTAATAAAAAACACTATTTTTGTTATTTATCACTCTAAAAAACTCTCACTTTTATTATTTACAATATTGTAAAAATTTTTTATAATAAATAATGGATATAATGCTATAACTTTTGTTAACCATACACTTTTAACACGTTTTTTTAAATAATAATTTAAAATTTCTACGAAAACTAAAATCATTACTTTAGTATACTTATTATGATAATTCATAGTGCTGTATTGTATTTTTATGTGTTTTCTTATGTGTTGGTGTTTTATTTCATGTTGTTGAAACTTTTTTTTGATTAGTTAAAGTGTTTGTTGGAACATTTGAAACTTGTTTAAGCTGTTTTTTGAACTCTTTAGATTGTTGGACCACCGTAAAGAATATATTTGTTGAATGTGTTGAAGATATGTTGGAGAATATGGGACTGTTGAAACGCTTAAAACGCGTGTTTAAAGATGATGAGAAGCCCAGAGAACGTTTTCAGGACGAGCTTTTATCAACAGATATAATCAAAATTAAAGCTCCCGAACTTTCAGACACCATAAAAAGCTGGGAACAGCAAGTTTCACTGCTTCAAACACACCCATTATCGCAAGCCCGTGTTGTGAATACGCAAATTTTAAGCTCTTTAACAGACATTTTAGGGGGTTTAGACAATAAATTAGCAAGTTTAAGCAAGTTAGATGACATTTTAACACTTTTAAAGGCACAAGAAGTCTCAGAAATCGAAAAAAACAGTTTAGGCGCCATAGATCGAGTCTTAAAAAAGGTTAGACACATAACAATTAAAGATAGAATAATGATTGACTTACTTGAAAAAAACCCAATACTTTCTGCTGAAGAGGTTGCAGCAGAACTCAACGTGACTCGCAGTACTGTTTCATACAGGTTAAATAAATTGTATAGCATGGGTGTTTTGGATAAAGAAGTTTCAGGCAGAAAAATTTTATTCAAAATTTCATCAACATCGGATATCTAAATAATATTGGTGTCTACTGTTGAATTTGTTGAAATTTATTATTCATTTAGGCTATCTTACGAGACTGATTTTTTAAGGTCCAAACACGCCATTTTCTTAATATTTTTTGAAACAAATTTTTT
This sequence comes from Nanobdellota archaeon, assembly GCA_018220985.1. Classification (GTDB taxonomy): domain Archaea; phylum Nanobdellota; class Nanobdellia; order PEZQ01; family PEZQ01; genus JAAOXS01. The sequence continues at coordinate 18,508 of JAAOXS010000013.1, forward strand.
TTAAATTATATGTGTACTTCTTTGAAAACTAATTATCCTATAAGCACGCTTGTTCCAGAGGGGTATTTAAATGTCTATTATTTGGTGGATTTTTTCGTGGAGTTGATACATTTAATTTAATGTTGGAAAAATCCAACACTCCAACACTTACTTAGTGTTGGTTAATCTATTAATTAGTAGATTTGTTTTACTTGTTGACTTGTTGAACACAGTCTAGTATTTAGTAGACAATTTCATTTGATGTTTAACATTGCTTACGCTAGTAACATTTTTTTAATATAAAAATTAAGTCTATTAATTAGTGGACAAGTGTGCGGAAGTGTATTATTTAATTAATTTTTTGTAATAATTATGTTCGATAAAAATTCTGTGAGAAAAAATGCTGAATTCAAACTTGTTTTCAGATCACTTTTGAACAAGCCAAAAGCTGGTGGTGTTTACGTTGATGTGGCAGAAGATTTGTTGCTTTATGCTAAAACACGAAGACGTCGTCAGGAAGGTTTTACCATTGCCGAGTTCGTTGAGGATAATAAGGATGTTTATGCGCGTAGCACTGTTTACAAAGTTTCAAATATTTTAAAAAAAATGGGTATGCTTGAGTATTCTGGCGTGACTGGTTTATGGCGTATATCTTTTGAATTTGGTAATGCTGGTAAAAGAATATACAGATGGTGGAGAGAATTCATGCATGACTCTAGCATAATTGAAGAAAAAAATGTGTCAGAAGAACTAAGAGATTATTGAATTATTAAAATCATAATTTTTTATGAATTCTTCTTCGAATAAGTGTTCTTCATCTTTCATGTATAACCTAACAATTTCGAACAAACAGTAACGGCAAATAGGTGTTTCATCAACATGCACGTTTGCGAGTTCTTTTTGCCAAGCTAACCTGTTTTTAACTTGTTTAATAACATTTTTAGCATGATTATTGCTAATCTTTGAAGAAATAAACTGGTTAGTAGTAGATAATAAATTTTTTAACTCTTCATCATTGAGTGGTCTATTAATTACCCAACCACATTTAATACAATTATCCACTCCCATTTTGTTTTCCATTTTTTTAAAACGTGACACTCATTTGTTTATTATGCGCCCTGAAAAAAAAAATAAAACAGTTTTTTCGCTTAGCGCCTCACCCGTATTGTGAACAAACAATTATTGTTTAACAATTGGTAAGGCTGATTCATAAATTATTAAATGTTAAAGTTGTATAAAAATTTTATGAATAAAACATTTCTAATAACAACATCTTGTATTAACAAAAACTTCAAAACACGTTTTATTGAAGTAAAAAATTAATCTATCAAATACTTAACTTGCCTATGCAATCGTTCAAGCATTTCCTTTCTTGACTCGGAACTTACAACATCAGAATGCCATTTTAAAACAAGATTATGCGAAAAAGGACTTGGAACCTTACTTTTTGGACAAATAACAAAATTAATTTTTTTTTCATCAACTAATTTTAAAATACTAACAGTATTCTCCAAATCCATAGCATCCTCAAGAATTTCCCTATACGTTTCTTTAATAATTGGAAAACCATCAATCTCCTGAGAAATTTTTAACAACAACCTTGCATTAAACTGTTGTTTACCAACACTAATACTATTACCCAAATAGTTCCTAAGAATCATAAAACTCCTGCTTGCAACATGACGAAATCTTCTCTTAAGCATTTCAGTTTTCTCTAAAGAATTTCGAACTATTTGTTCAACATTCTTATATGAAACTAAACCAATAAGCTCTGATGCATTAATAACCACTCCTTCAGGGAAAGTTAGTAAAAAACCATTATCGCTAATTGTGATTCGAACATTCTTTTTTAATTTACTTCCAGCAGAAAAAGCATAAACTCTTGATAAAACATCATTAATTTTACGACCATAAAGTGTGTGAAAAATAATGTTCTGCAAACCATTATCACCGTAATACTCTTCTATTAAGATATTATTATGAGAAGGATACTCTTTAATGCCCTTTTTCTTCAAAAAATAATACTGTTCCTTAACGTAATTATAAATTGCTGTAGCAGCATTCAAATCACACCTGCTTTCAAGCATTACTTCATTAATTACTTGTTCTGAGCTAACATTATTTTTTAATTGACTAAACAATTTTTCTTTAAACTTACCAATACTTACTCCAAGCTCAAAACTTAATGGAAGCATTTCACTAACCCATGAAGGAATTGTTGGAGACTTATCCCACGCTTTATTAACAACAGTAACCATACCACTCGCACTTTTAAATTCGTAAACTTTACCTCCAATAACAAACCTGTCATTTTTTTGCAAACGTTCAACAAAATCTTCATCCAAACTACCTATTAACATTTTTGAACCATCATTTTCAAGACAATAAACTTTAACACTTGAAGTATCAGGTATTGTGCCCAAATTCAAAAAATAAATTGGTCGTGTTAACCTACCTCTTTTACCAAACGCGTTATCAATCTCATCAAACCAGATTTTACCATAAACATTAAAATCATCTAAATCATAATACTTCCCTGATAAATACTTAAGAACAGAAATAAAATCTAGCTTACTTAAATTATTATAACAATAAGCGCCTTTTACTAATTTAAAAGCCTCCTCAACACTCCATTTACTATTCAAAGCCATTCCAACAATGTGTTGAGATAAAACGTCCAAACAATTTTTTGGAACTTTAACATTCTCAATTTTATTTTTATAAGCTTCACTAATCATTACAGCACACTCAATTAAATCATCACGGTCCTGCACAATTAAATCACCGCGACTTATTTCGTTAATGTTATGCCCAGCACGACCAACCCTTTGCATTAACCTACTAACGCTTTTTGGAGAAGCAACTTGAA
>JAAOXS010000014.1 GCA_018220985.1 Nanobdellota archaeon
ATTGTTGTATACCACATGTTGGTTCTTCATTAAGTAGAGAACCAGACCTGTAGTGCTTGCACACCACTAAATGTGCAAAGCCTAAAAAAACTAGCAGTTGGAAATAACAAAAGATTAAATAATTTTTAGACAGATACAATGAATAAGAATAATTTGTTCAGCACCATTTTTTGAATTATTCAACCATTAATCCAATATGTACAGCGTGTGTGTTTTTACTTCCCTGATTCAAAAGTTCAAAATTGGTTATATCATCACCAAAGTATTGCTTTTTTCTTACAGGCAAAATAGGAAGTGTTGGAGCTGAAAATTCTTTACAAAACATTTCCGATTTTTCAGAAGGACTCCAAAGCATAGCGTGTTTAAAATCTTCGCTTGAAAAAGTTATTCCAATTTTTTCATTTACATACTTAATCATACTAGTATCTGGAAGTAAATAAGCCTCATTAGGCGGCATATTGGACGCTTTGATTACTTCTAATAAAGTTATACTATTACCATCATTTTTACCGTAATAAAAAATACCTTCCTCAACAGGACCATTAACTTTGAAAGCAGGATGCCATCCAATCATAAAAGGCATAACTCGTTCTGATTTATTTTCAACTGTGAGACTAACAATTAACCCATCATCCACAGGCTCAAATTTTTTCTCAAGACGATAAGACATCCAATTAAGAGTTTCTGGACGATGGCTTCCTTCTTTCCACTTTGAATTTGGAATATTTTTTCCAGAGTATTCTTGATAAAGAACTATCTCCTCAGTTCTTTCAATTTTAAAAGGCATATGTCGTGAAATTCCATGCTGATCCAAAACAAATTCTGACTCCCCAACTTGAACTAAATTATTAAGAACAGGACCGAATACAGGAAAACAAACTATCTCTGAATTTGACCAGCCAGGACCATTATAGTTAGAAGCTCCGCCAGGATGAAAAAACTCAACACCTTCATGGATAAGACTTACTAATTGCCCTGAAGATGAAAAATCGATTTTGGGTTTCATAACAATGAAAATAATAATTTATTTTTTAAGTATTTCGTAATTAGATTTACTAATACTTAATTTTAAGTTTATTAACACATAACCCCAAAAAAAACTGTGTTTATATCTGAGTATCAGCAAGCCCTTTTCTCTGCCTAATTTTTCTAACAACATCTTCCTGCAAACTCTTAGGTAACGGTTCGAAAGTTATGTTCTTCAAACTCCAAACAGCCCTACCACTCGTAGCAGACCTTAAATCACTAGTAAAACCAAAAGAGTCCGCGACAGGCATTTTAGCAGTAATGACTAAAGCAGCACCTTCCTGATCCATACCTAACAAATTACCACGCCTCGCTTGAATAACACTACTAATCGCGCTCAAATACTCATTAGGCGCGTCAACACGAATCTCACGAATCGGCTCGTACAAACAAGGACCAGCATGAAGAACTGCCTGCCTAATCGCCTCACGAACAGCTGGAACAACTTGCGCAGGACCACGATGAATCGCATCCTCATGCAATTTCATATCATTCAACCTGACCTTTAAAGCAATGCACGGCTCCCTACCCAACGGACCTGAACGTACAACTTCCTCAAAAGCATCAATGACCATTGGCAAAACTTCACGAATTTGAACAATACCCTTAGTCATATCCAACAAAGCAGAATCATCATACGTATCTTTCACGTTTTTAGCATCATCCTTACCCATGCCCAATTCAGCTAACTCTTTCCAATAATCCTTATCCTTAGGCCTAACGCGCTTAGCGTCAATCTGCTTATTCTTCAAAGCAAGATAGATAGGCTCATCTAATAATTCTACACTCATGTAAAACTTATTATGCTTGTTAGGAGACTTACCTTCAAAACTCTCACTCTTATTAGTAACAGACTCCCTGTAAACAACAATTGGCGAAGAAGTTTGAACTTCCACACCTTTATATTTCTGAATTTTTTGCTCAATCCACTCTAAATGCAACTCGCCAAGACCGCTAATCAAAAACTCGCCGGTCTCCTCGTTAATGCTCACTTTAAGAGTAGGATCTTCCTTTTCAATATCCTTTAAAACATTAATTAATTTAGGTAAGTCTTTAGGATTTTTAGCTTCAATTGATTTAGTAACAACTGGCTCGAAAATGTGCTTAATATCCTCAAAAGAATCCATTTTAATAGAGGATAATGTTTCACCTGAAAAAGCGTTTTTTAAACCAGTAATGCCAATAATGTTACCCGCAACAGCTTTTTCAATATTCATCCGCTTAGCACCCTTGTAAATATTAACGTTCTGAATTCGCTCACTAACACCTGCTTTGATAAGATTTAATTCCATACCCGGCTTGATAGTTCCTGAAAATAAACGACCCGTAGCAACTTCACCGTACTCGTCAACAACAATCTTAGTTATCTCAACTATAACAGGACCATTAGCGTCACAAGACATCATTGCTTTACCTTCAGTGTTCTCCAAATCACCCTGCCAAATAGCTGGAATACGATACTTTTGCGCTTGAAGAGGGTTAGGGAAATGCTTAACCATCATGTCTAACAAAACATCTGCAAGAGGTGCTTTAACGCCTAACTGCTTAATTGCTTCCTCATCTTTTTCAACGTACGCTTTAATAACTTCACTTAAACCAATTCCTTTCTCCTTCATATAAGTAAAACTAAGAGCCCACTTATCAACAGCACTGCCAAAAGCAACTGTGCCATCCATAACATTCACTTGCCAAGCTTTTTTGAATTCGTTAGGAGCAAAATCCTTAATTAATTTATTAATAGAAGCAATGGTTTTAACAAAACGAGCCTGCATATCCTCAGGCTTCAACCTTAACTCTTTCATTAAACGGTCAACTTTATTAATAAATAAAACAGGTTTAACACGTTCTTTAAGAGCTTGCCTAAGAACTGTTTCAGTTTGAGGCATTGCGCCTTCAACAGCGTCAACAAGAACAAGAGCGCCGTCAACAGCTCTCATCGCACGAGTAACGTCACCGCCAAAATCAACGTGACCTGGCGTGTCAATAAGATTAATCAAGAATTCCTTGCCATCAAAAGTGTGAACCATGTTAATATTAGAAGATTGAATAGTGATTCCTCGCGCTTGCTCTTCTTCAAGAAAATCAAGTGAGCGCGCTTCACCTGCAACTTTTTCACTGAGCATTCCAGCACCCACTAATAAGCTATCAGATAAAGTGGTTTTACCATGGTCAATATGAGCAACAATTCCCATGTTGCGAATGTATTTAGGGTCATTCATTAATGAAACAACCTTTTTAGTTAAATCAGTCTCTTTTACCATAACAAAAAAAATCAAGAAAGAATGATTTTATAAGAGTAGCGGTTTACATCCCACTACTACCAAATCTTTCAGCGCCACGATTAGTTTCTGATAATTCTTTAACAACTAAAGGTTCAACAATGCTAACGGGCTGTACAAGTAATTGAGCAATCCTATCCCCTTTCAAAATTTTGATTTCCTCAGCCCCTAAGTTTACTGCAATAACTTTCAGTTCGCCGCGATAATTACTATCAATAACGCCAGCAAGCGTGTGTAAACCATGCTTAAAAGACCATCCGCCCCTATCCCAAAATAGTCCAACAAAGTTTTTAGGAATTTCACAAGCAATGCCAGTACCAATTGATTTACGCTTACCTGGTGATAAAACTAATTCTTCATCACTATGCAAATCAAGACCTGCATCACCTTCCCTGGACTTTTTAGGAATTTTCGCTGACTCGGATAAAATTTTGAACTTAACAATCATAAATAAACAATTTAGTTACATATTATAAAAATTATGTAAATAATAACATACAAATAAGCATTAACAAAAAATCTTTATAATAATACTTTCACAGGAAAAAAACTACTTTTTCGGACTACCTGAAAACCTAATACTTAACAAAACACAAATAACTGTTAATTATGTAAAAGTCGGTGAATTTGGTTATCCTAGTGATAGTGTAGAAATAATAGAGATAAATAATTCTCTTAAACAAACAATATTCAAGCAGTATGGAATAGAACTGGATGGGATAATAACAGGAACGTATCCGCTTTAATTATCGACTAGCAGCTGCCTGTCTTTCAGCTTCAGTTTTTTTTGTAATTGCAAAACTCATATTATCATTTTTAGCGGAATTCATAATCTCACTTGCAAGAGCTTGACCAGCAGAAGTTTTTGACTTAGTGCACTTCATGTAAGCTCCCTGAGTAATCCAACGCAATGATAAATCAACACGTCTTTGAGGAGCTGTGTCAACGGCTTTCGGATGACGAATACCACCATACTCAATATTCGTAACTTCCTCCATAGGAGCTGAATTCTCAATAGCTATAACCAATACTTGTAATGGATTCTTCTTAGTTTTAGATTCAATAATTTCAAAAGCGCTCATACAATTCTTAAAATTTGAATTGAACTTACCTGAATTCCTACCTGAAGAAAAATTATGCTTCTTACCTTTATGCCCTGAAACCATCATCTTACAAATTAAACGCTCAACAACATGCATATCCTCACTCTTCCAGAAACGCTTAGTTTCCTGCCTGCCAAAATTACGAGGAACAATGATAGGCTTAAGATTAATGTACGATTTCAACGCTGGATCGCGAATATTAACATTATTAGAATACTTATTAAATAATAAAATAGAATTATCAACAAACTCTTCTTCAACTACTTCTTTCTCAACAACTTCATTCTTAACAGCTTCTTTACTCTCCACCATTTTACTTATTAGGCTTCTCCTTCTTACCCTTAACTAATTGATCTAAACTAATACCTTGAACTTTAACAACCTTATATTTAACACCTGGAATGTCACCAGCACTCTTGCCCATGGGACCTCCAATTTTTTGGATCATGACATTATCGTGCTCATCAACATATTTTAAAGCACCTTCACCAGGCATGAACGCTGTAACAGTCTTACCGTTCTTGATAAGTTGAACTACAGCGCACTTTCTTAAACCAGAATGGGGCTGTTTACACTCAACATTCTTCTTTTTAAGAACAATACCAGAAGCCATAGGCGCGCCTTCAAGTGCATCATACTTTCTCCAACCACCTGAACTTTTTAATTTAGAACCTTTTCTTTTGAATTTGAACTGTTTTCTTCTTTTCAGTAACTTCTTACCAGCCATTAATCCATTAGACTTCTTAACCATAACAACAAACCAAAGAACATTTACTTTAAAAAGGTTATCATTTACAAATTAATTTCGCCTATTAAACGCTAAAGCAGCTATTATTACAGTAAAAACCGTAAAACCAACAACAACTAACACGTCAAGAACAGGGTTAAAAAAAGAAACTCCGAGAATAAGATATCTTAACAAATCAACACCATATGTTAACGGGTCAAGTTTAGTTAACAAACTCAACCAACTTGGAAGATTATCAATAGGAAATAAAGCTCCTGAAAGCATGAAAACAGGCATTACGAAAAGATTAATCATTAATTGAAAACCTTGAACTGACTCGAAAAAAGTTGCTATCATCATGCCCAAACCCAAAAAACCCGCGCTAATCAACAACATTGTAAAAATGATAAAAGGAATGTTAATTAAAGGAAAACTAATGTCAAATAAGATTGCAAGCATAAGGATTAAACAACCTTGAATAAGACTTGTAAAACTATTTCCTAAAACTTTACCAACAACAATGCTTACCCTACTAATCGGCGCCACCAGCATTTCTTTCATAAAACCATATTGTTTATCCACAAGAATGTTCACGCCAGCACCAATAGACCTCATAAAAAGGTTTAACGCAATCACGCCTGGAAACACGAAAGCAGTGTAATTAGTAAATGTAGAATTCGAAAACTTCATGGACGCGCCAAGACCTGTACCAAAAATTACGAGCCAGAATAAAGGCATAAAAATACTTGAAAAAACACGAGAACGAGCTCTGAAAAAACGTTTAACTTCTCGAATAGCAATTCCGTAAACAGCTCTGAACTCACTTATCAATGTCCATGCCACCTCATACGATTCTTAACCCAATCATTATCATTTGCTTTCTCATCCCTAATTTGTTTACCAGTAAGAGAAAGAAAAACGTCATTCAAAGAAGGTTTCTTAATATTAACGCTTTTAATAATAACACCTTTTTTTGATAATTTAGATAATATTTGAGCAAGTTTTTTATCAGCATTTCTAACACTTAAATGAACACGACCATCAAAATTTTTGGAATTCTTCAAAATTTTAACAGCGCTTTCTGAATCGTCAACGTCAAGAATTATAACATCCCCTTTCAAATCATTCTTCAGTTTTGAAACAGAATCTAACGCAATGATTTTGCCATTATCAATAATCCCCACCATATCACATAATAGTTCAGCTTCCTCCATGTAATGCGTTGTTAAAAGAATCGTCATCTTCTTCTCTTTTTTTAATTTAAGAATGTAATCCCAAATCTTACTGCGCGTCTGAGGGTCCAACCCCAGAGTTGGCTCGTCCAAAAATAGTACGCGCGGATGGTGGATAAGTCCGCGCGCGATTTCTAAACGACGCTTCATCCCACCACTAAAATTTTTAACTTGGATATTACGCTTATCACTTAAATCAACAAGCTCTAAAACATCACTAATCCTACTCATTGTTTCAGAACGTGGAACATTATACAATCTCGCGTGCAAAATCAAGTTTTCAAAAGCTGTTAATTCAACATCCAAAGACGGTTCTTGAAAAACAATTCCAATACTTGAACGCACTTTTGAAGAATTAAGGTTAACATCATAACCGCAAACAGTAACATTACCTGAAGATGGTTTTAATAAAGTAGCAAGAATTTTAATAGAAGTCGTTTTACCAGCACCATTCGGTCCGAGTAAGCCGAAAATTTGTCCTTCACCAATGTTGAAAGAGATTCCATCAACAGCTTTAACTGATTTAAAATGTTTTTTTAAATCTTTAACAATAATAACTGACATTGAAATAAAAATTACTTAATCAACAATTAAAAAACTTATCCTAATTTTATGGTATCAATATTATGATAGCGCTGAATAATGTCCAAAGCGTATCTTAATTTACTCCTAACCAAACCCTTATCACTCTTAGGGTTAAGATAAAGAATTTTCTTACCTGAACTATTTTCACTAACGTAAGATTTTGAAAGTTCAGCAGGGTGAAAAAGGTTCGCGGCAAACTTTAAAGGATCTTTACTAAACTCTATGATTTCAATTCTTTTACGTAACTTGTTCTGCAATGAAATCACGTTAACACCTGACTTGCCAATAGCCAAACCTGCCTGACCTTCTTTAACAATGAAAACTACTTTATTAACACTAACAATACAATCTTTAACAATTGCGCCAGTAATATTCTCAAATAATGCTACAAAACGCATAGAATCCGTATCCAACTTTATACTAACCATTATTCACTCCTTAACACCTAACACACTAACTGGAAAAGGTTTTTTGCACAAAACACCTAATTCATAAGTGTCTCCTGCGAATTCTTCAACAACGAACCCGCCAATTTTTGAATAATATGAAACATCTTCCAAAACTTTTTCAGAAGATTTAACAGAAACAAACAATTTCTTTACAGCACCAGACTTGATTAATCGTTCAATCTTATTCCAACCTAAAACAGCTTTCCCATCTTTCAACGCAGTTTTAATTTCAGAAATTTGACTCATTTTTTTGACTCCTTCTTTTGCTTAACCATTAACTTAGGCAAACCAGTACCAACAGGGGCTGGCTGATTTATCATAACATTTTCAATAACGCCACGTAAAGAATCAACCTCATTATGAACTGAAGCGCCGAACAAGTGCTTTATTGGCGTTTCAAAACTAGCTCTTGCAAGCGGGCTTGACTTACTGCCAACAATACCATAACGCGTAATGCCACTAATAATTCCTGTATTAGTCATTTGGTCAGCGACAATCATCACGTGCCTTGAATCCACGTCCAAACCTTGCGCGTCAAGAGTTGCGTAAACTTCATTAATTATTGCTTCACGAGCAGCGTCAATACCTAAAACTTCCAAAATTTCCCAAATATCATTAGTCACAGTTCTCATCTCATCAATTTCCGGAATTTTCATAACCTTACTTAGATTAGTACCACTCGTCTTAATAATGTAACCAGAACCATACCTGACTGGTAAAACTTGATTAATGCCTTTAACACCTCTAACGTAAGTTGATAAAAGCTTAGCTCTAAATTTGTAAACATTAATAACTGTCAAATCAGAATCTGGCTTAACAATTATTGAATTCTCATTTTTTTCATAAGAAGCGTTCTTAACACGAGATGATAAGTTTTCAATAATTTCATCAATTGAAATATCATAACTTCCAAGTTTTTCATCATCAAGATTTATTATAACCCTAAAATTTAACAAATCAATATTCACGCTTTTTGTTAAATCGCTTAAATTAATTTCTAAAAGCCTTGCAGCCACGTTACGAACAATTTTCTCATCCTTCTCAAATTCTGGCTTAATGTAAATAATCATTGATGGAGTTGAAGGATTTTTTCTCGCGTCAAAAATTTCAATAATCCTAGGTAAACCTTGAGTAATAGTCATATCACTAACACCCGCGTGATGGAACACGTTCATAGTCATTTGAGTACCGGGCTCACCAATACTTTGAGCAGCGATTATGCCAACACTCTCACCGTTCTCAACTTTCAAATCATTCTTACCAGTTTTCATAATTTTTTGGAAACCTCAAAAGATTTTTTCTTAACAGCATCAAAACCATCATCACCATACAAAAATTGAATAACATTCTCCCAATCATCCCTAACAGAACCATCACCAACAACTTTCAAATCTTGTAACGCGTTAATTAAACGACGTTGTAAATAACCACTCTTAGGAGTTGCCATGCTCTTATCCATCAAACTTGACCTTCCCGTAATCGCTGCGAAAAAGAATTCAAATGGGTTAAGACCTTGAACAAAACCATTCTCAATAAAACCATGACTTTTAGCGCCCAAATCATCCTTCTTAAAGTGAGGAAGCACTCTACCAGAATAACCTTTATTGATACGTGAACCTCTAAGACTTGTTTGACCATTAAAAGCATTCATCATACCAATGTTAAGCATAGAACCCTTAGCACGTGTCTTAACCATTATCATAGCATCATTCTCCCTATCATCTAAAGCTATTTTAACAAGAGAAATTGCTTTATTACGCGCTTTATTAAGCTCTCCTACAATCATTAACTCTAAAGTTTCACGTAAAGTTCTACCAGGATGCGCTACAAGCTTCTTACTCTCAAAAGAAAGTATTAAATTCTGAACTTTTAAAAGAGCATCATTTTTTAACTTGTTAACTTGTTTTTGAACATTATTTGGTAACGCAATATCACTTAACTTCATGCTAAAACCACGCAATTTAAGCATGTGAATTCCTAACTGGTCCATTCTCTGAATGAACTCAGCTGTTTTTTCAGGACCGAATTGAATAAAGAATTTTTGCAAAAATAAACCACCACGACCAATATCCCTACTCTCCAAACTACCTTCAAGAAGAACACCATTCTTAACAACTAAACCTTCACGCTCAAAATTGAAATTATCAGGTAAAAGGACGCTGAACAATTCTTTACCAGAATACTCCTTTTTGAAAGGTAAATCAGAAGCTTCCAAACCTGAAGTGAACAATAATTGGAAAGCCTCACTATTCTTGAGAACAGTATCGTCGGACGTTAAAATAAAACAACCACTAACATGATCTTGAATAGCTCCAATAATAGGCGTACCATGTCTTGGAGAAAGAATCATGTTCGGAACATTCATTAAAACACTTGCCTCAGCTCTCGCCTCCTCAGTTTGAGGTAAGTGCAAGTTCATCTCATCACCGTCAAAGTCAGCGTTGTAAGGCTCAGTAGTACTAAGATTCAAACGGAAAGTTTTTCCCGGAAGAATTTTCGCGCGATGAGCCATAATACTCATCTTGTGCAAAGAAGGCTGCCTGTTAAACAATACGTGGTCACCGTCAATTAAATGCCTTTCAACAATGTAACCAGGCTCTAATTCTTCAAGAATAACAGACTTGGTCTGATCAGTAATTCTTTTACGCTTACCGTCAGAAGTGATAACGTAATTCGCCCCAGGGTGAATGTGAGGACCGTTTTTAACAAACGATGTTAGATACGATAAATTCCATTCATTAATGCGCTCAGGAATTGTTAATTCCTTAGCAACTTCAAAAGGAACTCCGACCTCATCAATTTCTAAAGAAGGGTCAGGAGAAATAACTGTCCGCGCACTGAAATTCACGCGCTTACCCGCAAGATTTCGCCTAAACCTACCATCCTTACCTTTCAAACGATTCGTTAAAGTTCTTAAAGGCCTACCACTCCTATGACGAGCAGGTGGTATTTGACTAACTTCATTATCGAAAAAAGTTGTAACATGATACTGTAATAATAACCATAAATCTTCAATTATAGGTGAAGGTGCTCCAGCATTCAAGTTCTCGTACAAACGCTGATTTGTCCTAACAATATCCCCTAATTTGTGAGTAAGATCATCCTCGCTTCTCTGACCTCCTTCAAGAGTAATACTCGGCCTGACAGTAACCGGAGGAACGCTCACAACATTTAAAATAACCCATTCAGGTCTGCCCGCGTCAGGGTCTAAACCAAGAATGAAACAATCTTCACTCCTGACCATTTCAAGCCATTCGCGAATATCAATAGGTGTAAGAAGTGTTTTTTCCATGAAAAACCTTGTTGGTTTTTGATAAATTATTTTACCTTTCTCAGCATTACAGTGAGGGCAAACCTTTTTAGTTTTTAAACGTGAAACAATTTTTTTAGTATGCAACCATTGAGCTTTATAACCCTTGTTTTCGAAAATGCTTTTTAATTCAGCCTCATACTTTTTAGTTACTTCATCATCCACCATTAACCTACCGCAACACTGGCAAGTTCCGCGAAGAATGTTATAAATCATTTCATTAAACTCATAATGAATAACGGGTCTAGCAAGCTCGATAGTGCCAAAATGACCTGTGCACTCCTTAACCTTACCGCCACAAGTTCTGCAACGAATTCCAGGGTCGATAACGCCCATACGAGGATCCATTAAACCACCCTCAATAGGGTAACCGTCAACATCGTACAATTCAGGATTTATAATATTAACAACAGCATGAGTTCTAACAAGTTCAGGACTCATTATTTTAAAAGTTATTGAATTAACCTTATCCATCAATCTCATTATCCTTTTTTAGGCCCCACATCAATTTTTGGGTGAATACCCAAACTTCTTAATTCATCAAGTAATAATTTAAAAGCATAACTCATTTCAACAAATTTAATACGAGAATCCTTACAACTCGGGCAAACAGATTCATTACGGAACTTGTTATAAATACTAGTCAAACCGCAATTATCGCACACTGGAATAATAGTTTTATCACTGTCAAAACGCTCTTTAAGCAGTAAAGAAGCTCCATGAGCAATTAAAACATCCTTCTCCATTTCACCGAGTCTTAAACCACCATCTTTCGCACGACCTTCAGTAGGTTGGCGAGTTAATAATTGCATTGGACCGCGTGAACGCGCGTGAATCTTACTACTAACCAAGTGTTTAAGGCGTAAATAATAAATGTTACCAACAAGAATACGTGCTTTTAATGGTTCGCCAGTCACACCATCAATAAGGGATTCAGCGCCATCCTCTCTAAAACCATGATTTTTAAGAATTTTACTAAACTCTTTTTCACCAACATTATCAAAAACTGTTCCGTCAATAAATTCTCCTTGCAAAGCACCTGCTTTACCCGCTATCATTTCGAGCAATTGACTTACAGTCATCCTACCAGGCAATGAGTGAGGGTTAAAGATTATGTCAGGAATAACTCCATCAGCTGTTTGAGGCATGTCTTCAGGGGCGAGCATGATGCCAATCACGCCCTTCTGACCATGTCTTGTAGTGAATTTATCACCCATTTCAGGAATTTTAGGAATTCTAAGCTTAACTTTAATACTCTTATTACCTTCCTCATTTTCAGTTATTACAACAGTATCAACAACGCTCTTACCTGAATCGTCAACAGTTATTGAAGCATCTCTTCTTGCTTCAACACCCATTTTGAACTCTTCCATTTCAGCAAGAAAACGAGGTGGAGATGTTTTACCAATAAGAACATCATCTTTTGTCACAACTGATTCTGGAAAAATGATACCATCATCCTCTAAAAAACGATAATCTTCCTCTTTTTTAAAACCGCGAACTTCCTTATCAGGTATTTCAAACAAGTCCACCTGCCCGCCCAAATACTTAAGCTCTGAGCTCTTATAAGGCTTGAAATAAGTTGAACGGAACAAACCTCTTTCAATTGAAGCTTTATTAATAATAATAGAATCATGCATGTTATAACCATCAAAACTCATAACAGCGATTACAACATTTTGACCAATAGGATGGTCATCATAATTAATGTGATTTAAAACAATTGTTTCCACAATAGGTCTTTGAGGATAATGTAATAAATGAGTATCAGTATCTTGCCGTAAGTGAAAATTTTGAGCGTAAACGCCAACACCTTGTTTTTGCAATTTAGAACCAAAACTAACCCTTGGACCTTGATTATGCTCAGCGTAAGGAACCATTCCAGTTAATAAACCAACAACTGCAAAAGGAGTTAGTTCCAAATGAGTATGTTCACTTGTTAATTCTTTCTCATTAAGAGAAATAAACGCGTTTTCTTCTTCATCAGCGTCTAAGAATTCGACAACACCCTCTTTAACTAAATCAGACCATACTAATTCTCCTTTTTGTAACTTGCTTAAATGAACATCAGTTATTCTTGACTTACCGTTCTCAACAATTATTAATGGTCTTCTAATACGTCCCTTTTCAGTTAGTATTTCAATCTTATCCTCTGATTCATCATAAAAAACGTTGATAAATTCTGGAATTTTTCCATCACTCCTTAATTTTTTAACACCCTTAACAAATTCAAGAGCATTAGAGTGATTTCCTAAAAAAACATGATCAACATACACATCACTCATTTCAAATCACCAATAGTTTTCATACCTAACTCTTTAAGAGAAGGTAATAATTTAGAATAATGAATTTTTTCTTCGGAAGAAACTTCAGCTGTTACAGCTAAATTCTTTCTCAAACCCACGTTTTGACCTTCAGGAGTTTCAGAAGTGCAAAGCTTACCCCAATGAGTAGGGTGCAAATCACGCGCTTCAAAATTCTCACGTGAGGAAGATAATAATGAAACAACACGTCTTAAATTTGAAATCGTTGCAAAATAATTTAACCTATCTAATCTTTGAGATATTCCTTCACGACTACCCCAATTACCTGTTGCAAGAGAACTTCTCAAACGAGAAGTCAATATTTTAGAACGCGTAACTCCTTGAAGAGATGGAATCCTACCTCTCTTAATCAGACGCTCATAATTATATTTAATATCTGAAACCATCATTCTAAAACTACTTCTAAACAGTGTTTCCATTAAATCACCAGCAAGACGAAGACGCTTATTAGAATAATGGTCCTTATCATCAGTGGGTAATTCCTTATTAGACACTAATAATACTTTTTTAACACACTTACCTAAGTAATGTGCTTTAAGAATTCTTGCTTCAACAGAACTTCCAATATGAGGTAAAAAATATTTATCAATTAAATTAAGAATTCTCTCCGCTCTCTTATCCTCTTCAATGTAAGAAATCTTAGCTTTTTTTGCAATAAAATCAAGAGCGTCTTTTTGAGTTTTAACGTCCTGAGCTTCATATAAATTAATATAAATATCGTTGTACAAATCCTCTCTCTCAGAGATTAATTGAGCAATTTCTTTATCTTTAACAACGCCTAAAGCTTTCATAAGAACTGCAAAAGGAATATCTTTCAATCTTGTGAAATTAGCGTAAACCATTGATTGTTTGTTCCTAACTATTTCATGAGGAATACGATAACCCCTACGTTCAGAAAATATTTTTCCAATATAATCATATTTTCCATGAGGATTTTCTTGCACGAACAATTTGTTAGGCGCTAAATCTTCAACAATAATAATAACCCTTTCTGTTCCATTAATAATAAAATAACCACCAGGATCTGACGCATCCTCACCCATTTCAATAAGTTCGGAGTGAGTCTTATTTTTCAAATAACAATAATCTGATTTGAGCATTATAGGCATATTACCTAAATAAACAGTTGTTTCATCATCGCGAACACCATCAGCTACAACAGTCATTTTAATGTAAATAGGCGCTTCATAAACTAAATCACGAATTCTTGCCTCTATAGGAAGCATTTTCCTATTAGAACCATCAGCTTCGCGCATGATTGGATCTTCAATCCAAATCTCGCCAAACTCTATTTCATAATTTTCATAACCTTCAGGTTTAATATCCAAACCAACTTTTTTAACTTCATCAACAATGGATTGCATACCCTTCTTAATAAACATGTTAAAAGAATTCGTATTGTAAGCAACAAGGTCTGAAGCTTCAAAATATGATTTAATAACTTGTTTAGAAAGTTCAGGCATCAATAATCACCCTATAATGCTTTGCAGTTCCTGAAGTGCGACTTTTACGAGTTATTTCAAGAACTTCACCTGCTTTTGCTTCAAGTCTTTCAACAATAGGATCTGAAACGAATATTTTTGGAAGTTGAGAAAATTTTATGTTATGCTCTCTTAAAATAACATTAATCTCTTCCTCATTCATAACGCGGTACGCTGGAACGAGTTCGTGTTGGAGAATGTCAACTTTTTTAGTCATAATGTCACCAATAGTGCTTCAAAAAAAAATTATTATTCGTTTAAAAGCTTTTCTATCATTTAATAAGCCCATTATTGGTTATCTCATAAATACTTAACTTTACTTCTTAAAGGTTTTGGTTTATTTTTCTAATGTTAGAATGTTATAACTTACACCATCAATACCCACATTAATAATTCCAAAAGATTCACTCCAAGGAGTATTCAATTCTAAACCATGTTTTTTCAGTATTTGCTCTGATTGTTCACATACTTGTTGTAAAGGATCCTTTGTATATGAGCCGGGGGTGAATGCTAAATTTTTTACGTTTGTACGTTCAGCAACATCTTCAAGAGTAAGAATATTTTTTCCAGGAGATTTAAACGCATTATTTTCATGTATGTGACCTGAAATAAAAGCTAAAGGCTTTTTTTCCTGTAAATCTTTAATTAACAAACTTGAAAAATTAAAATCATTAGACAAAGCATTTTGTGGTTTTAGAAATTTAAGTGCTTGTTCACTATATTGACCTAATAGATTAAATCCTGGAATCAAACCCTGTTGTGTTAGTACGAAATATGCTGTATCTCCTAAATCTAATCCAGGAATATGACACATAACTATTGTTTTTTCAGGATTAACATTATTCAAATTGTTTTTGAATTTTGTGTAAGCCTCAACATCAATCAGTAATGGCGCATCATTATTATTTGGGAACCACGTTGTTCCAGGAATTGGAAGAATTGTATAACCATTTACTGTAGTCACATCTTTTCTGGTTAAATCAAAAATTTGTTCAGGGTTTTTTTCTGTAAAATTATCCATTAAAGCATTGTAATCATTCATATCTTCGTGACTTCCAGGTAAGAAATATGAGGGTTTATCAGACAGTTTAATTAATTTTTTAAGATTTCTAAAGCCATTCTCAATATGTCCTGGCTCAAATATGTCACCATTAAATAGAATTGCATCAACTTTTTCAAAATTAAATTTGTTCAAAGCTTGTTCTAAATCCCGCCCATGCGTGTCATTTATTACTCCAATTCTTCCCATAATCAAAAACAAAAATAAGAATACTATTTTTAAAGATTACTATTCTAACTCCCAATAAGTAAAAATAACGAGAAAACTAATGTTTCATCATACCTTACAATAATATTTATATGATGCTATAACACTGAAGATAGGATGATAGATTTAAGTGAAGAAGAAATGAAAATAATGTTTTCTAATCCATTTATTGATGGAAACGATGAAATAAATAATAAAAAAGAATTAACAAACCATTATGGAATACTCGGATTACTCAACTCTAACAAAAGCAAAATTAAAGGAAATATAGAATTAATACTTCGAAAAGAATCTCAATATTTTAATAAAAACCAAATAAATAAATTAATTGAACTTTACAAAAAAGAATTCGGAACCGTTTTTTCACAAGTACAAAAAGAAAACGGGCATTACTCAATAAACACCACAAATGTTATATCAAACACAACTGAAAAACTACCTGGACTTTATTTTCACTTAAAAGAATAAAGAAAACACACATTTTTTATTACGAATAACAAAATAAAGTAGTTAATACTTTTAAATTATTAAAATAATGCGTTCAATAATAAACCCTTCAAAAAACAGGTTTAAAGTACTACTTGAAAGATCACTGCGAAAAACGCATTCAATCAACATAATGTGCAACTGCGAAGTGGAATATAAAGGACGAGCAGTAAGCCACCTAAAAATGGGTGATAGGGTTGTCTTAATCAAACCAGACAAAACAGTAATAGTCCACCAACCATCAGGACGAAACCCTGTTAATTGGATGCCCGCTCAAGCACACATAAAACTTGAAGAAAGCACTCTAAAAATTGAAAGCGTAAACCCAAGAGAATTCATGAAAATAAAGTTTAATCACGTGCACGTGTTTTCAAGCTCACCGTTAAAAGATGCTGCAACACTAAAACAAGTAGGCAGTGAAGCTGACATGGCAAAAATGATTTATGACAATCCACGACTAATAGGTGAATTCGTGCCAGCAAGCATGGAAGAACAAACCACTTATGGTTTCATAGACGTTTTCGGAAGAGATTATAATAATAACTTAATAATTATTGAATGCAAAAGGTACAAAGCAGGACTGGACGCTGTGCAACAATTACGCAGGTACGTTGAAAAAATAAAGAAAGATAAAAGTAAAGAAATAGTAACTGGAATTATTGCAGCGCCAAAAATAACTTC
The DNA here is from genome assembly GCA_018220985.1 of Nanobdellota archaeon. GTDB lineage: Archaea > Nanobdellota > Nanobdellia > PEZQ01 > PEZQ01 > JAAOXS01. The sequence goes on from JAAOXS010000014.1 coordinate 16,951, forward strand.
CAACGCGAAAAAAATGCTGGAAGATTGGAATTTCAAATTCGTAAAAATTGAGCCTCCAATGTACTTAGTGCCTGATAAAGAATTACAAAAAAGATTAGAAGAATATGAAACGTGAGCAAGTATACAAAATCGTGGAACAAGTCCCAGAAGGAAAAGTCATAACTTACAAAAGAATAGCTGAAAAACTTAATTGCAAGTGTTATCAATTAATAGGGCAAATAATGGCTAAAAACCCTTACGCGCCAAAAGTTCCCTGCCATCGAGTTGTTAAATCAAATGGTGAAGTAGGAGGGTTTAATGGAAAAATTGAGAACAAAGAAAAAATAAGATTACTGGAAAAAGAAGGAGTAAAAATTGAGAATGGTAAAATAATTGATTTTAAAAAAATTTGTTTTTAATATTTTACTACAGGTGTTTCAATAACATCTTCTAAACTATTATTTCGTCGTGATTCATTATTAAATTTAATACCTAATTTTTCAACTAAATCTTTATACCTATTTCTAATAGTTGTAGGAGTAATACGCGTAACGTCATAAATCTGATCCTGAGTTTTATTAGACCCCATTATTTTAGCAGCAAGGTAAAGAGCAGAACCAGCTAAGCCAATTGGATCTTTTCCAAAATGAATTTTCTTATTTACCGCATCATCCAAAATTTCAAAAGCTTTTTTTTGAACAATCATAGGTAAATTTAGTTCTGTTCCATATCTTAAAACATAATCTTGAGGACGAGCAATAGGTATTGATAAACCTAATTCATTTACTAAAACACGATACATTCTACCTAACCCTATTTTAGTTATACCTGTTTTACTAGCTATCTCATCAAGAGTTCTAGGAAACCGCCTTATCCTAGTAGCAGCGTAAATAGAAGCTAAACTCACTTTTTTTATACTATATCCTCTAACAATTTCTCTATTCAGTGCTTTTTTATAAATTGAAGCGGCTGTTAACACAACATTTTTTGGCAACTCCAATTGTGAAGAAATTAGTTTAAATTCTTTCTCAGCTTTTTCCAATTTTTTTCCAAGAGGCGAATTATATGAATACCATACGTTATTGAATTCTCTTAAATGGAAAAATTTTTTTCTTTGATAAAGGCTTAAAGGATTTCTACTAAAATCATAATTTCCAAGACCAATCAGTGTAGAAAGATTATTCTCATTAAAAATATTGTTTTGAGGGGGTCCAGTATGTGATTTTTCTTCAATTTGTTTTTTATTGAAAGCTCGCCATTCTTGATTTGTTTCAATAATGTTATGGTTAATAACAAGACCGCAATTCCCACAAGCTTCTTCACCCCTTGAATAAGTTGAAACAATGTTTGAACTACCACATTCAGAGCAGCAATTATTTTTTGATAAATTCATGTGTAATTATATTAAATTTATAACACATTTAAAAAAATTATTAAAAAATAGAACATTAGTTAAGTTTAAAAAGGCTTTTTCCGTTTTTTTTTGTTATGAAACAAGCAATTCTTGCGTTAGTGTTCCTAACATTAGTGTTAGCAATGTTCGGAGGTTTTGACTCAAAAATTTCAGGCAATTACGTTAGCCCTGCAAAAATAAGAGCTGTTGAAACAATTAATGTACTTAACAATATTGATGTTCAAGTTCGTGAAAATGATTTTTTAATTAACACTAACGAATTATCAACTCATAATGGAATACCCATCCTCATTTCAGGTGAGGAAACAGAACTAATTCTTGATTTCTCATTTCTTAACAACGATTTTTTCAATGAAATAGATAACTACGTTAATTTTTACAAAACCAGAACTTACTTGAAAATTGAAAGTGAAATTGTTGAAAGCGAATTAAAACCATCAGGTTTCTTACAGTACTCTTGCAATTTTAAAATTCCGAAAACTGTTTCGGGTAAAGGTATTCTCGTTTACGAAACAAAAACTTGGAGTAAAAACGTAAACGTAATAATCAGCAACGAATCAGAAATAACACTATTAGGCATAACAGAAATCACATTATAAAAAAAATTGCCCTTCAAATTTTTTTTTGAGTAATGAACTTAATTCTTCCACTCTCTAAAAAATTGTTTTAAGAATTTTAACATAAATCTATGTCTACTTACAGCTAATTTTTTAGCTGTTTTTGTATTCATATTATCTTTTAATTTCAAAAGTTTATCATAAAAATGTTCAATTGTGCTATTATTTAAGTTCTCAACTTTATAAAATTCATTTTTAGAAATGTTTTCTTTCCACATAGAAATGTTATGAGCACCTCCAAATGCAAAAGCTCTTTCAATACCAATAGCACCTAAACCATCTAAATTGTCAGCATCTTGGATTATTTTTGCTTCAATGGTTTCAGCTTTATTTCCTTCTTTTGTAAAATTATAATGATCATGGACTTCTACACAATGCAAAACTTCAGATATCTTCTCTTCAGGAAATTTAACTTTTTTAAGAATTTTTTCAGCTTCTTTTAAACTATCTTTACCACTAAAATATTTTTTATGTTTTTATGCAAGTGCTTGATGTAAATCATGTAGTAATGCAGAAGTTCCTATAACTAGTTTATTTCCACATTCTTTCTTTTGTAAAAAAAGAGATAATTTGACTACTCTTAATATATGATAAAAGTCATGAGAAGGATCTTTAGAATACCCAAATAATTCCACTTCTTTTTCTATTTTTTCAAATATTATTTTTTCTTCCATGTTTAAAATTTTTACATTTTTATTTTATATGCATTATTAACTATCACCAATATTGTTTTTATATTTGCTTGTCTCTTTACTCATGAGTTTTTTGTGCATTTCTAATAACATTTAAAACACATATCATTAATAAAAAAATTATAAGCGCCCCGGCCGGGATTTGAACCCGGGTCGCGGGATTTCTGCAACCCTTTTGGTTTTTTTGCTCAAGCTTTTTTTCCAAAAAAAGGTTGTGACAGTCCCGCATCCTGGACCAGGCTAGACTACCGAAGCGTAAGGTTACTGTAAAATTTTAGGGTTTAAAAGCATTACTCATAGTTATTAAATTTGAATTCGTCTGTTTCTTTAATCAAAAACTTTTGATAATACATCAAATTTTTGTTGTTTTAAACTCCATACACAAGTACGAGGGAAACCTTTGGTTTTAGATTTGTTCAGCCACTTTTGCTTAAACAATTGATTAGCAACAGCGTAAGCTTTCTGCGTTGACACGTCCAAGTCATTACTTAACTCCTTACTTGAAATAGTTTCAGGATACTTATCAACTAACACCATAATAACTTCAAAATCAAGACTTGAAAAGAACTGGCCGAAAAAACCATCAATAAAATTCACTCTGCTAATCGCGTTATCAACCTTATTTATCATATCCTTACGTTCACTTAACAGTTTAGAGTTTTCTAATTGAGCTTGGGAAACAATCATGCCCGCACGTCTAAGCTTGCCCGACTGGTCATTAACAATTCTGGAAAGAACATTATTACGTTTAGAAATGTAAGCAAAAAGTTTTGAATCAAAAATTTTGAATAATTTAATAATCAAAAATGATGTTGGCATAAGTACGCCAAAAGATAATGTTGACAGCATTAAAACATTCGCCCAAACAATATCACTCATAAAAAAAGATTAATTAAAAACAACTTTTAAAACTTTTCATCACTAAAAAGTGGTTAAAAAACTATTTTTTTCCTGTTGAAACAAGAGAAATTTTTCCACGCACACTTCCAACTTTTCCTTTATGCTTATACTCAACTTTTGTACCTGGCAAAAATATTCTACCCAGAATAGCAAGAGACGTGTCAAAATGATAAGTGATTATTACCTCACTCTTAGGCGCTACTTCACCAACAGACCATAACAATTTTTTACCAGTTAAATCCCTAATCATTTTTGGATGAAGCGTTCCGTACGTGCCAATCTTTTTAATGAAAGGTAACATCACATCTCTAACACGCACGTTTTTCAAAGTTGCATTAGATATGTTCTTAATTTTTATGGTAACCTTAAAAGTTGAAGAATGCTCACCCAAATTTAAAGGCACAACTTTTCGTGAAATGCTAATCTTACGCGTTGCGTAAACGTAAATTAAGTAAATTCCAAGAAGAATAAATGGCAATAATAATAATGGAATATACGTAACTTTGTAAACAAAACTTGCAGTTTCACCAGCATTTAAAGTTGCTGTTAACAAGATTTTACCATTCTCAAACACTATATCACCATCAGTATAATAATTGAAAAACCTTTCAATAGGAGCAATGTTAATAGGAACTGAAATCACTCCCTCACCAGTACCAACATTAGTTATGTTCAATTTAATGATTTTACCAAAAACGTTTTGCTCAACAACAGGACTTCCAACAGCGTACTCGTAATAACTAATAACTTTGAACTCGGTCTCATTCCACTCATTAGCATAACCCTTATTATATGCTCTAAATCGAAGAATATAATCTTCAGGTAACTGACCATATTCTAATCCTATTTTGAAAAAAACTTTAGCAGTTGTCAAAGGCTCCAATAACACATTTTTAGAATTATTAAATAAAACAACATCATATTGTAAAATTTCATAACGAACTTCAGAATCAATAATCATGTTAGTTGGATTATGAACATTAATGATTAATTCCTGTTCTTGACGCGGATCAACAAAATCAAGAAAAGAATAACCAGTAACAATAGGACGTAAATTGCTCGCTTTCAAAAACTTACCTTTAAGAGTTATTTCATTATTCATACCTGCAGGATTTGAAAAATAAATTGTGAAAGGAATTTCAATAAGTAATGGCGTATCTTTTGTTGAATCAATGTAAAAATCTATTGATTTATTCTCACCAGCAAGAAGTGAAACACGACTTGCTGAAGAATGAATATTAAACAAGTTTTCATCAATAAAGTAAGATAACCAAATATTATCAGTATAAGATTTCTCATTTGTAATTGTAAAAATGTAGTGTAAAGAATCACCTTCAATAACAGTACTATTAATAACTTCATACGCTAATGTGTAAGCATTAACTGCCAAAGGCAATGCTAACATAGCAAATAATAGTATTACCACCTTACAATTCATAATAATCAAATTAAAACAAGGTTCAGTATTAAAGATTTTCTTGAATATAAACGCTATATTAGGAGTAACTCTTTAACTAACTTTTCTGTTTGAGAGTATAACTCTTCAAGAGTAGAATCATTTCGCAAAATTTTATGAGTGTACTTGAATGTTTCGTGCATGTTAAAAGTTTCAAACTCTCTTTTCTCATGTTCTTTAAACTTCTCTAAAGTTTTTGGAAATCCTGGACGCGCACGTTTTTTCATACGTTCAAAACGTATTTCTGGCTTAGCGTCAACTAAAACCAAAACATATTCATTCCCCAATTTTTGTAATGGAATTTTGGCGTCAACTGGATTTCTCACACCATTAAAAATCGCTTTTTCAACACTACTATCCTTAATTTTTTTTAGAATAGTATCAACAAAAAAAGTTTCACCATGCTTCGCGTACAATTCTTTACTTACAACATTAAGATTATCTCTTGTAAGTTTCAAACCTCTTTTAGAAGCAACTTCACGACTAATATCACCTGAACGGAAACTTACAAAACCATGTTTTTCAACTAAGTAATCTGCAACAACATCTTTTCCAGAACCGTTTGTTCCCATTAAACCAATAACTACCATTTCAAAATGGAATAATCAACAATTGTTAAAAAATGTTTTGGAGGGGGAAAAATGTTAAAGCCTCAGAAGGGATTTGAACCCTCGACCTCCGCCTTACCAAGGCGGTGCGCTACCGAACTGTGCCACTGAGGCGTTAAGGATAGCACGTTTACTAATATTTGATGAATTTTAATATTTGATGAATTTATTAACTTTTTCCATAATTTAAGATTATTAAATAGTTAATTATTTACGACTTAATTTTCCAACATCCAAAGCTTTACCGCAACCACCACACTTGAACTTGAACTTTTTAGCAGTCTTCGTCCTAACCCATTCTTCCTCAAACTCACCATGATGCTCACAATAAGGACAATCATACTCGCCCATACTAATCAAAATCATTTCATCAACGGGAAAATCTTTACCACACTTATCGCAAACAAAAAACTTAGCTTTCCGCTTAGGCTTGTTTAACACACCATCACCACAAGAAGGGCAGTTAGGCTTGAAAACCCACATATGACAAAAACCACTCTGGTCATCCTCATCTTTACGGGAAAGAGGTCTTTGCGTATGATAAGCTAATTCATTAATGTTAGTTGGCTTTCTTAAACCCATGATAAACTAAAAACGCGAAATACTCTTTTATAAAACTTTGCTAATAAAAACCTTTAAATTAGTAAAAACAAAAAAAGATATGTTAAACTGCGGGGGTGGCTGAGTCTGGTCAAAAGCGCAGGACTTAAGACAACCTTTTTTTCGCAAGCGCAAAAAACTTGACCAAAAAAAAAGGAAGTTAGATATCCTGTGGGTTAGTCCCTGCGTGGGTTCAAATCCCTCCCCCCGCACTAACATTTTTCTTTTTAAAAAAAATTAAGAAAATCTTGAAGAAATTTTCCTACACAAATTCATCATCCCTTCACCACCAAAAACACGAATATCTTTCAAAGAACCTGCAAACTCATTAATAAACAATTTATCACTATTAAACAAATCAGGTGCTGAAACGATTTCACTCAAACCCCCAAAACCCCGATTAACAATTTTACACCTAGCAGCATTATAATGAGAAGTTACAAAAAAACGTTCATCAAAACTAACTTTATCTTTATTCAACTCTTTTATAACTTTCAGAGAATCACTCCAATACCCCCTCATTTTTTTATCCCATGTTTTATCAAAAACTTGACCCCTTCGCTGCCTTAAATTCTTCAAAGAATCAATAGGATGATAATTTAACAATGTTTCACCATTCTCAATCAATTCAATAAGCGCGTTAAACTCGACAAAACTCATAACAGTATCAGCAGAACCAACACCGCAAACAAAATCAACACCCTTATTTTTTAAACCACCCTGATCATTCATGTAATCACGAATCCTATAAGAAACTAAATTCAATTCAGCATTACCAATAGTTCCTAGAGGAAAAACAACAACATGATTATCATCATCTAAATGTTTTTTAATAAGTTTTGAAGCAACCAATGACCTAATTAAATCTTCACCAAAATCAAATCCTTTAACAGGAGAGTATCTGTTACTTACGTGAACGCCAATACCAATATATTTATTCATAAAATATTTCAGAAAAAGAACCTGTTTTAAATCTTATCATTTAACAGACTTTGCACAATTAGTTGTGTGCGTATACTATAGTATTGGTTTTTCATTAAGTAGAAAACCATACATATAGTATTTATGAATTACTTTTTGTGCAAAGCTCATTTAACCTTGAAAAACGAACCAAAAAAAGATCACAACTTCACAGAGTTTAAATAACATTCTTACCCAAAAAAATAGTTCCCATGAATTATGTAACTAAAACAGATAACATTAAAGAAGAAAGCTACAAATTAGTATCCATAATACCCATGTCAGGACTTGTAGGTTATAAGATAAGAAGTGATGGTAACGTATTAGACCAAAAAGATTTTGAAAAAATTGTTAGCGATTTAGAGAATAAACTAGAAACACCTATTGAAAAAAGCATACTTCACGAAAAACTAGTTACAGCTTTTGAATCAATTAAGAACTAGTAAAATTTCTTCACCAAACGCTCGTACAATTCGTGAGTTCTATCCCATTTCATAAGCATAGACGCAATCATTGGAAAACCAATTGAATTAAAAGCGGCGAACAAAATTTCCATTCCAAAAACGAATTTGAAAAAAAGAAATGGAACAACAACGAAAAACAAAACAACTTTTAAAGTTCCAGAAGGCGGTTGCTCATAAATAACTCTAAACTCCATAATACGCTCTTCAAACTTATCTTTAAATGCCATCATTAAAAACACGACACCACCCTGAATAAAGAAAATCAAAGTTCCAAAAATCATTAAAGGATTAGGATTTTCAGCACTTAAAAAAAAATGAAAACCGCCAATCAAACCCAACGACACCATCGTAATTGTGTTAATATAAACAACTTTTGCCATGAAACGCTCAGAAGGCTTTTTCTCAGAAACAACATAATAAATCTCACCTAAAAATACTGGCAAGAATAATAAAATCAGCAAAGAAATCCCTAAAGTTCCAATATTCTAAAAATATTCATCAAACATTAAACCATCAAAATCAACAAGAGATTTCAAAGACAGCGCTGAAAAAGAAAAAATAAGCAAAGCAAGAACTGCAATCATAAACATCCCATCCTGAGACACGGCAGGGAAAAAAATGTTCACTAAAAAATTAAGAAACGAATTCACAAAATCAGACCAGAACTTCTTACACAAACCAGCAAAACCCAAAGATAATAACACGAAAACCGCGAAGAAAAAAAGTGAAAAAACATTCTCACCACTAAAAAAAGAACTAACACCAAAAAACAAGAAACCAGCAAGCAACACCAAATAAAAAAAACCAACAAAACCCAAACCTAACCAACGCGTGCTCGAAACTTTTTCATCCTCACTTAAAACCATACACATAAACTAATAATTAATAGAATAAATCATTTACTCCACAAAACACTAACTTCACATTAAAAATATGAATATGTTTAAAAACTAATCAAATTTCCCTTTTATATTATGTTATTAGAGGATTTAGCTTGTAAAACAAAAGAAATGGTTAATAATATTGATAAATTTATAGGAATTAAAACAACTTTAAAGAATTCAATACCAATCAAATATACTAATATTAGTTACCAAAATATTGGTTACTTTTTAAAAGAACCGAACAATTTTTTCGCAATAATAAGAAATACGTCAGCAATTTATACTGGAAAAAAACACAACAAACCAGGATATATCACATTTTACATTTTACCAGAATCAAAAGAATTTAGAGAATCCAGTTTATTCCATGAAGTTGCGCATTTTGTCCATGATTCGCACAGTGCTCCATTTATGCCGAAAACGTTTGAAGAATTAACTTGGAAAAGTATTCTAATGGAAGGTTTTGCAACTTGGATAACAGATCAATGTTACACTAAAATAAACAGGAAAAAAACAACACATATCAATTCAAAAAATCCATTTAAGATTCCAAATATTTTTATAGATAATTTATACAGTTTAGGAAATCAATTATTTGAAAAAGTACATGAAAAAAAAGACATTGATCAAATTAAGAAGATTATACTAAATGAGCCTGAAAATCCTATTTTTGATACAACACCTTTAGAAAAGATTTTCAACACTAAAAACATTCTTCTAAAAAGTGGAAAAATAGCAAATTATGTAAGATGTTTGAATAATACACTCATTCAAGAATCAGACAACCTAGCGGAATATCTCATTAACCAATAAAGTATTTAACAAAACTTCAAAAAAACCAAAACCTTAAAAAAGACAAAAAAAGACATTACACTTCAGGCCCTTGTAGTCTAGCACGGTCAAGGATTCTGGCCTTTCAAGCCAGGGACCCGGGTTCAAATCCCGGCGAGGGCACTATCATAACCTTTTCTTGAAAAGAAAAGCTTGAGTAAAAGAATGTTAATATTTTTTTTAATAAAACTTTCTTTTTTTAGAAAATATTTTTAAGATTTTCTAAATCAAAACACTAATTTGCCAAGCCATACCAGCAATTAAAATAATCATCATTAAATAAGGCAAAAAGTCAGACCCTCCAACAACAAACTCTGGCTTCCTATTACTCTTTTCACGCGATTTAATAACCATCAAACAAATCATACAACCAATCACGCCACCTGAAAAAGAGCCTATAACACTAAGAATTCCAATAAAACCTGGCTGCAACACCAACCATGCAAACAAAGGAACAGCAAGTGTTAAAAACCAAGGAACACGCTTCTTAAACTTCATATCCAACATAAACATGTCCTTCATAACAACGCCAATCGCTAGGAAAGACGTGACGAACAAAAGCAAAGTCATGAACGCACCGATAAACAATAAACCACCAGTAAGAGATTGCGTGGCAACACTATCAACACTTGAACCGAACACGCCGACAAAAGAATACGAAAACAAAACATAAAGAAAAATAATAACGCCATAAGAAAACATTATTATCTTAGCCAAATTCTTCTTATCATCATTCATCTCACGAGCTACTTCTGGAATAATTGTAAAACCCATAAAACCAAAAAGAATAACACCATAACCCACGAAAGGCGTGCTCGAAATAATTGAAAAATTCTCAAACCGTGAATTAGGAACTATAAACATACATAATAATAAAATAACGCCCACAAGCAATAAAGATAGAAAACTTTCTGCACGCGCGATAACGTGCAACCTGAACAAAAGTAAAATAAACATTGCACCAATAACCAAATAAGAAATTAAATGCCCGTAAAAACCAAAAACATTTACTAAAACACTATTAATCCCCACTAAATAAGCAGTTAACGCACCGTACTGGCTTAATATAAAAGCCCAAAACATTAACCGTTTAGCATTAACTCCAAGATAACGTTTTGCAAGAACAACTAATTGATGATTCCCTTTAGTTCTAAGAACAACTTCGCCCACAAACAAGTTAAGAACAGTAATCATCAAACCGAGAAACACAATTTGAAACACACCATTCCAAAAACCTGCCTGAGAAATCACAAAAGGCAAACCCAACATGCCCGCGCCAACAACAAGAGCAATAATGGTGCCTGCAGAAATCATTCCACTCATAAAACTTAATAATTAAAACACTAAAATAAAAGTGTTATTAAAAAAGGAAAAAAAATTTTACTTTCTTTTTCTTCGCTTCTTCTTACCTTTCAACAATTTCAAATCATCCTCTAATTCATCTTCAATTCCGCGCAACCGCTTAGTTAAATCAACAAGGGTTTTAACAGATTTCTTTAATTGTCTGAATTCAAATTCGAGAATTATTAAGTAAACAACAACTACAATAGATAAAATCGTTAACAATTCAAGAAGGGGAACGTCAATGCCGAAAATGTAAACCATCCTACTTTAATTTACCTCTCCTAATTACGTAATAAATCATTAAACCGCCTAATAAAACTATGAAAATTAAAGTAACATTGCGAGACACGATTGGTTCAACACCTGCAACGCTAAAACCCGTTTTTCCAACACTAATAACTGACCCAATACCCCCCCTAAAACGAGCTCCTGCAACGTAAGCACCAGTAGGCATGAATGTTGAAATCTGAAATGTGTCTTCAATCTCAGTTGTTTCAGCAGGGTTTAAAGCTCTTAAATCAAGAATGTTTGAATGCACTAAATCCATTCCTTCAGAGTAAACTTCTGTTTCAATAAAAGGATGTTTAACATCTTCAGCGCCGTTAATCACTGTAATAGTCAACATAACTTCATCATTGGATGCGTATTCACCTTTATCCGTTTTAATAATGACCAATGGGTAACTCTCCTTAAACAGTACTCCAACTTCTTTCAACGAATTAGCAGGAAATTCAGGAATTAAAACTGACAATGTTTTACCTGAAAAATCTAATATTTCCCCAAATTCATTAGTTACTGAAATAACTTGACTTGACTTAATAGGTAAATTAAAACGTACATTTTCATAATCTTCTTCAGCGAAGTTTCTTAAAGAAACTTTAACTTTTAATTCAATAAGATTATCCGAAATTTTTTCTAAAACCTCAACATCCCTTCCAGTTTCCAAAACGGGAGGGGTAAAAACTTTAAGCGTGTAAACACGAGATTCTTGAGCACCTATTCTTGAAGACCATACAAGAGTTTTACCAATAATTTCAGCATTCTCAACTATTTCCTCACCAAAATCATTAACGTAAGTAACACGATAATTTAGAGCATCATTAAATATTTCTGTTTCAAAAATTGGCTCAACAGGTGCGAGATTAGGATTGTAAACTTCAAAATTCTTAAACCATTCAACAGGCTTACCTACCGTAACAAATTGTGAAACTTGAAATTCTGAATCCGTAATAACAGGTTCAAGAAGTGGCGGTGACAACGTAATTTTAATAAAACCAAACGCGTTTGAACCAAAACTTTCACCAGTTTTAGGATCAAAACCAGCTAATTGCATAGGCATCACGTAATCTCCCTCACTGTTTATACGAACTTGGTAAGAAATATTAAACTGGTCACCATCATACATGACACCATCCCATGTTCCACCTTCATACGTGTACTCATAACCAGTAACTTGAATTCCATCACTAAGCGTAATTGAACCATTATTGTAAGCTAAGAATTCAGTTCCATTTGACCAAATGCTCCAGCCAGAACCACTCTCATCATTAAAACTAACAGTAACATTTGTGAAATTAAAATCCGTTCCTGCAGGAATAAAATCAATCCACTTAATACCTGAAATCCCCCCTTGCGCAGCACTTTTATCAATAACTGAAATGTTTATTGTAACATTAACTAATGTTTCATCACTTGAGTCATCAATCCAAACTTGCTTGTAAGCAAGTAAACGTTTTTCACTTGCAGTAACAGTTTGATTAGGTTGAGCTTCAGTTATTGGCGTGCCACCAGTTGTAATAAATTTTGTTTGACCCCAAAAAGTAAAGTTTTCACCAGTTAAAATATTATTAGAACTTAAAACCTGAAAAGTAACATTAATAAAATCCTCCCCGCCATTTGACAAATTAGAACCCAAATTATCACCACTAAAGTCAATGCAATTAACCCGAGATAAATCATGAATTGTAACATTAAGAACGCCGAACGTGCCTGATGAAGGATCAGTTATTGAAATATTAATAACCCCTGTTTCATTAGTAGAATTTAACAATAAATCATGCGTACTATTATGATAATAAATTTTGATATCATAAGAATTATTAATATCAAACAATCTTTCATTACTACCCACATCATCCTCATAAGGTACTTTTGAAAGCAATTCTATCTCACCAACATCAAGAGAATCATCACCATTATGTGTTGCCTTATCCGTAATAAGTAAAGCATTATTCGCAGTTTCAGGTAAAAGAACACCTGAAGGCGCTGGTTTTTCAGGAGTTATATCAATCTCGTAAAGAGTTGGAAAAACAAGTGTCGTGTTTATTTCACCATAATACACGGGCGATGCCCAATCGACTTGCCAATCAAAAGCAACAGAAAAATAAGGTTTACCACTTGAAGTGGCTGTATTAAACCAATCAGTATAAATTCGCGAATCACTAGGCTCTAAACTACTATTCCAATCACCAGAACTCGTGTAAGTAAGATTATAATCATCAAATGGCGCGCCATTTGAAGCGTTAATTTCGTAAATTGTCCAATTAGTCACATTATAAATTAAATCATTAGAACCCGTATCAGCAGCGTTTTCGACAAAGCCTCTAATCTGCCAATTTCCAGTAGAAGGATTTGGCGCAAAATCCACTCCTTGAAGAACAGGACCTCTCGTGAATAAATTAGCAATAGAGTTACTTGTTAAAACTTGGGTTGTAATGTTCCAACTCGTTCGCGCTCCAAGAGATGTTCCACCATCCAAACCATTAAGATTATTTGAAGTTGTAGTATAATGAAAATTTCCTTGAACGTCCGCGTCAAAATCTATTGCAAGCTCGGAACCTGCATTAATATTACCAACCCAAATTAATGTATCATTATCACCATCAGCGTCAGAATCACTTACTGCAATTGAGGTTTGAGAAGTACCAGTACCATAACTACTTAATCCCGTTGTTAAAATATTAACAGCATCCTGCGCAGCTGTTTTTGCAAATGAAATTCTAACATAAACATCATCCCCATCCAAATTCTTATCAGCACTGGGATTAGTTATGTTGATTATAAAATCAAAAGTATTATTAATACCACCACTTCCAACATTATCTTCAGAATACATGTTAGAACCTCCTTGTTGATTATTATACGTCCAAAAGTGCAGTGCTAAAGACGGCGCCGCTGTAATGTTACTAATATTATAAGCATTATCCCAATTAGTATCATCACCATCATCAGTAGCATTGACTTTAATACGTGTTTTATCCCCCGCACCAGGTGATGCAGCAACATTACGAACAGAGGTATTCGTATTAATATCTGTTTCATCAAGGGCATCAGAAAGATTAATCCTAATGTATTGTAAAACGTCAACAGTATTAGGAACAACTACATCAACATAACCTTGCCAATCAATATCCACTGAAATAGTCCCATCTACATTATAGCTTCCAGTAACTGTTTCAGTAAGGTAAGGCGTAGGACTAGTAGCGAAAACAGGTGTTTCAAATAATGAGCAAACTAACAGGAAAAATAACAATAAATATGCTTTATTTTTAATCATACTCCCTCAATGATTTATTACAAATTGTTTTATTAAATAGTTTATTGTTGAAGTAGTTTAAAGAACACGTTCTTTTTCACGGTCCAATCTTTTCCTAATCTTCCTAAGCTGTTGTTCTTGCATTAAAGTTTCTTTAATAACAAGAGATAACTGATCTAAAAACACACGCGTTTTTTCCTCTTTCTTCTCAAAACTCGCTTTTTCCCTGCGAAGAAAGCTTATTTCCTTCTTAACTTTAGGTAATTGTTTCTTCTTTTTTTCCAAATCCCGAATCCAATTATCTATTTTCTTTTTCTCTTCAAGCTTTTTCTTTATATTACGCTCATTAACATCAACATTCCTGCTAAGACGTTCTTTAAGTTCTGTTAAATTCTTTTTTTTAGCTTTTAATTTTACAACACGAGTTTTAACAGTTTCGTAAACTTTCTCCTGCTCGATTCGAGATAAATCAATATCCCCCAGCAAACGATTCCTAGTTTCGAATAATTGCTTATCAACATTAGAAATAGATTTTTTTAAAGAATCAATATTATCAAAAATTTTTTTCTTACTATACATTGCCCCCCCTTTTTAATACATTATCTATGCGCCTTAATAACTTTTGCTCCTCTGAAATTCTCTTTCTTATTTTACGCTTTTTTGGCTTTGGCTTTATTTTATGTTTAACCATTCTTTTCGGTTTAGGAGAGCGTTTAAAATGCTTAAACAATTTTTTAACCTGTTTCAACTGCGAATTCAAAAACATTACACCATCAACATTTAATATTCTCCAAGCACTAATTAGTCTTTCCTTATTCCTTTTAGCGAGGATTACAACAAAAAACATAAAGAAAAAAGGTATAATCCAAATAATGCTTATTGCCTTTTCATTACCTGAAATAGTAAAATAATAAGTTTCGGATGCTAAAGTAAGATAATCTTTTTTCAAACTACCTAACACCAAATATTCTCCAGAAGGTAATTCTAACAACAATTCCCTAAAAAATGATATTTCATCAAACGCGTTTATTTTAGTGAATTCTTTAACATCAGCATAAACCACGCTAAAAGAATTCATTGGACCCACTACGTCAAGTTCAAGCATTGCGTAAGCCATATCAGTTTTAGTGATTGCGGAAACATTTATTTTTAAAAAATCATTCGGGTTCAAAAATTTTTTATCAGTAGTTATAGTTATTTTAGGAGGGTACTCTAATGAGCTTATTTTTACAGGTTTTGAAGTCAAAGCTCCAATCAAAGGAATATTTATTAATAAAACATTATTCTCTTTTTCGAATTCCAGTACGCCATCATCGCTTGAAACTTCGAAAATTTGCGCAAAACTTGTTTTCATATTATAAGAAACATTCTCATAATCTTCTAAAGCAGTGTTTTCAAGAGTTGAAGAAGTGAATAAACGTATTGCAGTAGAATTATAAGTGGTAAAACTTGTTGAGTAAAGTGTCTCTATTATTGGCGGCGTGTAAACAGTTAATAAAAATGTTTTATACTCTTGCGACTTAATTGAATCAACCCATGACACGCTTAAAGATGAAGAATCAGCAATTAATCTCGTTATTTCCCCTTCCACAGTTGATGATAATGCATCTGAAAAAATTTTAATTGTGAAAGGCTGTGAAATTTCAAAATTATTAGGGTTGTAAACAGTTATGTTATTATACCATTCAACAGGTTCACCTACCAAACAATTTCCTTGAATAAAACCTGATTTTGCAACTATTAAAGGTTGAGTTATTATTGGTTTAGCACTCCCTGTTTCAATAATTGAAACAAGGTAAGATGTTATTTCCTCGGAAATGATTTTTCCAGTTGAAGGACTATAACCAAAAAATTCTGTTCCGAAAGTGTGAACACCTTTCCCACGTAAAAACGTTAAATAATTAATATTTAATAAATCACTATCATACATCAACCAATCCCCCCACTCGCGTTCAATAAGATAAACACCATCACCTTGACTTGCAATAATCACATCATCCTGAATCCAAGTATCAATAGAGGAATCATAAAAAAATGCTTTAACACTAGACTCATTGAGAACTGAGTCATTATACAAATACAAATACGCTTTAACATTTGAAATACCCTCACCAGTGTTATCATTAGCAATTACTCCGCTTGTAATGTTCCCAAAATTATTAAAAGCACTCGCATCATTTGTTATGACTTCAAAACCTGTTCTGCTCAATCGTTCAGAAATTATTCCATCACCCCCACCCCCACCACCAATTATGGTATCCTCACTTGAAGGAATAGTAACAATTTTAGAAGTGTTTTTTTCAAAAACAGTTCCGCTTAAAGTTCTTATTAAAGAATCAACACTAAAAGAAAACTGTTGTTTTTCATTAGCAGCTTTTGAAGAAAGTTGATATGAAACAATTATCATATCATTTGGGAACAATATTTTATCAGAGCTAACAACAACTTTATTATAAAAAGTTGAAATTGAAGCAGTTATTGGAATTAAAGAACCATTATAATAATAAACATTAACAGAATCCACATACCATGTTATATAACCATATTCTGAATAATATGGAATTTTTGAAGTTATAGTTGTAAAATTAGTGTTTGAAGTTCCAAGATTCTGAACTTTATCAGTGATAATTAGTTCACGATTAACTTCATTAGTTGCAATTTGAACCAGTTTGTAAACTTCAGAATTAACAAGATCCAAAAAAGGAAAATACGTGTTAGTAATCAAATTATTCTCGTAAATTGTAGAATTCCAAATAGACTTCCAATCAAAAGATGAACTGTAATAAATTGATTTATCAGCACCCAGCCATTCAGTAAAATAATCTTGAGAAGGTGAAAGAAAAACATTAATTATTTCTTCCTGTTTTGGAGTTGAATTATTAACTTCATAAATACTCCATTGACTAATATTATAAACCAATTCATCAGCAACGTTTTTAATAAAACCTCTTACACGCACTTCAGGTGAAATGATCATTTCCACACCCTCCCTAATTGGACCTCTTGAAAACAAATCTGAAACAGAAATATTCGTAAAAGTATTAGGATTATCAAAACTTGAAAAGGCATAATCCACTAATTGGTGCGTTGAATAACCATCCCAATTAATACCCTCAATAATTCTTACAGTAAAATAAACAATAAATGGTTCTGTTCCAGCAATTCCCGACCAAGTGATTAAATCATTAAAACCATCACTATCAGAATCAATAATTACACCACTTGAAGCATTTGATAAGTTGGCGGAATCATTTATTCCTAAAACATTTTTAAAAAAAATAATTGAAAAATTAGCAGGTGTATTATTAACAGATGCGTTAATTCTAATTGTGAAATTTAAAGTATTGCTTCCTTTAACTAGTTCATGACCTCCTGAATCCAGATTCACCCAATCAATTATTAAATTTGATGACTGGGAAACATTAAAAGTGTATGATAAATCTTGCGAAGATGCTGACGTGTTAAGAAAAAGGAATGTTCTATCACCAATGTTAGGTGAAGCTGCAGTAGCACGGTAAGCAGTAACTGATTCTAAATTAGTACTTGTTATTGAAGAAAGATTTATGCGAATGTATTGTAAAACATCATTTGAAGGTGTGATAACTTGAACATACCCTTTACT
This sequence comes from Nanobdellota archaeon, assembly GCA_018220985.1. Taxonomy (GTDB): domain Archaea; phylum Nanobdellota; class Nanobdellia; order PEZQ01; family PEZQ01; genus JAAOXS01. The sequence continues at coordinate 34,857 of JAAOXS010000014.1, forward strand.
TGTTGAATTAATAATTGAATTATTATAATATTGATTTAAAGTTAAGTTTTCAACAAGTATTGCTTGAGGATTAGCAAAAACGGGAGTTACTAATAAAACAAAAATTAAAACCATCCTCACCATATTACATATATTCATATTTTTTCATTTATGACTCTTTTTATTTTTTCGAACAGCGCGATTTTTAACATGAGTAAGAGTTAATTTATCATACCTTTCAATTTTAACAGTTCTAATTCTAAATGTTAAAACAACTATAACACCAAACAAGATTACTACTAAAACCCAAATCAAACTACTTGACGTATCAGAACCTTTAACTTCAAAAGTTCGAGTACTTATCGCTTCTCTTCCAGCATAAGTTACGAGCGCTTCAAAAGCGTAAACTCCTGAACGCGTTTTTTCAGGAATTCTTAAAACTAATTCTTTATCAACTTGATCTGTAACAGCAATAGTATCTGTTGATTCAGTAATCAAATTACCTTCTAATGTTTTTGCTGAATAAGTTATTGCAACATCAACAGTTGCTTTAGGACCTCCAATATTTAAAATGGTTAGCAGTGCTTTCACGCGCTCACCTGGATTAATAATTATATCCAACAATTCTAAAATGGTATCAAACAAAGGTACAACCAATTTCACATGAGTTTCAGTGTTAACATGTTTCTTGTATGTTGGATCAAAACCCGCAATTATTGTTGGCAACACCCATGTTCCACCACCAATAATGCTCACATTCATGGTAACATTAATCGTGTCACTTTCGTACAAAGTTCCATCCCAAGCAGATTCTAAACCTGTTGAAAAATTGTATTTGTAAATGTCAACGCTTAAACCATCAGGTAATAATTCAGAAGTACTAGCATATTTTATGTAGTCAGTTCCATCACTAAGCTCTATTATAGTATCATTATTGTATGTTATGTTTAAGTAATCAATGCTTGCGCCAACAGGTAAATAATCAGCTATGTGAATATCAGTTATGTTCCCACCAACAGCTTTCAGTATAAAAGTTATGCTCGCGTTAAGAGGGTTTACTTCATCAATGTCTAATGATTTATATGATTTCAAAAATGCGTGAGATGAAGTAATATTCTCCCATAATGAATCAATGTATTGCGTATTATCTGTATTATTTATTGTTGTGTTCGCGTCAAAAATTTTTGAAACATCCACGTCAAGCTCTGAAGAAATCATAGAATAATAAATCCTAATTTTTTCCGAATCCATTAAGTATGTTCCAATATTCGTTTCAGACATATTATAAATGGTAAGATTTATTTCAGTTTCAGGGTCAGCGTCAATATCACTAACTGTAACATCAAAACCCGAACTTAACAAAGTATTAGAACTACCAAGATGCCACACATCAACACTACCCTCGCTAGGTGCAGTAAATCCTCCTGGCACTTCATCAATTATTTCAACAAAATAAACTGGGTTATTTGAACCATTATTTTCAAGAGTTGTGTTAACATTAATTGTTTCAACAGTTTTTGGTAAAACCCAATTCTGAGAAATGTACTTACTCATTTCCACTGTTACAACACGAATTGTTAAATTATACGCTAAATCATTGCTTGGCGAACCGAACTCGCAAGTCGTGTTAATAGTAATATTATAACTACCAGTATCATTAACAGTTATAGTCCAATTAGGGTAATAACACGAATTGTTAGTAATATTATAAGGCCCATAAGTCCACGCGTCAGGACTCAAATCATCACCATCACCTGTGTAAAAAAGGATTTTAGGCACGCAATTAGAAATATTACCATTCTCAGAACAAATAGAAGCGTTAACGTAAAAATCATAATTTTTAGTTATGTAAGAATCATTTACGGGCGTTGATATATTCGTTGTTGAATTACCAATCTCATCTAATTCAATTGGAGGATCTCCAGGCTCTAATCCTTTAACAGTTATTACATTATTCACTTTATCAATTGAAAAATTGGTTAATTCCATCCAATTACCATTACACACACGATTGTTAAAATCCCAATCATCACACTTGAAAGGTCGTAAATTATCCTCGGAACTAATGCTACTTATCTTACTTGAATAACTTATGTTAGCCTCAGCGTAATCAAAATTCAAAGATAAATTGAACATTACCATCTCAACACCTGTTAAGCTGCCCATGTTTTCATCATCATTTGGTGAATCATCAAAACTGATTTTATCAGCGAACGACTCGTTAATTGACACGTTATAAACTGTGATGTTCAATTTATTATTAAAAGCGTTGATAACCAAATCATAATATCCTTCATCCAAACGATTATTGTAATCACCACTAAAATCAGTGTCAAAATCGTATTCTACTGTTTGAGTTCCCAGCTCATAAAAAGTGAAATTTACTAGTACTGCAGTACTATCACCATCCTCTAAAGTTCCGCTCAACAAGTGGGAAGGAATTATGGTGATAGTAACATTACTAGTACTATTATCACCAATCTCATTATATGAAGAAGTAAAATTAACATCCAATTCATACGCGTCATTGATTGTTCCTGTAACATTCAGAGACCAATTAAGTTGGCACACATCCTGATAAACCAAAACACCGCAAGACTGAGGATTAGAATCACCTGTATAAAACGGAATTGCTTCACTTGTGCTTACAATAGTGTCAGGTGTTGTTATAGAAGCATTATACCTTACACCACCACTAACAGAACCGCATTTCGCCCCACTTGTCGTTCCACCACAAACAATAGTTGTGTTAAACCATTTCATAGTTATATTACCCCAAGTAATATCATCAGATGGTGTTTGTAAAGAAACTTGAAGTTCGCCATGCTCGTAAACAGTATACAATTGTGTTTCAGTAACGTTCCACTCATCATTTGAATCATTAGCCCAAATTTTCCACTCAACAGTTTTACCCCAGCACTGACTTGGCCAAGACTTGTTAATCCAAGTTAAATTACTCGCAGGCATTTCAACCCATGATTCATTAGCGCTTACTGTTGAACAATCCACTTCGGAAGCGTTTACAAAAAATTTGTAACCACTTAATGCAGTATTATCACTCCATTCAGCTTCGTGCTGGACAACTTCATTTTCAAAAACGTCAGAATTGTTAGTCTGAACATTAGTTGATTGGGGTGGTGGAGGATCTATTACGTGATTAAACTCTAAAAAAGCGATTTCAGAATCGTCGTTAACAATTCTTAAATCAAAAGTATTATGACTACCTTCCATTCCTATTAAATAAATTTTATAATACTTTTCAGAAATGATAATTGGGAATTCAGTGATTTTTTTAGAAGTGTTAAAATAATAAACTTCTATTAATGTGTTAAAACTCTGATTGTTACGAACATAAACTGTAATATCATTAATTGCTGTTAAGTTTTGTTCAAAAATAACTCTTAAAAATTCATTCTCATAAATTGGCTCTGACCACGCGTCATCCAATTCTTTAACTTCTTCAAAAACATTAGAAATTAAAGAATAATTTTCATCCAAGTGCATTGCATTTGTTATTTCAATTACAACTCTGAATGTTTGATTAATCAAGTAAGGAATAATCCAAGATAATACAGAATTATTCAAAGAAATGTTGTAATCAGAATTGTTAGTGATGTCAACGGGGGAATTGTTACTAATTTCATAAATTCTAAATCTTGTTTTAGTTGGAACATTAGTGCTAACAGAAACGTTTTCATAACCTTCAAAAACAGAACTAACTAACACGTTTTTAACTAAGTTGGAATTATTAATTAACAAAAATTCCTTCTTAACAGGTGCTGGAGTGGAATACACAATTTCAAAATAATCATTAAACCTGACAAGTGAAATATTAACTGCTCCTTCAGGAACTTTTTTCAAAGCGAAAGTTTCATTAAAAGCTTTAACTCTTGCAATCCAATTAACAGGTTTCTCTACAATAATTGAAGAATGGCTGTAATTTATTAATTTAGAATCGTCAATGGCGTATGAAAAACTAGTGGTGGCGTTAAGAACATTAAATAATATAATGTTGTGCGTTTCATTGTATGGGGAAACAACGCCACCACCAGAGAATAATTCAATAACATTAGTTGGTATGAAAAACTCAACGGGTTTGTTTAATAACATTCTGAAAGAATTGTTAATCAACCCATTTTCACGCGCTGAAGAAAAATTAATTGTGTTATTAAGATTTTTAGTAAAAAAACCAGTAATGGAACCTGATAAATCAAAAATTAATAAAGCTAAGAATAATACGGTAAGCACTATTTTGACCCAAGGTCGTAAAATCTTCCCCATACAAGAATCATATTATAATTGTTAACTAATAAATTATGTGCAAGATTTAACAAAATTCAAGAATAAGGGTTCTGGTTTTTCAAAACTACTTGAAAACTCTGGATGAGCTTGAGTTGCAAAAAAAAATTTGTGCTCAGGTAATTCTATGAACTCCACTAATTTTTCATCAGGTGAAATCCCTGAAAACACCAATCCATTCTCTTGAAGCAAAACATGATATTTTGGATTAACTTCATACCTATGCCTATGCCTGCGAAGTATTATGCTCTCACCGTAAATTTCGAAAAGTTTAGAACCTTTTTTTATGACAGTAGGATAATTACCTAAACGCATTGACGAGCCATAATCATTATTCTTTAATAATTCCCGCTGCTCTGGTAAAATATCAATCACTGAATGTTCCGCTCCAACATCAAACTCAGAGCTATTAGCTTTTAACCCGCACACGTTTCTAGCAAAATCAATAACTGCAACTTGCAATCCTAAACACAAACCCAAATATGGAATATTATTTTCACGCGCGTATTTTGCAGCTCGTATTTTTCCCTCAATACCAGTACTTCCAAAACCACCTGGAACAATCACGCCATCCACTTCACTTAATAACTCTGGTTTTTTTTCGATTTCCAAAGCATCAAACCACACGATTTCAGGTTCAATACTTAAATGAGTTGCAGCATGTTTCACAGATTCTACAACACTCACATAAGAATCAGGTAATAAAAAAGCACCTGTTTTAAAATATTTAGCGACCAAACCTATTTTCACTTTTTTCTTAGGTGAATTAATTTTTTCAATAAGAGAATTCCATAAATCCAAATCAGGCTTTCCATTTTCAATATTAAATTTTTCAAAAATTTGAGAAGTCATACCTTGCTCCTCAAGTAATAATGGAACTTTGTAAACAGATTTCACATCATGAGATGAAAAAATGTTTTTACTAGAGATATTGCAAAAAGTGCTTATCTTTTTTTTACGAACATCATCAACAGGTCGCTCTGAACGGCAAACAATCATATCTGGAGCAACGCCCATTTCCCACAAAAAACGAACAGATTGTTGAACAGGCTTTGTTTTCGCTTCACCTAAATGTGCAGGTATTGGAACGTACACGACATGAACAAAAATAACAGGCAAATCTTCCTCATACTTAAGTAATCTGCAAGCTTGCAGAAAAGGAATGTTCTGATAATCACCAGCAGTGCCTCCAATTTCAACAAGAATAAAATCAGTATCATCTTTAGCTACATTCTTAATTCTTCTTTTAATTTCCTCACTCACATGAGGAAAAATTTCAACATCACTGCCCAAATACTTTCCAGAACGCTCATTTTGAATAACTTGCAAATAAACCTGACCAGTCGTAATATTATTTTGTTTTGATAATTCCCGATTCAGGAATCGTTCATAATGACCTAAATCCTGATCGGTTTCACCGCCATCATAAGTTACCCAAACCTCACCATGAACAGTTGGGCGCATAGTCCCAGCATCAATGTTTAAGTAAGGGTCAATTTTGCAAATTTGAATTTTAAAACCACGTGCTTGTAATAATTTACCAATGCTTGAAGTTACAATACCTTTACCAAGACCTGAAATAACTCCCCCCGTAATAATAATAAATTTAAGCATTTACTAAGCTAAAAAAAGTATATTAATAATTTTTTTGATTCTTGAACACAAAGTATTTATTACACTAAAAAGAGTTATAAAAATGGAGAGGTGAATAATTAAAAATGGTCAGAAGAAAACCTAAACCAAAAGCGTAAATAATCTTATTAATTTAATTTTATTATCTATTTATTTATGATAGGCGTTGTAGAATACGAAAATTCTGTTTTCATTAATGATTTATTAAAAAAAATAGGGAAACCATTTCAATGGATTCAATACCGCCAATTACCAACACCTTTTTTTAATGACTATAAAGTAATCATTGACAGATTAAGCTTGCAGAACGAATTCTTAAGCACTACGCTAAAAATTCAAAGCATGAACAACGCTTACGTTATTAACAACCCTTTCTCTTGCGATGTGCTAAATAAAGGCGTGGACATGTCAATACTAAACGAACTTAACATCCCCCACCCAAAAACGTTCATCCTACCATCTTTTGTTGGAGAATGGGATTTGGGAAAAGCCATAAGCAAGGTTAACTGGGAAATAATTGTAAAAGAATTCTCATTCCCAATCATCATGAAACCCCTCATGGGTTGGGGTTGGCGCAACGTATTTGAAATAAATTCAATTGAAGAATTAAAAAACAAATATGAAGAATTCGCTGAAAAAGAAGTAATGGTAGTTCAAGAAAAAATAATTGCGGACACGTTCTTACGCGTATTTTGCGTTGGAAAAGAGAAAACACTAGTCACAAAATACTTACCAGCACCTCTTGGCGCTGGAAAAATAGTTATTCACGATTGCTCACAAGAACTAATCAAAAAAGTAAGCGATTGGAGTTTAACTTTTTGCAAAAAAGTTGACTTAGATTTTAACGTTGTTGAATGGGCAGTTCGCGAAAACAAACCTTTCGTAATTGACGCTTACAACCCAATACCAGACGTTAGCGAAAAAATCCCAAAAGAATATTACAATTGGATTGTTAATGAACTAGCAAGTTTCGTAAACAAAATTTACGAAGCAAACAGTAAGAATAAAAAATTCTTTTAAAGCAAACCCTCTTTCTTAATTTGATTCTCACCTTTCTTAATCATCCAACTACCCAAGAATAAAGTTATCACACCAAAAATGAAAAGAATACTGATTTCAGGTAAAACATCTATTAACGTAGCATTTTCAAGCATTACTTTTCTCACACCCTCAACAGCGTAATAAGGCGGAAGAAGTTTTGAAAAAGACTGTAAAAAACCAGGCAAAACAGTTATTGGATAAAACACGCCAGATACCAATCTTAACATTTCAAAAGCGACTTCAGTTATTGCCTCAATCCTACCAAGCATAAGATTAATCCCTGAAAAAATGTAAGACATCCCAATAAGACTAAACCATGAAAGTAAAAACATTAACACAAGCATTAAAACATTAAAATTCACGTTCATACCAAACAAGAACATTAAAAATATGAGAATGGACGCGTCAATTAACCCGCGTAAAAATTCGAAAAGGGAGAAACCAAAAAAATAACCTAACCTACTTGAAGGAGTTACGTAAATGTAAGCTAATCTTTTACGTTCAAATTCCTGATTGATTTTGTGCTGAACCTTTCTAAAACCCCTAGACATAAAAGTCCAAGTCATGGTTCCAGTAATAACAAAAGCACCGTAATCCTGAATGTCAGATACTGAACCAACCACTTTACCCAAAAAATACCACATGAAAAAAGTTACGACAGGCCATACAAATATCCACGCACTATAATCCAGCCAAAAATATCTTACTGCTTTCCACCTGTCAATCATAGAATATTTAGCGCCTAATAGAAACGTTTTCATATTTTAGCACCTTTATTCAAGTATAAGAAAACATCTTCTAAGCTGGGTTGTGTGACTTCGAAGCGTGCGAGTTTAATTTTTTTCTTTTTCAAGTAATACATTACGTCATTAACTTCATCATAATTTTTAACTAATACTTCATTGTGGTCTCCGACTTTTTTTAGTTCAAATTTGAAATTTGAGAAATCATGTTTTCTGAAAGTTTCGAAAATAACTCTATGCTGTTTTGAAAGCATTTTTTTAAGTTTTTTAATGTTGTTAACCATAACGATTTTACCATCGTAAATAAACGCTATCCTATCACAATATTTTTCCGCTTCTAGCATGTAGTGCGTTGTTAACAAAACACTTAACCCCTCCTCTTTTTTGAGTTGCAAAACTTTTTTCCAAACACTACGTTGAATTGACGGGTCCATTCCAATAGTAGGCTCATCCAATAACCATACTTTAGGTGAGTGAATTAAGCTCTTAGCTAGTTTAAGTCTTTGAACATAACCCGTACTTAACGTTACTGTTGAATGATTGCTAACTTCAAGTAGTCCGAGAGTTTTTAATAATTCTTCAACGCGCTCCACTGCTTTTTTTTGAGATATGTCATAAAGGTTAGCGTAAGTGAGTAAGTCATGACGTACAGTAGTTGCTACTTTTCCAATTTGAGCTAGTACTAATCCTAATTTTTTCCTAACTTCATTAGGTTCTTTTTGAATTTCATGCCCGTAAACAAAAGCATTACCTGAATCTGGCGTGACAAGTGTTGCGAGCATTTTTATTATTGTTGTTTTACCAGCACCGTTTGGTCCTAGTAAGCCAAAAATTTCACCTTTTTTTATGTTAAATGATGCGTTATCAACTGCCTTGAAGTAATCTTTGTTACGGTAGCGTCTGCGAAAAGTATCTAAGAAAGAATATTGATTACGCCTACCTCCTTTAAGATAAAGTTTAGTTAAATTATTAACTTCTACAACGTTCATTGAATTGTGATTTATACACTGCAGTATATATTTTTAAAAATTGTTGAAATTGAATATGGAAATGTTATAAAGAATTGGAATTCTTGTTTTAGGATAAGGGTTTATAAATAATAATTTCTAAATAATATTGCACGCATGAAAGATGAAAACGCGGGTAAGTTCATTATTGGAACTGGAATTTTATTATTACTAATGATTTTCACTTATCACATAACAGTCCTAACTAAATTATTTTTTTTAATGGAAATTTTGTATTTGTTAGTGGTTTTTGCTTTAATAACAACAGGTTTTTACATTATTTTCAGAAAACGATTTCAAGGACGGTTTGAAGAACTTAAAAAAGAATTGTATAATTTGACGCCTGACGAAATCAAGGTTTATGATTTAATCAAAAAAAAAATTCCGCTAAGAAAAATTTGTAAAAAAACAAGAATTCCAAAAATCAAAGTTAAAAAAATTTTGGACAACATACAAGAAAAAGGACTTGTAAAAATAAGTAATAAAGGGCAAATTAAAATTTTAGAATAAACAAAATTATTTAACAGTGACGGATTTAGCAAGATTTCTTGGCTTATCCACATTACAACCTTTCTCAACAGCAGTGTAATAAGCTAACAATTGGCAAGGAATGTTTGCAAGAATAGGATAATACAACGGGTCAACCTTAGGAATCAATAATTCAAAATCGAAAACACCATTAGAATGATCAGTAATCCCAATCACGAAACCACCCCTCGCCTTAACCTCATGAATATTATTAATCGTCTCACTGTAAGTGTAATCATAAGGTGCAATAGCGATAACAGGCGTGCCATCAGTGATTAAAGCAAGAGTACCATGCTTTAATTCTCCAGCAGGCATTCCCTCAGCATGAATATAACTAATCTCCTTAATCTTCAACGCGCCCTCACTAGCAACTGCAAAATTAATTGCACGAGCAATATAATAAATATCATTCTCATCCTTAATTTTTTTAGCTAACAACTTTGTTTTTTCCTCATTATTAGCAATAACTTCCCTAATCTTATCAACTAAACCACGCAACTCAACAAGCTTCTCATCCAAATTGTACGTCATTGTATAAGCTATTTGATAAAAAATCATTAACTGACTTGAAAAAGCCTTAGTTGAAGCAACACTAATCTCAGGACCAGCGTTCAAATAAACACTAATGTCAGATAATAAATCAAGCGACGAGCCAACAACATTAACAATACTAATAAGCTTACATCCAGCATGTTTAGCTATTCTAACAGGACCTAAAACGTCTGCAGTCTCACCGCTTTGCGAAACAGCAATTATTAACGTATCCTTACCTATCTTATCAACAAAATATTGGAATTCGCTTGCCATGTAAACTTCACAATACTTACCAGTAACTTCAGAAATAATGTACCTGCCAACAATAGCAGCATGCCTTGAAGTTCCGCAAGCAATAATGCAAACACGCGGTGCTGAATTAATCATTCTTGCAACTTCAATAAGTTTACTTTTATCCTGCATTAATGAAAGTTTTAACGTGTCAGGTTGCTCGTGAATTTCCTTAATCAAAAAATGATCCATACCCCCTTTTGAAACATCGTAAGAACCATCAGCTACTTTTGAAACATTTTTTTTAATTTCTTTACCTGAAAAAAAATCGTAAAAAACAGCCCCACCATTTTTCACCACAACAGCTTCACCGTCACTCATAAAAACCACGTTACGCGTTTTATTACTAAACGATAACGTATCCGAAGCTATGAAAAACTCGTTCTCACCAATACCAGTCACTAAAGGACTTTCCTTCCTGCATGCTACAAGCATTTTTTCCTTAACGTGCATTGCAATGAACGCGAACGAACCTTTAAGTTTTAAAGCAGTTTTGAAAACTGCTTGCACAAAATCACCATCATAAAATTCCTCTATTAAATGAGCTATTACTTCACTGTCTGTCTCGCTCTTGAAAACATGATTTTTCAATTCTTTTTTTAATTCAACAAAATTTTCAATAATGCCATTATGAACAATAGCTATATCCCCACTACACGATGTGTGAGGATGCGTGTTTTCATCAGTAACACCACCATGCGTTGCCCAACGCGTATGAGAAATCCCAATATTACCCTCAACGTTTTCAAAACGTTTCTCCTCACAAACTTTTCCAACGCTTCCAATACCCTTAAGAACATGTATATCAGGATTTTTTAAAACTGCAATACCGCAAGAATCATAACCTCGATACTCCAGTCTTTTCAAACCCCGCGTCAAAATTTTTGAAGCTTGTTCCTGACCAACATAACCAATTATTCCACACATAGCACTCACTAAAAATTATTCGCCCAGTTAAAAACGAGTATTCAAAATCAAAACAATTAAAGATTTATAAACTTAATGAACAAAAAGTATCAAATCATATATCAGTTATTATATCTGATAAATCACTACCAACACTACTAATATCAGAAGAAACATCACCTATCTCTTCAATAACAGTTTCATTTTCAATTATTTGTTCAGAGCTTGAAGTCACGCAACCCGAAATAAACAAGACTAAAACCAACAATATTAACCATTTCATAAACTTTCACCTTCAATAATGTAATCAATAACAGTCATAAAATTTTCAAAAACACCTATCAAACCATTCTTTATAACTAATAAATCATTAATTGTAGCAATATCCTTAACATTACGAATATCCAATTTTATCCTTGTTAAATCAGAATTAACTTCTCCTAATTTATTACTAATAAAATTCCAATGCATGTAAGCAGATGTATCTACTGAATAATGGTTAGCAATGTTTAACGTTTTATTTTTAATAATGTTAACTTTTATTTGAACTGTTTCAATTTTAAGAATAATCTCTGCAAGTTTTAGTTTAACCTCGTTAATAGAATATTCTTTTTGAAGAGTGTTCTCTTCAGATTTAACAGCTCTAATTTGCAATGTGTGAGTTTCATCTTCTTCAAAAACCTCATCAGTTTCCATTGTTTCATCTTCAACAATCTCTTCTGTCACATTAACATCCTCACTTGTTAAAGAATCATTTACATTTCCTAAAGGATTTACTTCTAAAGAAATATCTTCTCCATCAATAATATTTTCTTGGGATGTTACTCCTTGATAAATATTTAAGTAAAAACAATTACTTGTTTTGATTTTAATTTTTGAAGTTTTAGGCGTGTAATAAATATCACCAGAATAACTTTTCTGATTTGGATTATTATATTCTGTTTTCTTAACCCAAAACGCGCCATTAAACTCGTAAATTTCGAAATCTGGGTTTGTACAAACATAAGCATCAGTGTAATAATATAATTTAATAGATTCGTTTTGAAGAGTTTCGTAAATCTTATAATTAGAGCAACCGCCCCAAACAAACCAGTTCGCACTTCCATCACCAATAGTTGGATAAGTCACTCCACGTGAATTAATGCAATAATCAACATCACTTTCAACAGGATAAATCTTATACCCATTAGAAATTGTCGTAACACAATCATTACAATCTTGCACGCAAGAAGAACAATTTTCGTTGATATTGCACACACCATCACCGCATGCATCTTCTAAATCACCAACAACATCACTTTCAATTACACAAACCCCCTCACTTGAGCACGTGTAACCAGAACTGCACCCGCAATCAAGAACACAAGAACCGCAAGTTTCATCAAGCGAAGAATTACAAACATTATCACCACATATATCTTCTATTTCAGAATTATTATTTACTATATTATTTTCAACAATACATGTTCCATCTGAACAAGTATAGCCCAAATCACATCCACAATCAACAACACAAGAACTACAAGTTTCATCAAGCGAAGAATTACAAACATTATCACCACATGTATCTGAAACAATTATGCACGCACCGTCAACACATGATTGACCTGAATCACAGCTAAGTGTTGTAGCAGTAATAGATGCACCAGTACAATAATACTCGTATAATGTTGTTCCTGAACAATAGTCAGTATAACCCCCATCAACATTAGTGTTCAAATAAGTTTGCCCTTTAACTGTTTTAACATTACCACTATCAGTGTCAATACATTCAATGTTTTCACAAGTGCAAAGATTAGAACAATAAACCAAATTACTAAAACCACAACCACTACAACAAGGACTAACTACTCCATCGCAATCCTCGCCAGATTCAACAATATCATTACCACACACACCAGCCTCACTTAATTGACAAGTTTGAGACGAGTCATTACAGAAATAATTACCATCACAAGCACAATCACTAACACAAGAAGCGCAAGTTTCATTACCATCACACACTGAATCACCGCAAACAACAGGCTCAGAAATTGTTTTTGAAAGTTTATAAATAGCTTTAAACCAACCCGTTTCCAAATCCATTTCGTAAAAAGTTTCATTCACAATCAAACCAGAAGGAGTAGTGTAATTTCCACCCCATTCCAGCCACGTACAAGAAGATGGTGGTAAACTCATTGAACAAGTTTGTGCAGGTACATAGTAATATACACCCTCATCAAAAGGATCTAACAAACCACCACTATAAAACATAAGTTCAAAATTGTTAGATTCAGGATCTAAAACATAAAACATATCATAACTACCATTAGACGCCACATAATACAATTTTATTAATAATGGAATTACATCATCATACATATAATAATCATAATCTGGAATTAAATCACTACCACTAACCTGATCGAAAATCAAACCGCTTGAAGAAGAAATATCATGAGAATAAGTTACTGCAAAACCAGAACTCACAAAAAAAACCAAACTCAAAAATAAAAATTTCCTCATCTCAGTAATATAACTGACAAAAACACATATAAAAAACTTATTAAAAACAAGCGCTAAATAAGTTATTATGAAAGTCTTACTTAAAGACAAAAAACACAACACGCTAAAAATAGTGATAGACGATAATGAAGATTATTACTATTTAGATAAATTAGTGAACGCCGGCGATAAAATAAAAACTGTTTCTTACAGAAAAACCAAAAAAGGACGTAAAGAAGAAACAGTCAAAAAAAAATACGTAATAGAAATAGTTCTTGAACAAACAATTTTTGGTACGAACAACTTACGATTTAAAGGAAAAATAACGTGGACTAACAGTGATGACGTGCCACTTGGCAGCTACCACTCACTAACAGTGGAACAAGGAAGTAAAATCACCATTACAAAAAAAATAGTGAAAACCGATGAAGAAATACTAAAAAAAGCAGTGAAAACGAGAAAAACAAAAATCGCACTAAGCGTAATTGATTACGGAGAAGCTCATTTCGGAATACTAGAAAAAAACAAAATAAGAAGATTAGGCAGTTTTGAAGAAAACATAAATGAAAGAGAAATAAAAAAAACGGAGAACAATCAAAAAAAGTACTTGAAAGAATACGCTAAAAAATTAGAAGAATTAAACAAACAAGAACAACCAGGAATAATCATAATTGGCTCAACAGGATTCATGAATGAACACGTAAAAAAAATAATGCCAGACATTCTAAAAAAGAAAACACACTATTGCAAAGTATCCAACACAACACAAAGAGGATTGCAAGAAATAATTAATCGCGACGAAACAGGCAAAATACTAGCTGAAGAAGAAGTAAGCAAAGAAACAGGAATAATAAATTTGTTTTTTGAAAAAATAGGGAAAAAAAATTCTAAAACAATCTACGGATTAAAAATTGTAAAAGAAAAAACAATGACTGGCGCTGTTGAAACATTACTAATAAGTGATGAATTATTAAAAAACGAAGAAATAAGAAACATAATTGAAAAAAACGAAGAATTAAGCGGGAAAATAGAAATAATAAGCTCGCAACACGGGAAAGGTGAAGAGTTCTTAAAATTCGGTGGAATAGGCGCTTTTCTCAGGTATTAAACATAAATAAAAAACAAAAAAACAAAAAATAAATTACGTTCTTAACTTATAAAGCACAAGCACGCCAACAGCCATTGCAGCAACTAATGCTGCGAACCAACCGTCAAAACCGTAAAGACGCGTAACTGCTTTACCAGTAATTTGCAATTCTTCCTGCGCGAAACCACAGTCCCCATTTTCCAAACAAACCATGCTTGAACTGCAAGCGCAATCTTCACAACAACTACTGCGCGACTCGCCTGCAACAGTGTTACACACTCCATCACCGCAATAAGCGAAAACAGAAGAAACAGCCACTAAAAACGCGATTGCAAAAAATGCTGATCTCATATTAAAAATTAAATGGTAATTAAACATTAAAAAACTTATCCTATTTCAACAAATAATTTACCGCCACGTAATTCTTTTTTAAGAATTTTAGACTCGTCAGGAACGGAAATCACTTTAAAATAACTCTTACCCCTGCCAAAAGCGCGCACTTCAATACTCTCACCTAACTTTATTATTTCAACATCATTAATTGATTTAACGTGAGGAATTTTTAATTCTACAAAAACAGAATTACCAACACCCCTAACACTTGCTTCAGGCTCCTCAACATTCTTTAAAGCACGGCCAGATTTTTTAAGAACAGGCTCTGAAATAACATGTTCTGAAACAGGAATTTTCGCACTTTCATCATAAACTTTAATGTCTGGTGTGCCACCACCATCTAAATTACTCATTTTAATAACAAAATTTTTAGAATCCCCAAAAGAAAAGTTCTCATCATTAAAAGAAAAAGAATCGAAAACTTGTTTGAACATTTTATCAAAAGATTTCATGAACAATTTGTTAGAGAAGCCCTTGAAAGGATTTCTGAAAAATCCACGCTTCTCTTCACCGCAGTACGCACAGTAATTCCAACCGTTTTCAAATTTTTTATTACAATTCGAGCAATTCATTAGTAAGTAATAAACCCTGATTTAATGTTTTTAAAACTTACTAATTATAATCATAATCATAGATACTTATTTTTATTAGTTAAACCTAATAATACCTCAACAATGACTGTAATAAGTATTTCCGAAAAACCGGGCGCGGGCAGTTCGACAACTGCGAAATTATTAGCGAAAAAATTGGGAATAAAACATTTCAGCCCTGGACGCGTATTCAAAGACATAGGATTAGGAATTGTGAAAAAACAATACTACTACCCTCTTCTTAAAGAATTATGTGAAGAAAAAAAATTGGAAATACCACTCTTATCAGCGACAAATGACTCTAACGCGGTAACATCATTCTGGAAAACGCCACTTGGGAAAAGTAAAGAATTGCATAACATATTAGATGAATTATCCAACAACCTTGCAAGAAAAGACAATATAGTTATTGATGGCAAATTAGCAGTAAAACTTGTTAAAAAAAGTGATTTACGAGTATGGCTTGAAGCATCCTTACAAATTCGAGCTAAAAGAACATCAAAAAGAGATAGTATAAACCAACAAACCGCTGAAAAACTTATTTTAGAACGCGAAGAAAAAGAAAGAAAAGAATGGCAAAAAATTTACGGATTCGATTATTTCAATCAAAAAGAAGAAGCTGATTTAATCATTAACACGTCAAAAATAAGTCCTGAACAAATTGTTGAAAAAATAATTTCAACGCTGAACATTCAAACGTCTCGGAACTGAAAAATGAATTTTAGCTTTTTTCAACGAACTCGTAAGTTCAGTGAATAATTCAGTTTTTTTCGCTCCTAAACCTTTGTTACTCGTCCAAACATTTACAGAAATTATTACGCCATCTTTAGTAACGTCAGCAATGGTTATTGACGCGCCTTTACTCTTACTCTTCCACTTAATATTATCAACTATTTTATCAATTATTTTCATGGCTTTTTTCAAATCAGAATCAATATCAATGTCAATTTTTAAATCAACACGTCTGCGCTTATTCTTAGAATAATTAATGATGTAATCCGTTGCAAGCTTAGCATTTGGCACGCTAACAATTTTTCCATCAGATGTTTCAACTTTCGTTGAGCGTATTGTTATTTCTTTAACTTTCCCTTTAACCTTACCTATCTCTATTGAATCCCCTATTTCAAAAGGTCTGTCAAATATGACGAGTATTCCGCTTATCACATTCGCAACCAAGTCTTTACTTGCAAAACCAACAGCCATGCCCATGATTCCCGCGCTCGTAATGAAAGCGAAAATTATATCCTTAAGACCAAGAACGTAAAGGGATATTATTCCAGCAATCATGTAAGCAGCGTAACCGAAAATCGTTTTTAATAATTGTATTGTATGCTCAGTTAAATCTAATTGCTTAATCCCATTCTTTTCAGCCATTTTATCCATTCTTTCTAAATAATTACCGAAAAACCTTTTAAAAATTTTAGCGCCAATAAATGTTAGAATTATGATTAAAAACTTAGCGAACACTTCCAAAACCATTACTTGAGTTATTTCCATAAAACAAATTAGTTGATTGTTAACTATTTAAAATTTTAGTAAAATTACTTGAATTGAGCTGAAACATCACTAACGGCGTCACAAACTTCAACTGGCTCTCCGCCAGTAAGAGCGCAAATACCAGCAGTCAAAACTTCAAACTCAGCTTCCTCACCAATAGCTGTTCCAGCACCCGGACGCATATAAGAACAACCAAGAACAAAAAAGGGTGTGCCAGAACCACCATACTTGCTCATAACAGATAAATGAGGAGACTCTGTTTCAACATCTATTTCAACAGCGTGAACAACAACGTAATCACTTTCAAAACTAGCTTCAACAAAACTATTACCACCATCATAATCTATCCATTCACCGAACTGTGAAGTCGCGTTCACAAAAACAGGTCTCTCCCAAGTACAATAAACACACGTAGTGCCACTAAATAAGTAAACAACGGGCTTACCATCTTCAACGCACACGTCATCACCTGTTTTCAAAAAATTACCCGGTAAAGGATAGCCTGTGATTTCACCAGTGATTAAATCCCTATAAATAAAACCTGTAATAATGGAATTACCTCTAAAAACGTACCAACCATCACTTTCCACACTACCAATCTGAGCGTAAACATCAGTGAAAATTTGAGAATAATTCGACACTAACACAGGAGAAATTAAAACAACAGGAACCTCAGTAATAGAATACTTATCAATTAATGCCCTGCCTTCAGCAGAGTTCAAATCATACTCTTCAACAACACCAATATTAACACCAACTTGACCTAAAACCGAATTATGAATGTCAAGAGGCGAACAATCCGCACAGGAAACATCAGTTAAACGAATAATGTTAACAGGACTAATAACAGGAACAACAGAAACAGGCGTTTCAGTATTATCAACTCCAGTGAAATAACCAGTAACATCATTAAAACCGTGAGTTACAACACTAGCTCCAATCAAGAAAACAAGCAAGATAGAAGTGTAAAACCACATGTTAGACGGAAAATTGAAAACCAAATCTTCACCATCACGAGCAATAAATTTATCTTTTTTAATTTTTGGTTTTCTATCAAAAGGAGTTTCAGCAGGCTTAACAATTTCAGGCTTAACAATTTCTTCTTTAATTTCTTTAACTTCTTCAACCTTTTTTTCAGGCTTATCATCCTTAAATTCGATAATAGGACTATCACTCATACTTCACAACCCCCATTAACTTCTGAAGTAATACTTTCAATAATTTCAGAACAGCCACTTAAAGAAGAGTCAATAGAACAAATAGCCTGCTTATAACCATCAACACTCCTAACACCTTGATACGAAACCCCATTAAAGAATAGTGTTGGAGAACCCCTAACTTCCAAAGAATCGCCAAGAGCCTTATCAACACTTAATAAATCAATAGCTTCCGTGTCAAGGCAAGTTTGGATTTTATTAACATTAACACCTGTTTTCACAGCACAACCAGACCAGCATTCCTCAACATTAGCTGAAGAACACTCACTATTAATACAACCAACATAGTCCCACCACGTATCCTCATCATAATACTGCCAAATGCACAACTGACGGACTCCTTCATTCAATTCACTAATACCATGCATAGAACAATAAACATTCTCTTCATCAATACAATAATTAGGAAAACCACTCTGATAATTAGAATAAATAACGAAATGAGGCTCAAAAAGAACGTCATTCTTGAAAACGTCATAAACTGGTTTTAAAATTTCCTCTGCTTGAGAACCAAAAGGGCAAAAACTCATAACAAAAAAATCAACTTTAACACTTCTATTTGGATGCAATTCCTTAGTAGCGAAGCCAGTTAATGGATTAACGCTAAACCCCTGTGTTAAAATACTACCTACAAAAACACAACCTAAAAGAATTGCTATGTAAAACCATTTATCTTTCATGTAAAACCATTTATCTTTCATGTGTGAAAAAATACAAACAAATAATACTTTAAAAAGATTACTCTAAAACAAAAGTAACTTGCTAATCAAGTCCTCAATCAAAGGTGCAGGTAAGTAAAGAAACAGCACCACTGTATGAAAAATGGGTTCGAATTGCTCCCCGTAAAAACGCCTTAAAAAAACTTCCATTTCATCCATCATAGCAGGAGTAAGACTTTGCACAAGTTTAGTTAATAAATAAGAAGTTGTCGATATAGGGTCAACGTATTGCAATAAAAAACCAGTTTTTTTAAGCAAACTGACAAAATTATTTTCAGTTGTTTTAACAATGGATTCCCATGCTTGACCATATTTTAAACGGGAAAACAAAGCAAGAGTTAGTAAAGTGAAGAATTTACTCTTGAAAAGCTCTACAATATCAATATCCCTTTTTCTAACCTCTTTCGTATCCCACTCCAAAAACAACTTGCTTAAATTAACTGTTTTAAAAAATGACTTTAAAAAATAATACTCCCACTTCAATTCTTCACCCTCACTTAACCATAAATCAAGAAGTAAAGAGAAATCAGCAGTGTAAATGTAACGACTCCTACCAGTTAAACCATAAGACTTTTTGAAAACAGGATCCCATGACAAACTACGCAATAAACCTGTTTTTTCAAGGCGAACAAGCGATTTATCCAACCTACTCCTCGCTAAGTTGGTTTTTTTGTTATAATACGTCTGAGCAAGAGTATATTTATTGTGAGGTCTAAGCAAAAACAAGTAAAATAACTTGGAAGTCAAACCACCTTTTAAAAGCCCTAAATGCTCTTTTGGAAGGGATTCTAAACGGAAAGTTCCAGAAGGCTCGTCAAGTCCATCCTCATAACCATTCTTGAATTTCAACCAAACATTACCAGTAATCAAATTAAGCTTTAATTCTGAAGATTCAGCTTCTTCAAGCAATCTAAGCGTTTGCTCTTTCATGTGTTCAAAATATACAACAAACTTGGAAAATATAAGGCTTACCTTAACAAACAGTTCAAACGGGTTCCGAAGAAGACGTTTTCAAGCTCCAAACAGCAAAAGATATGTGTTGAATTGACACAGTTTATTTAAACCCTTATAAAACGCAAAGAATTTAATGATGTGTTTTTTAAATACATGTGTAATGGGAATACTTAGTTTTATTGTGTCTGAAAAACCCACCATATGTGAAAAGTGTGGTGGTGATATGGTTGAGTCTGGTGAAATCAAAACCAAGACTGGAAAACGAAAAAAAGTATATAGATGCACAAATTGTCAGCACCGCGTGACTTCAAACAAATAATTAATGTGTTTTTTGAACACAATACAGCAATTTATGGTTTTTTAATTAATTTTTGCTTAGCATCATCAAAACTTGCAAGAGAATAATTGCCAGGCTCATATTCTTGGCGTAATCTATGCAAGTTTACAAGTATATCTTTAACATCCCCAGTAACATGACTTTCATATTCAACATTCTTTTTTATTTCAGGTTTTGTTAACTTATCAGGTTCATTCTTGCTGAAAGTTACGTATTTAACAACTTTTCCAGGAGGACCAAGATTAGCTTCTGTTTTTTTCTCAACACTCTCCACTTTTTCCTCTTTTTTCACTTCATCTTTCTGAACATCTTCAATTTCTTTCTGAACAGGTTCTGGAATAGATTTCTCTTCTTGTTTAACTTCTTTTTCAAGTTCTTCAATTGGTTTCTCCGCTTTTTCTTCACTTATCTGTTTTTTAACAGGTTCTGAAGATTCTTCAGTTTTCTCAGCAGATTTATCAGAAGATTTTGTTTCTTCAGGTTTGTTCTCAGTTAAGTTCTCTTCATTTTTAGGAGGTTCAGATGGTTTATCAGCAGGTTCGGAAGGTTCCGAGCTTTTTTCTTCAGTTTTTTCTTCAGGTTTCTGAGGTTCGGAAGGTGTTTGAACATGTGTTTTCTCTGTTTTCGGGTTTTCAGCAGGTGTTTCAATAGGTTTTGGAGCTTCAACAGGTGTTGGCGGTGCAGCACTTGGCGCTGGAATTACTTGTTCAGTTAGCGTTTCAGCAGGTTTTACTTCTGCAGGCGCGTTTTCCCCTGTTTTCTCTTCAGGTTTTGGTTCTTCCCCAGTTTTAACTGGTTTTCTTACTTTTTTACCAGTAAAATCATTGCACTGCCTGTAAAGCATTTCCAAATCACGCCTATCAGTTCTCCCCCTATCAAGAACGGAGATGATTTTACCTTCTAATTCCTCAAAAGAACGTTTTTTCTCATCTTTTATGCGTCTTAACTCGTTATACGCTTTTTCAGAAATTAAAGCATCGTCATACTGCTCATTAAGTATTCTCAGATCATGTTTTAACAATTCTTCCTTCTCATTAATTAAATCAAGAACTTCAGCAAAATAATCCCTATCACTGCCAGTTAATTCCTTATCACTGACCATGTCAATCTCATCTTCAACGCGGGAAAATTTATTATCCATTTTCGCTTTAAACTCGGCTAATTCCGTTTTTGACGTGTAATCAGCCATTCTCGTTTTTAAATTATCCATTGCTTGCAATAATTCAAAAGATAAACCATCAATACGATTAACTTTATCAACGAAAACGGGCAAATCAGAAAATTTTCGTTCAACTTGCAAATACATATCCTCAACCTTGTTCGCAAGTCTTTGAATTATTTTTTCAGCATCCTCAATCTTAATTAATTTCTCACCAACATCCTTACCAACATCAATTAATAGTTTTAAATTACGCAAATCCTCAAAAACCTCTGAAATTTTATCAAACTTTTTAAGCAAATCAGTAACAGTCCCTTCCAATGTTTTAAAAGAATTATCAATACCACTTAAACGATTAGTTGTTTCACGCTCAAACTTTGCAATAGTTTGCGGGTTTATTTCAGCAACATTCGCGTTTAACGTTTCAATTTTTAATTGCATTTCACCAAAACTCTTTTCACGAGTGGTTACTTGCCCCTTAACCTCACTTAATCTTTCAGAAAAACCATCTAATTTCTCATTCAAACCTTTAAAACGCTCTTCAGCAGACAAAATTTTCGTTCTTAATTCCTCAAATGCTTTTTCATACTCAATCATTTTATCAGATGGCATTGAAGAAACAGATTCAACAGTGGGAGCGGGTGCTGAAACAGGAGCTGAAGGAAGAGGTGTTGCTGGTTGAGCAGGAGTGGTTGCTTGAGGTATAGCTTGAGTTGCTACGGCAGGTTCAGCAGTTGTTTTTTTACCTTTCTGGTCAGGTTCTTCTAATTCGTCCTCAGAATTTATTTTCTCCAAAGCTTGAGGTGTGAATTCCATAATTGTTCGTGACTCTTCTTTCTCCATATCAGGAGTTTTAACAGGCATGTCAACAATGCTTGTCCCATCAATAAAACCAAGCGTGTCCAAATACTTTTTTAAAACATCTAACTCAATGGACATTAAGCCATTCTGGCTTAGAATAGAATTAATTTCTGAAAGCGTCGTGTCTAATGGGAAGAAAAAATTACCTGCACGACTCCAGTAAGCTTTTTCTTTCTGGTTTTTTGCATAAACGTTTTTCAAAAGCTTTCTTAAAGCGTTTAAAGGACCTAAACCAGTATAATCCTCATCAACATCACTTTTCTTTTTAGGTTTTTCTTCTTTTTGCTCAGAATCCTTTTTTTCATCTTTCTCTTCATCTGATTTTTTCTCTTTTTCAGGTTCGGAGGGTTTAGTATCCTCTTTCACACTTTCGTCTTGTTTTTTTACATTTTTTTCATCAGATTTCGAATCTTCAGTGTCCTCTTTTTTCTTTTCAGATTCAGTATTAGAAAGTTCTATTTCTTTAGTTTCCTCACCCATACTTTCTTTAGGCGCTTTTAGAGTTTTAAGACTTTTGAAAGCGTTCAACACTTCTTCATAACTCTTACTTGAAATCAAACCTTTACTATGCTGTTCTTCAAGCTCTCGGAGAATTGGTGAATCACGCAATTCAACACTCTTTCTTAAATTTTCTTTTCTTTCAATGCTTTCAGAATCCTTTTTTTCTAAAAATTTCTGCTCAAAACTATGAATTTTTTGCAATAAACGTTTTGGAGCTTTATCAACAAAAACATCCTCCTTAACATCCTCAAAATTATCCTCTTTTTTCTTAATGAAAGGCAGTTCAATCATTTAGTTTATTCACCCCCCTAAACCCTTTAACGTTTTATCAACTGAAGTGAAATATGTTTCAGCCATTTTCAATTGACTGTCCCTCATTTTACCAACAGCAAGTTTGAATTCTAATTCAACATCATAAGTATTTACTCCCTTAGCTTTTAATTGAGTTATCCTACTTTCCAAAGCACGCTTAGTCTTACCAACACGGAAGTAATCCTGTAATTGCACATCAGTTAACCTTCGCACACCATGTTTTATTGGCTTGAAAGTTATGAAATAAGGCTTTCCATTATTGTACTTAGGATTTTGGAATAAACCAGTACCAACTTCCATTTTTGCAATGTAATCAGAATACACCACACCATACTTTTGTTTAACCCTATTAATATCACCCTCATACTTTGTACGTAATTGAACCTCACTGCCAATGTTAGCACGAATCGCCCCTCTAAAATCAATCAAAACCTGTGAAATCATGATTATACCCACACCCCACTTACGGAACTCACGCGCACCTCTTTCCAAAGCAGTGTAACCACCCTTACCACCATACTTTGGCAAAAGCCTGTGAACCTCATCATAAACAATTTCCAAACGCAATTGTTTGGACTCGTCAAGTTGAGCGTCGAAAACGCTTCCAATAGTGTTCTGAACAAACTTATCTAAATCACCGCCTTTCAACTTATTCATGGTAAAAATGAACATTGTTCCTTTATTCTTTTCATCCAAAAATTGTTTAATATCAATTTTCATATCAGCGTTTTCAACATCTATTATTTCAACTTTGTAACGTTTAGCATCCTCTTTTTTCATGCCGAATTTAGGGTATAACGCGTACAAATTCTCATCTTCAAGTTTTTGAGTAAACCCTGTCCACTGAAGAGTAGGATCGAAAACAATAACTGGCACGTCATTATCCAACACGTCCTCAATCCAGCCCATTATGCTAAAAGTTTTACCACTACCAGTTCCACCAGCTGCAAGAGCGTGAACCATTAACTGATCCATTTCAAGATGCGCAAATTTATCACTCTCAGCAATTCTACCCAAAAACAAAGTTCGAGGCCCGGGCTTAGGCATTTTAGAATGGTCAACAGGGAACACGTATTTTGCGTGCGCGAGCGAACGAGTTTTGTAAACAGCGTAAACCTTTCTGAACACTATTAATCCAACAATACCAGAGATTAGTAAATAAGTAATCCAACTACTTATGATAAACCTAATAAACAATAATATGAACGGTGTTTCAACAACAGTAAATGAAGTAAGACTGCTTGCAATTCTATCATCATAATGCGCGACGGCTTCAATTATGTAAATACCCGGAGCAGTTGTTAAAGGTATTTTCTCCTCTTTAGATAAATCCAAAGTATTTTCTAAAGCGAGAGTTTCTTCACGAATAATAATAAACTCGCCAGTTTCAGCATTTGTTATTGTATAATTAATCCAAACATCAACTTTCTTTGTTTCACCAAGATTGAACAATGAAATCTTAAATTTCAAATTATCACCAGGCCCAACTTCAGGCAATAGAGTAGCTATTTTAACGTCAAGTAACGCTTCCTTTCTAGGAACAACTTTTAAAGTTGTAGGAACAGTTCTCTCAACATCACCCAATGTAAGCGTAATATCCCCTGTGTAAGTTCCAGTACGCGTAGCTGGCAAAGTATAATACTTGATTTTAACTGTTTTTGTTGATTTAGCTGGAATTGTAAAACTCGTTTCCTCTATTTGCACATGCTGCCACACATCACCTCTAACACTAATTGTTCCACTTACAGAAAATATCTTATTATTTGTTATATCTATTGACGCTATTTTGAAATCGCCTGGCGTAAGTTCAAATTCTATTGAAGACTTTGAAACAACATAATCTGACGGGTAAACATCAGGCTCTGGCGCAGGCTCAAATGTCACACCCCCCGCACCACCTCCAGCTTCTTGAATAATCACTACAGGTACTGTTGCACCACCATCATCACCAGTACCACCACCATCATCACCA
>JAAOXS010000015.1 GCA_018220985.1 Nanobdellota archaeon
GGTGTGCAAGCACTACAGGTCTGGTTCTCTACTTAATGAAGAACCAACATGTGGTATACAACAATTACTTTTTGTGCAAAGCCGTTTTTTTAGAAACCTTTAAAAAGAGCTATTTTTTTGTGTGTTTAAGATAAATTATAATATTAAACGTATGAAGGTGAATTGATAAAATGGTAAAAGAAAAACCGCACATTAATTTGATTTTCATCGGTCACATTGACCATGGAAAATCAACTTTAATCGGAAGATTATTTGTAGAAACAGGAGTTGTTTCAAAACAGCAATTAGAGAAGTTTAAAGCAGAGGCTGAAGAGTATGGTAAAGGTACTTGGGAGTATGCTTACGCTGTTGATTTGACAAAAGAGGAAAGAAAACGTGGAGTTACAATTGGCTTAGCTCATAAGAAGTTTGACACTCAAAAGTACGAGTTCACAATTATTGACGCTCCAGGTCACAAGGATTTTGTTAAAAACATGATTACTGGTGCATCACAAGCTGACGCTGCAGTTCTTGTTGTTTCAGCTAAAGACGGTGCTCAAGAGCAAACTAGGGAACATGCTTATCTTGCAAGAGTATTGGGTATTGGTCAGTTAATTATAGCTGTTAACAAAATTGATACTATAAACTATGATGAAGCTAAATTCAATGAAGTTAAGAAAAATATGGAAGAATTATTGAAAGGTGTTGGCTATAGCATGGATAAAGTTCAATTCGTTCCAACTTCAGCTATTGGTGGTGATAATATCGCTGCTAAATCTGATAAGTTAGGATGGTTTAAGGGCAGTACGCTTAAAGATGCTTTAGATAAGTTAGCGCAACCTGAAAAACCTGTTACATTACCGTTAAGACTTCCAGTTCAAGACGTGTATAGTGTTTCAGGTATTGGAACTGTTCCAGTTGGAAAAATTGAGACTGGCGTTATGAAGAAGGATCAGAAAATCATTTTCCAACCAAGTAACGTGCACGGTGAGGTTAAGAGCATTGAAATGCATCATGAGCAAATAAGTTCAGCTGAGCCGGGGGATAACATTGGTTTTGTTGTTCGTGGAGTTGGCAAGAATGATATTAGAAAAGGTGATGTTGTTGGTGACGCGGGCAGTCCGCCTACTGTTGCTAAACGTTTCGAAGCAAGAATTTTTGTGTTAAGACATCCTACAGTGCTTACAGCAGGTTACACTCCTGTATTCCACGCGCACACATCGCAAGTGGCTTGTAAGATTACTAAGTTAGTTAAAAAGCTTGACCCAAAAACTGGCGCTACTAAAGAAGAGAACCCTGAGTTCTTGAAGAACGGTGACGCCGCAGTTATTGAAGTTGAGCCTACTAAGCCTATGGTCATGGAAGAGAGGGGTAAGGTTCCTCAATTAGCGTCTTTCGCTATTCGTGACATGGGTCAGACTGTTGCTGCAGGTATTTGCACAAAAGTTTTAGAAGAAAGGAAAAAGTAATTTTTTTTCCTTTAATCTTTCTTTTTTTTATTTTCTTTTTTCCAGTTTAGTTCTAATTCCATTTTTTCGTAAAATTTTTTGACAAATTTAATTCTTTTTTTCGCAATCTTTTTACCAGTGCTGGTGTAAAATTTTGCTTTGCTTATCCGACTACCTACTTTTCTAAGCATATCGTTCCATGTTTTATCATAATAAGCCGCGTACAACGCGGTTCTAAGAATGCCAACTGTACCAACTAATTCTAATCCATCAGCGTCAAACAAACATTTCTCTTCTAATGTTTTTGGTTTAGGCGGTTCTCTTCTACTATGTGTGTTAATACAACTACAAACTTTTTTGATTGTATTATTATCTAAATCCAATTTTTCAAGTATTATCCCCGCCATCAATGCGCCTTTCTTAGCATGATTTTTCACTGTTGAACCATACTTGATTTTAGCAATGTCATGCATTAATGCTGCAAGCTCAACGATGAACGCATCCGCACCTTCTTTTTCAGCTATGTAAACAGCGTAATTCCTAACACGATTGAGATGCGCCCAGCCATGATGGAGTTCTCCAGAGTAATCTTTTTTAACTATTTTTTCAACGTGATTTATTATGGAAGTTATAGAATTCTTATTCATTCCCGTATTCTTAATATTGGGAGGATAACCTTTTTAAATGGTTCTTTCTTTCAAATTGCTTTATGGGTAAAGCAGTGATTAAGTTGTTTAGCGTGGATATAGCTAAGCTTGAAAGCGTTTGCGATGAGATTAAAGCAATTGCTAAAAAGGCAAGTATTGATATGCGCGGACCTATTCCTTTGCCTACTAAGCGTTTGAGAGTTCCTGTTCGTAAGAGTCCTTGCGGTTCTGGAAGAGAGTCTTACGAGACTTGGGAGATGCGCGTGCATAAGAGATTGATTGACTTACAAGTTAATGAGCGCGCGTTGCGTTATATTATGAGAATTCCAATTCCTAAAGATGTTAATATTGAGATGGAAATTTTAGAGTAATTTTCTATTTGATTCAAGTACTATTTTTATTGCGTTGTATTGTTCTTTAACTAATTCTTTTGCTTGAGGTAGTGTTAGTTTCTTATTCCAACCACGCTCAATTTTTTGATAAGTTGTTTCCAAATTTTCTTCAAAAGACATTCTTTTTCCAAAAAAGTGTAATAATAAAGGCACAGTATTAAAATGAGCCATTGCATCAGCGTTATTAACTATTTCAGCCTCCAATGTTTTTGGTGTTATGCTTCCATCACCTCTATGCGCTTCAACGCAGTGTTTAACTTTATCAATTTTTTCTGTTGAATAATTTAACTTTTCAAGAATTTTTACTGATTCGTTTGCTCCGGTTATTTCATGATTTTCTGGACCAAACTTTATTCGACCAATATCATGCAGTAACGCTGATATCTCAACTATTTCTAAATCAGCATTTAATATTTTAGCAAGTTTTAGTGAGTAATGTCTAACTAATTGAATGTGGTATTTCCAGTCTTCTTTATTGCATTCTTTTTTAACGATTTTTTCAACTTATGTTATCATTCTATATTATTTATTGTTATTTCAAAAACTAGTGTCTCCCCTTGCAGGGCGTGGTTTTTTTCTTGAACTATTTTAACAGTTCCGTTTTCAATGCTTGTTATTCGACCAAGAATTTGGTCACCATTGGTAGTTATTAAATATATTAAAATACCAACATCTGCGTTAATTCCACCATTGTTGAATACACTGCTGTTAATAACGTCAAAAGGTGCTGTTATTGGCACGTTTGAATATTCACCGTAAGCTTCAGTAGGTGGTATTATAATAGTTTTTGTTTCACCTTCTTCCATTCCAAGAACGCCTTTATCAAAACCAGCTATTACTTGTCCGGAACCAACTATGAAAGAAAATGAGCCTGAGTCAAAAATTGTTCCATTAATAAGTGTTCCAGTGTAATTCACGTTCACGCTATCGCCTGATTGAACTGTTGTTTTTTCAATAATTGTGCTGTCAGTGATGCAACCGCTAAGAAAAATGATTGTTAAGAGAGCGATTGTTTTTTTCATAACTAATTGGGTTAGTAATATTTCATATTAAAAACTTTCCAAATGCATTATTTAAACAGTTTAGTAAAAGTAATAAATAATAAATTTTCTTGTGTTGGGTGAGGTGATATGATATGGTAATATTTGAACCTTTAGAAGTTGAAGAAGATAAAGAAGAAATTGAACAAGAATCAGAAGATGAATCCAAAGATGACTCTGAAGATGAGGGTTGGAACGATGATGAAGACGATGAGTAAATAATTATTCTCTTTCTGTTGTTTAACAGATTTTTTTTTGTTTTTAAATTTTTATTCCTGTGACGGCGTCAATCATTACTGTGCGCGGATTTAGACTGGCTATTTCTATTTTGTAAAACGGGTAAATTAACACTTTCATTTCTTTAATTAATGCGTCAGGGTTTATGGTTTTGATAAGCTTAGTTATTATTTTATCATTAACTTCTATTTTTTCACTCAATTCTTCTGTTTCGCCAATTATGCTTGACTGCATGGAAGATAATCCAAGAATCATAGGAATATTATTTCGTGTTTTAAACACTTCTTTTCCATTTTCGTCTTCTGCTCTTATAATCTTATTTTTTTTCATTAATTCGCTTAAAGCATTATTTATTTCTTCATGTTTCATGCCAGTTCTATCCTTTAATAGTTGAGTCGTGCTTGAATCTTCACTGGAGAGGATAGATAATGTTCTTGATTCCTCATCATTTAATTCAATGAATTGTCCGAACTCATTTCTAATATGTAAGGTGTTATCATAATAGTATGGAATTCCTGTTGTCGCGTTGAATAATAGGTTTATTTCTGCACCGTTCTCTTCAATTGTTACTTCAACAACGTTTTTGAAAACTTTGCTAACTCTTTTGATATCTTCAATTTCATCACCGAATAGTACGTATTTTTTTTTCAGGCGAATTTTGTTCTTACTTTCATCTTTTGAAATTCTTTCTTTAACTTTTTCAGCTTTAAAAGTTCTTTCCTTTCTTAATGATTCAATTATTTTTTTCATTTTCAAACTCGTCATTATAGCTCTTTCTTTTAATAATTGTTTAGTTATGTTTCGATTGCGCGGGTTTATGCTGTTTCCTTTTCCAAAACCGCCTAATGCTATGAATTCATTATCGTTCAATTCTTTCAAGTTTAATTTATTCTCTTTATTGAAGAAATGATTTACGCTTTTAATATCATCATCTTTTGAAAGACTGCCTAATAGTTTATTACTACAATTATGAAGTACATTTTTATCAATTTGACTTGGTTTTTGCGAGAGTAAAATCATTCCTAAACCTCTTCCAAGCTTCATTAAAGCGATTTCGTTGAGTTGTGTTATTCCATCACCTGTTTCTGGTAAGAATATTTCACTATCATTAATGATTATTAAGTAAGGTCTTCGACTATTAGTCGCTGTGTTAATCATGTTCGAAAAGAATTCTTTTAAATATTCTTCATAACAACTCGTTTTTGAAGTGTCAAGTATTAATGGTATTGAGTGAGTAATTGCTTTTTCAGCGAGTTTTTTGAAGTCACAGTAATGCATGTTAATATCGCTTTCTTCCCCGCCAACCCATAAAACATCATAAAATATTTTTAACCTATTAAACACGCCTTTAGTGTCAATAACGCAAAATGGAACTCCATTTTTCAATAATTCTTCGCAAAAAACAAAAGCTGTGTTCTCCAAGTTTTTCTCTGATAACACGCACGTTCGTGTGTTAAGTATTTTGAAAGGACTTACTTCCAATGCGGGACTAATCTTAATCATATTATTCTTTTAATTAGATACATATTATATTATTTTTGATAGGTGAAACGCTACTTTTCACAAGTTTTTTATTCTTTTAAAACCATTTTTTTCTTTATGGGCGCGTATGACATTGGAGGTGATAAATTTCCAAAGGTTAAAATTGATTTTAGCGGTCCTATAAAATTATCATCTTTGTACGAGACGTTATGGGATAAAATACGCTCTTTAGATTACACTGTGTATGAGAGTTCGTATAGGAAAGTTGTGCGCGGACCTGTAACTGACTTGTTTATTTCGTGGAATTGCATGAGAAAAATTAATTCTTACGTGCTGTTTGCAATAACTGTTGATTTTGAATTTTATAATACTAAAGAAGCTGAAATTGTTGAGAATGGTAAGAACGTGAAACGCACTAAAGGTTTTTATCGAATCAAATTTCAGCCGGAGTTGATTCTTGATTGGGCTGGCGATTGGGTTAAAAGTAAGGATGATAAGGGTAGAATGCATCATAATTTTAGAAGTTTTCTTAGGGAAAGGTATGATAGTGTTATTTATGGTAGGAAGCCGAATAATCCTTTAACTCATTCTTTCGGTCAGTATAAGAGGTTTGTTGTTAAGTTAGATGAGCATAATAAGTTAATCGTGAATTATTTGCGTAGTTTTTATGGTATGGTGCCTATTTCAGGTATTGAGGAAATTTAGAAAACGTTTTTAAAACCTTTTTTGATTGTATTACTTTGTTTTCGTTAATGCTGAGGTGGCAGAGTGGTTAACGCGCAGGCTTGGAGAGCCTGTTCCTTTCGGGGAGCATGGGTTCAAATCCCATCCTCAGCGCTCAACTTTTTTTCTTGAAAGAAAAAACCTTGACTAAAAAAGAACTTTTGCGGGAGGTATCGGAACCGAAGAGGTTCTGATGTTAGAATCCCATCTTCAGCGCTAAACCTTTTTTCTTTTAGAAAGAAA
>JAAOXS010000016.1 GCA_018220985.1 Nanobdellota archaeon
AATAAAAATATTGATGATCCGAATGAGATTTTTGTTATGTTAGATAGTTTTTCTCCAGTTGTAAACGAGTTTGAAATGTTTAACTTTAAAAAAAAGTGAATTTTTAGATTTAGTCGTATTGTCTCCATGCAGCTCCGCATTTTGTGCATTTGAAGAATTTGGTTGGCGCTTCATCACTTGCGCGGGTTTGTTTGAATGCGAAGAATGCTTTTCTATTACCACACTTTCTGCATTTTGCAGCAACTTCAGGGTTGGCTCCGCCATCAGTTGCTTCTTCTAACATTTTCTTTTTAGTTTCAGTTTTTGATGTTATTGTAAATTCTTTGGAAAAAAACGTTTTACACTCTGAACAGTACAGTTTTCCATTGCTTGGCAATAATAGTCCGCTGCAAACATTACAAAACATTTTTAACAGCTCCAATAAAGTTTGTCAGTAACATTTTTGGTATTCCCAAAAACGGAATTCTGTTACGCGCCACTCCTTTAACGAGTTCGTATGGAATCCGTAATTCGGAGGGTATGCTTCCAGGGTTATGGTCTCCTTTTGTCGTGTAATAATATTGTTCGTTTTCGAATTTTATTTGAATAACTCTGTGAATTATTAAGTAATTGTCTTTTTTGAAAACTAAAATGTCGCCTACAATTATGTCTTCAGGGTTTTTTTTCCATACCAGCATTAAGTCTCCGGGGTTTAATCCGTTATCGTACGGGAACGCGTTTATTTCTCTTAATGGAATTCCTAATTCTTGCTGTAAATATGTGTAATGCGTTCTTTCAGTTGTTGAGTCATGAATCATGCTACCACTCACAACTGCAACTATATCATTTATTCCTATTGTGTTTGAAAGTAAAAACAAAAACGCGGGATAAACAATGTTTAATATGACTATTGAAAAAATGAAGAAAGTTATGTAAGAGTAAATGGATTTACCGTGCCATATGAAATTCCAGAAGTTTTTCAAATCTTTCTGCAAACCCATTTATTTCACTATTGATACTAACTGTTTTCTTAGTGTTTCAACAGTTAAGCTAAGATTTTTCAAAGCTTTGTTCATTATAGTGGTTGGATCTTTTGTTTTTGTTCTTATTATTAATGTGTAGTTTTCGAATAGTTCATGTTCTTTTTTGTAAGCTGTGAAAGTAACATCACTATCTTTCAGTAATTCTTTTACTAATAAGTTAAGAACTTCATGATTCCCTTCTGTTACACTTAATCTAAGCATTTTTGTTGATTTTCCTAATACTTTAGTATTCATGCTATCAAAACATTAATATTGTGTTTAAAAAAGTTGCGATTTACATTGTCTTTGGAAAATGATTTAAATGCTTTTATGATGATTGTCTATGTATGAATAATAAAGTTTCACCAGTTAGCGAAAATGGCAAGTCAATTAGTGTTAAAAGGGCTTTAGAATTGTTTGAAAAACCCTATGATGTTAATAGAGTTATTGATTTTGACGTGTTCGGAGTTAAAAATGTTAATCATCATTTAAGCGTTTTTTTTGAGGAATTAACTCGTAAAAAGATTAAGAATTCTTTTTCAAGGGATCAAATAATTATTCAAACAGTAAAGTACGCTGAAGAACTAGATTTTGTTATTAACAAGGTCTTTGAAAGATTATTTGAATGGTTTGGTTTGTATTATCCTGAAGCTTCTCTAAAAATTGAGAGTGTGGAAAAGTTCGCTAAAGTTTTGAAGCGCGGTGTTGATAAAAAAACTGTTAGTTCCATTTTAGGCATTAGTGATTATTCTATGGGTGGTGATTTTGAAGAGAAGGATGTTAGAGAATTAGAAAGTAATGTTGCCATGTTTAATTGTTTGCTTAATGAACGGGATAATGTTAAAAAGTATGTTGAAAAATTAATGAAAAATATCGCTCCTAATACAGCGCTTGTCGCAACTCCTGTGTTAGGCGCTAAATTAATCAGCCATGCAAATGGTTTGGAGAATCTTGCTAAAAAGCCGTCTTCAACAATTCAAGTTATGGGTGCTGAAAAAGCTTTATTTAGACATTTAACTACTGGTGCTAAGAGTCCTAAGCATGGTTTGTTATTGCAACATCCTTTGATGAATAAGGTTGCTTTCAAAAATAGGGGCAAAATGGCGCGTTCTATTGCTAATAAGACCTCAATAGCTGTGAAAATGGATTTTTACGGTAAAAAAGTTATTAAGCATGATTTGTTAAAATCGTTGAATTTGCGGGCGGTTAGTTTAAAATGAAAGTTAAGAAAGATAAAAGTGTTGAAGGTTTGTTCTGGGTTAATCGTAAGATTGCTACCAAAAATCTTGTCAAACGTAAGCGTGTTTACGGTGAGAAACTCGTTAAAGTTGGAAAGGACGAGTTCAGGTTATGGGATCCTACTCGCAGTAAGCTTGGCGCCGCGATTATGAGGGATTGTTTGGATTTAGGGTTTAAAAGTAATAGTAAAGTTTTGTATTTAGGCGCTGCTTCTGGAACAACTGTTAGTCACGT
Source organism: Nanobdellota archaeon (assembly GCA_018220985.1). Taxonomy (GTDB): domain Archaea; phylum Nanobdellota; class Nanobdellia; order PEZQ01; family PEZQ01; genus JAAOXS01. The sequence goes on from JAAOXS010000016.1 coordinate 2,475, forward strand.
TAGTGATATGTTACCTGATGGTAGAGTTTACGCTTTGGACGTTGCTCCTCGTGTTGTTAGGGAGTTGTTAAGTGTTGCAGAGGACAGGGAAAACTTGTTTCCTTTAATTTTTAATGCTAACATACCTAATAGTTACGCTAATCTCATTGAGGATGTTGACGTGGTTTTTCAGGATGTTGCGCAAAAGAATCAAGTTCAAATTTTGGTGAAGAATTGTGATGTTTTCTTAAAAAAAGGCGGTTACGCTTTGCTTGCTCTGAAAGCGCGTAGTGTGGACGTTACGAAAAAGCCAGGTCAGGTTTTTGAAGTTGCGCGTCAAGAGTTAAGTAAGTATTTTAAAGTTTTGCGAATGGTTAAATTAGAGCCTTTTGAAAAAGATCATGCTTTTTTCGTGCTTAAAAAATTATGATTGGTAAAATTTTTTTGATAGTGGGTAATTCAGGGTCGGGGAAGGATTCTTTAATTAGAGAATTAATTGTTCATCCTTCTGTTTGCACTGTTAAGCGTTACATAACTCGACCAAAGCACGATTCTGAAGATTTCATAAGTGTAAGTGAGAACGTATTCAAAAAATTACTTGACCAGAACGTTTTTTTTCTTAATTGGACAAGTTACGGTTTCAATTATGGTGTGCCCCGGGAAGCTGTTGCGCTTGCTGAAAAAGGTTTTATCGTGTTAATTAATGTTAGCAGGCAAGTTGTTAACAAAGTTAAAAAAGTTAACGTTATAGAAATTAAAGCATCTGAAAAAATTGTTAAGGAAAGAATTATTAGTAGAAAAAGGGAAGACGAAAAAGGTTTATTGGAAAGGTTAGTGCGAGTTAGTGAAATGCAAAATTTTTCAGGAGCTGATTTCGTTGTTGATAATTCAAAAAATCTTGATTGCGCTGTTAAAGCATTAAAAACAATTATATTTTCTAAAAAATAAATGATTAGTTGATGAGTGAAAAAGTTTTTTTCAAAAACAGGAAAGGTGAAAAACTGGTAGGATTACTTGATCACGTGAGTTTTAATAAAATAGTAGTTGCTTTGCATGGTTTTACAAGTAATAAGCAAATGGAGCTTAAAAGAATGGTTATGAGTCCTAAATTGACTAAATTAGGTTTTAGTTTTTTCAGTTTTGATTTTGCAGGTTGCGGTGAAAGTGATGGCGATTTTAACAAAACAAGTATTAAATCGCGTTCGCAGGATTTTAAATCATCTTTACTTTTTTTAAAAAGTTTAGGTTATAAAAAATTTGCAGTTGTGGGTTTTAGCATGGGTTCTGCTGTTGCAATTCAATCTTGGTCAAAAAAAATTAAGGTAATGGCATTAGTTGTTCCTTTAACCCAGCCAAAGAATGTTTCCAAAAGATTAGAACATCCTAATAGTATTGTTAAACTTGTTGAAAAAAAAATGTTTGAAGCTATTAACACAAAAGTGTTTTACGATGAGATCAGAGAATTAAATTTGAATAAAAATATTGAAAAAATAACGAGTCCGACTTTGCTGGTTCAAGCTAAGCAGGATACATTAATTTTGAAGCGTGATTCGAAAAAAACTTACAAATTATTGTCTTGTAAGAAAAAGTATTTTGAAGTTATTGGCACTCATTTATTATTATTCCCTCTTTCATTTGATAAAATTCTTGATGAAATAATTATTTGGTTTAAAAAATATTTCTGATTTGTTACTAAACAAACTTAAAAATTTCACAGAATAGTAATGTTTAAATATGGTGTTTCTGTAGAGTATTCACGAAAAAACTCATGTTTTTAAAAAGGTGAAGAAAAATGACTGAAAATCAGCAACCCGTACTTATTTTACCTGAAGGATATCAAAGAATGATAGGTAGAGGCGCTCAAGGCGCTAATATTGCAGCAGCTAAAGCTGTTGCGGAAACTGTTAGGACCACTTTAGGTCCTAAAGGAATGGATAAAATGCTTGTCGATTCTATTGGTGATATTGTTGTTACAAATGATGGTGTTACTATTCTTGAAGAAATGAATATTGAAAATCCTGCTGCTAAAATGATTGTTGAAGTTGCTAAAACGCAGGACGCGGAAGTTGGTGATGGAACAACTACTGCAGTTGTTATTGCTGGAGAGTTATTAAAGAAAGCTGAGGATTTGCTTGACCAGAATGTTCACCCTACAGTGATTGCTAAGGGTTATAATCTTGCTGGTGAGCGCGCTGAAAAATTACTTGAAAAAATAAAAGTTAAGATTGATTTAACTGATAATGTTTCACTTAGGAATGTTGCTATGACGGCTATGACTGGTAAAAACGCTGAAACAGATAAAGAAGTTCTTGCTAAAATAGTTGTTAACGCTGTTAAAAGCATTATTGAAGAAAAAAGCGGGAAACCTTTTATTGAAAATGATAATATTAAAATTGAAAAGAAAAGTGGTGGTAGCGTTCAAGATTCGAAATTGATTAATGGTATTGTTATTGATAAAGAACGTGTTCATTCTGAAATGCCAAGTGAAGTTAAAAATGCGAAAATATTGTTATTATCTGAAGCGTTGGAAGTTAAGGAAACTGAACGTAGCACTGAAATTCGAGTTAACACTCCTGACCAATTAAAAGCTTTCATGGATCAAGAGGAGACTTATTTAAAAGATATTGTTAGTAAAGTTAAAGTTACTGGTGCTAACGTGGTTTTTTGTCAGAAAGGTATTGATGATGTAGCTCAATATTTCCTTGCAAAAGCTAATATTCTCGCTGTAAGAAGAGTTAAGAAAAGCGATGTTGAAAAACTTGCTAAAGCAACTGGCGCTAAAATTGTCAGCAATCTTGATGAATCTTCAGTAAAAGATCTTGGTTTTGCTGGCGAAGTTTTTGAGAAAAAAATTTCTGGTGAAGATATGATGTTTGTGAGCAAGTGTAAGAATCCAAAGGCTGTTACAATTTTTGTTCGCGGCGGGACAGAGCATATTGTTGATGAAATTGAAAGGGCTGTTATTGACGCGCTTGGAGATTTGAAAGCGGTTATTGAAGAAGGCACTGTTGTTTATGGTGCTGGCGCTCCTGAAATCGAGCTTGCTCAAGGTTTGAGAAAGTACGCTCAGAGTTTGAAGGGCAGAGAACAATTAGCGGTTAACAAGTTCGCTGAAGCATTAGAAATCATTCCGAAAACTTTAGCTGAAAACGCGGGTTTGGATCCTATTGATGTTTTAACAGAGTTAAAAGCGTTGCATGATAATGGAAAGATTAGTTTTGGAATTAACGTGTTCACAGGTAAATCTGAAGACATGAGCAAGTTAGGCGTTGTTGAACCTTCCAAAATTAAAAGCCAAGCAATTAAATCCGCTACTGAAGTTGCCATGCTCATTCTCCGAATTGATGATGTAATTGCTTCAGGTAAGATGAAAGAACCTCCAATGCCTCCGCAAGGTGGTATGGGTGGCGGAATGCCTGGAATGTATTAAAAACTTATAGAAAAAGGTTTGTAATACCTTTTTTATTTTATTTTTTTTTAACAAACTTTTTTAAGTTCCTCAGTGCTAAAAATATATTATGGCGAGGGAAAGTATTAGTACTGAAGTTAGTGATTTACGACGTGAATTAAGTGAGTTAAATAATCTTATTACTAAAATGGTTGCAACAAACATTAACGTGCAGTCAAAAGTCACTGAGTCTTTAATTAAAATGGATGATTTAATTAAAGAAGTTAAGGATATGGTTGAATTATTACAAGTCGCTACTGAAATGGAATCAGGGCCAACTGAAATTCACGGTTTTAGTGATATGACTTCTTCTTTAAAAAAGTTAAACACTAATGTTGAGTCAATTGATACGAATTTGAAAAAAGTTTACAGGCGATTATTTGTTATGTCGCAATCAACTCCGTTAAGTGGTGTGTCTCAAAGAAAGCCTGTTTTTCCTCAAAGTCGTCCAAGTTTACAGTCTCTTCCTGTTAAAGAAAATAAGCTTCCTAAAAAATTATGAAAAAAGCCCAGTCACAAATACTTGGAGCTGTTTTAATCACAGCTATTGTGATGCTGGTTTCCGGTAGTGCTTTTGTTTGGGGTAAGCCGTTGATTGATAAGTCAACTGACAAGTCTAAAGTTGATGGTTTATTATTAAAAATGAGCGAAATTGATTCTGCGATTAAGCAAGCCGCGAGCACGGGCAGTTCGAAAACGGTTAAGGTTAGACTTCAAGAGCATGATGAATTAAGCGTTTCAAATGATGGGGGGTTAAAATTTAAGTCTTACATTCTTGTTCCAGTTATTTCCACAAAAGATTACGCGCCGCTTAATTCGTACGAATTAGCTGTTGAAAACGAGTTGATAGGTGTTGAAACTATTGAAACAGTTAGTGAATCTTTAGGTATTTGCAGTTTACCCCATGATGGTGTTGTTAAAAATGCGAGTTTGCTTTTAGAAGGTGAAAATTTTCACGTTGTTGTTTATAACACTAGTAATAGTTATGATTATGATCATGTTTGCATAATTAATCACACGAATCAGCCTACAAATGATGAGTGCGCTAATGAGTTTCAAACAATACCAGTTAATGGTGTTGATTATGTTATTCAGCGAATTGACAAGAAAGGGGAATTCGTTTATTTTACTGGTGATGAAGTTGAAAACGTGGGTATTATGACGCGGGATGTTCCTGGAGTTATTAGTGGTAAAAGCAGGGTGTTAAGCAGTACTGAAGGTTTGCTAACAACTTTAGTTCTTAATTATCGTGGTTTAATTGATAATAATGGTGTTATTCATAGAATTATAATTCAATGTGAAAATAATTGTTTGTCCACTAAGTCTGAGACATTGGTTAAAATAATTCGTTCGGACATTATTAGAACGGGAAGTTCTATAGATACTTATATCAATATTGGATTAAATTAAATTTATAGAAGGGTAGCGGGAATGAAAACCCAGTTAAAAAGTGCGTTAAATAAGGTAGCCGTAGCAAAAAGTAGTGATACAATTTTTCAACCAAGTTTTTCAAATGTTTTTTCAAGAATGCGCCGTGCAAAACATGCTCCAAGACCTAAAAAAATTAAGTTTGAAGAAAAACGTTTGCCTCTTCCAAAACCTGAACCTGCTAAGCTCCCTGTTAAAGATGAAGTTAAAAAAGATGGTGGTTTCTTTACTAAGAGCGAGTTAAAAGATTTATTAGTTAATCAATTTAAAAATTCAAAAACGGAGCCTGAAAAAAAAGTTGAAGAAGATTCTAATGCTAAATCAATAAGTTTAAAGCATTTAACTAATGAAGAAAGCGTTCAAAAAAAGGTTAGTCAAAGCGAAAAAGTTAATGAAACACAGATAAAGGATGTTGATGAGTCTTTTCCTTTAATCACGCTTGATGTTGAAGGTAAGAAAAAAACATTTGTTAATGGTAAAATTAAATGGTACGATGAAGACCATGCTTTAAAATATGAGGTTAATGAGCCTAAGCTTAACGAGCAAGAAAGTAAGATTCTTGAAGAGATTAAATTAATTCTTGAAAGAAAATTGGATGTGCAGTTTAAAGCTGTTAACGTGGATAGTGCTTTCAAGTTTTTACGTGAGAATGTTAATAATATAATCAAAAAAATTGGTTTAACTTTGAGTGATGAGCAAAGAATGAAGTTTGATTATTTTATTTATCGTGATTTTATTGGTTTAAGCGTTATCGAACCTTTAATGCATGACACAAATATTGAGGATATTTCTTGTGATGGTCCTAACATTCCTATTTTCATTTATCATCGTAATCCCCAGTATGCGGGTATGGAAACGAATTTGATGTTTAAGAGTGCTGAAGAGTTAGATTCTTTTGTTCTTAAAATTTCTCAGAAAACAGGTAAAACAATAAGTGTTGCTGAACCTTTATTGGATGGCGCTTTGCCTGATGGTAGCCGTGTTCAAGCAACTTTTGGCAGTGATATTGCTCGTAGGGGTAGTAATTTTACAATACGTAAGTTCATGAAAGAGCCTATAACTCCAATTCATGAAATAAATTTTGCAACTGCTAATGCCGAGTTACTTGCTTATTTGTGGTTAGCTATTGAGAATGGTTTGAGCATTCTTATTTCCGGAGCAACTGCTACTGGTAAAACCTCTTTCCTGAATGCTATAAGCCTTTTCATTAAAAGGGAAAGTAAAATCGTGTCAATTGAGGATACTCCTGAGCTTAGGCTTCCTCATCCTAACTGGGTTCCTGAAGTTGCTCGTAAAGGTTTTGGTAGGGATGCGTATGGAGAGGTTAGCATGTTCGATTTATTAAAAGCGTCTTTACGTCAGAGACCGGATTACATTATTGTAGGTGAGGTTCGTGGCAAGGAAGCTAATGTTATGTTTCAGTCAATGGCTACTGGTCACGCAGGTTTAGGTACTTTGCATGCTGACAGTTTTAGCGCTGTTTATGACCGTTTAACAACTAAGCCTATTGAATTACCTGCTTCTATGATTGAAAATTTGGATATAATCGTTTTCTTGGTCGTTACTAAAAGGGATAATAAGTATTTACGTAAGGTTAAGGAAATCGTTGAAATTATTGAGTACGATATTGATTCTAATCAATTAGTCACTAACAAAGTTTTTGATTGGAATCCGAATAATAATTCTTTCAGAAGTTTTGAAAGCAAATTATTAGATCGTATGAGGGAGAAAATGGGCATTTCTGAGGAGCAAATTCTTGAAGAGATAACGCACCGTTCAGAAGTTTTGAAATGGTTGTTCAGTAAAAAAATAATGGAGTATGATAAAATGGCTGATTACATTAAAAGGTATTATCATAAAAAAAATGATTTGATGAAGGAAGTGCGGGGTGGTTGAAAATGGCGAGTTTTGACATAATATCTTACAGGCTTTTCGGGAAAATGGTTAAAAAATATTCTAAATCGTTCGCGCCTGTTGATACGCAATTAAAAAAAGCAGGTATGGATTATACGCTTAATGAATGGTTGTCAATGACTGTTTTAGCGTGCGTGGTTGCTTTTCCTCTTGTTAGCGTGTTCTTATTTTTTATGATGTTTTTAGTTACGGGTTTATTCATAGACGCGTTTCCTTTTGCTTTGATTGGCGGTTTTATAGTATCAGGTTTTGTTGCAGGTTTCATGTATTATTATCCTTCACAAGTTGCTGGTTCACGTAAAAAAAAGTTGGAGAACTCGTTGCATTTCGCAACTATTTATATGGCAACTCTTGCTGAAACAGGTATTCCTCCTTACAAAATTTTTAACGTGCTTGAAAAGTTCGATGAGTTCGGAGAGATTAGTCGTATTTCTAAAACAATTGTTAGAAACATGGAAGTTTTCGGACTTGATTTTAATGACGCTCTTGAAAAAGCAGCTGATAATTCCCCTCTCAAAGAATTAAAAGACTTATTTTGGGGTATGCGTGCAACAATCACTACTGGTGGTGATTTATCAGGTTTTTTATCCCAGCGTTCGAAAGCGCTGACTAATGATTATCGAAGACGGCTTGAAGGTTATGTTAAAACATTATCATTATTTTTGGAGATTTACATAACAGTTGTTATTGTAGGCTCAGTGTTCATGCTCGTGCTTACAACAATAATGTCCATCCTTGGAGGTTCAGGTGACCAAATTCAATTAATCCAAGTAATACTTGTCACCATTGGCCTGCCAACAGTGGCTGTTGTGTTTATTATTTTACTTAAAACAATATCCCCTACTGAGGTGTAATCAACTTTGAAAGATACGACAACGATATTCATTGTTTCAATGTCAGCAGCAGTTCTCATTTGCTTGCCACTTCTAATCATTATTTGGCCGAATTTTATTTACATAAGTTATTTGATGATTTTATTTCTTGGATTGGGTGTTGGTCCTTTAACTGCGTATAATTATTTGCAAAACTTAAGGTATTCTAATATGGAAAAACAATTTCCAGGTTTTTTGCAGGAGTTAGCTGAGGCTAAAAGAGCTGGTATGAATTTGCCGAATTCCATTATTAACGCTGCTAAAATCAATTACGGCGCGTTAAGCCCTGAAGTTAAAAAAATGTCTAATCAATTATCTTGGGGCGTGCCTCTTCCTCGTGTTCTTAGAATGTTTCAAACTAGGACTAAGAAAAGTCCTTACATTTATCGTTCTATGGCTATTATTCTTGAAAGTTATCATAGTGGGGGTAACATTGCTAAAACTCTTGAAGCGATTAGTCATAGTATTACCACTATTAAAGAGGTTGAAGCGAACAGGCAGTCAATTCTTAATGAGCAGGTCGTGATTATTTACGCGATTCATTTTATTTTTGTTGGAATAATTGTTGCTATGTATACTATAATGCTCCCTCTTCTCGCAGTGCAGGGCGCGCCTGGTTCAAGTTTGTTCGGTTCCGCAAGTTCAGCTCCTTCAACTGAGTATTTTAAAGTCTTGTTTTTTTTGACTCTTGCTATTCAAAGTATTTGTAATGGTTTTGTTGCAGGTGAAGCTAAAGAAGGTAGTGTTTCAGCTGGTTTAAAGCATACGATTATCATGCTTTCTGTTGCAATTATTGGTTATACTTCTTTTATTTTACCAACACAGGTCAATCTTAATGTTAATTTGAAGGATAATGAGAATTATATTAATGATGATTTCGAAGTTTTCGGCGAGTTAGAAGAGGAAGGTAAGCGTATTGAAGGTGCTTCCATAATCATTGATTTAGCTGATGAGGAGGAAGTTACGACAAGTGATACTAATGGTGAGTATCACGTGCGCATTAAGGCTCCTTCAGTGTCAGGTATTTATACTATTAGTGTTACCGCCATTTATGAAAACACGGATTTAACAGTTACTAAGGAAGTTTTAGTTATGGATTAGTCAAGTTTTTATGTTTTTAATTTGTTTATTTTCATGATGGTGAAGGGTCAAATCAATATTGATTTAATTTTTGGTTATTTAGCATTCATCCTATTCGTATGGTATTTTAGTGGGTACATGGGTGATTTGTTCACGCCTTTCTTGGATTATGCTAAAGTTGAGGCGTTGGAGAAGAAAACTTTGCTTAATCGTAATGAAGTAGCTTCTTTCATTAATGTTAATAATATTCAAGATGTTTGCAATCTCACTTTGGAAGGTAAGTATGGTAATGAAGTTGCGTATTCTATTCGTGGTTTTAACCTGTTCAAAAAGGATTATTCTTTTTTTTCTCCTGATAATACTGCGGGAGGGTTAGTTTTTGTTAGGGATTATTCTTCTTTTACAATTCTTGCGGGCACGAATTCAACTGATTTTAATTCAACTATTCAGTTTACGATTCCTTCAACTCTTGTAAGAGTGGATGGCGTTAATAATTCTGTTTTTGATTTTTATAATCAGTCCATTGATGATTATGGTAATATTGTTTTCACGGTTGGTTTGCACGCGAGTTCAAGTGATAGCTTGGTTGGTTATTCGTTTCATACGGGTTTTAAGGATGATGCTTTTTTAATGGTTGAAATTTTTAATAATGATTATTCTAATCTTTGGATTGGTGAAGTGCACGCTTATGATTCGTGCTCTTCGGGCAGTGAGAATGATATGTTAACTTTTCACAATTTTTTTAAAAGAATTGGTTATGGCAGTGATGAATTTTATGCTTTAATAAGTATTAGCACTTGGTGGGAGAATGCGTAAGGGTTTTATTAAAACAACTGAAGCTATTATCGCGATTTTGTTAGTTTTCACTTTAGTTTCTTATTTAGCTCAGCGAGTTAGCGCTCCATTATCCGAAGTTGAAACTGATACTACAAGTATTCAGGATTCCGTTCTTGACATGTTAGTTCCTGAGTTAAGAAATGATTTGAAAAATTGTGATTTAAGCCGTGTTCAGTATTTAACTGATGCTTTTAAGCCAGGTGATATGGATAGTAAAATAGAAATAACTCAAATAAGTGAGGTTAAAGTTATTTCAGAGCATAACATTTCTTCGCAGAACGTGTCGTTTACGTACAATTTTCCTGATTACGTAGACAGGCGAAGTGCGCTTATTTATTCTTCTTTGAAAAATTTTGATGTTATGATTAATTGGGTTTGGTTTAGTGTTCCAATAATTATTCAAAATAGTTTGGTAACTCGTAAGGATTATGATGTTGCTTTTTCAAATATTAATTTATCAAAAAGTAATGTTGTTAACACATCTATTGGTTTTTATTGGAATAATAAAGAAACTTTGATAAATCTTACGAGTTTTGATGATAATAATTATTTTTCACTTGTTAATATTAGTGTTAGAATTCCAAAGTTGGTTGCTGGTGAAACTTCAACAGGTTATCTCGTTTTCGCTGTGAACAGCACTTCTTTTGAACAAGTTTATTCTCCTCTTGGAGCTAATGAAATCTCTTATGATGTTATGTCTGTTCAAGACATTAATCGTGGTGATGTTTTTTTCGAGTTAAAAAACGTTTATGAGTTTAAGAATCTTTTTTTAGAATACAAAATAGGTTCCAGTGTTAATCGTTCATACACTAATATTTCTTCTTTTAATAATACAGGGGTTTCTTTTATCGTGTACTGGAGTGATTTGAAGCCGTGCACGATTTTTCGTTATGAGCAACCTCCTGTATCAACATTTTATAATACTAAAAAAATGTTTTATTATGATACGTCAACTATAATACTTGAATTGCAAATGTGGTATCCATGGGTGTAAAAGGTCAGTTTTTCGTGATTTCAACAATAATAATAGTTCTTGCAGTTTCGAGTACGTTAGCTTATTTGTTATTCCCTTACGGTTTAAGCGTTAAAGAAATCAATCGTGTTTCCAATTCTTTAATCACTGCTAAAAATTTTGTTCTAACTTTAGATGAGGGTAATAGTCTTCTCAGCGAATGGGAAGAGCCTTTGCTTGATAATAAGTTAGAAATTTTGATTAGTAATTCCAATTCGTCAGATGTTGAAGGTTTGTTCAGCGTGGTTGTTGAATTAGAAAGTGTTATTCCCCAATCCATTCGCGTCTTGTTTGATGGTAACATTATTCCTTCAAGTTATCATAATTCTATTTCGGGTAAGGAATTATTATTTTTTGAAAGTTCGATTCCAGCGCTTAGTGATAAATTGCTTAAAGTGTATTATTCTTCAGAAAACGTTTCTTATAAAAAAAATGATGTTAGTGATGTAATCCTGTTTGATAATTCAACTAAATCAGTTATTACTCGTTTTTACACTGCTAAAATAGACGTGAATAATGGCGGAGTAATCGAGTCTATCATTAATGAACGAACAGGTAATGAACTTGTAGGTTCTTCAAATGGTTTTTTCAACTTTAATTTTTTAAGCGAGAATCAGGATTCTAATAATTTTTCATTAATAAATTGGGATACGTGGAAGACGAGTATTTCTCAAATTGTTAGTTTCAATTTATCAAATGATTATGATATTAATGTTGAAGTTGTTTACGAATTCTTCAATAATCATATAATTATTCGTTTTGTTCCAAAAAGTATTGGTTCAAGTTATAAAGAATTCTCTGTTAGCGTTCACCCGAATTGTGTTCATGATTGGACTGTTGAAAGTTCTAATAATTCAGTTATAACAAGTTTTTGTTCTAATACGTCAAGTTTCATTAATAAGAAAACAGGAGAGCTATTATCATTATATTCTTCTTCTGAATCTTTAGCGTTTTTAACTCCTTCAAGAGATGCTTGGGCGAAGGATATTACTTTTATTGATTTAACACAATCAGCTTTAGCGAATCAGGAGGGTTTATTGTTTAATTTCACTTATGATGATTTAACAAATATTAGCAGTGTTGAATTAGTTACTTTAATTGATTATGGTAATATTAATTCCGATTTTGGTTTATTGTTTAAAAAATATTTTCTTGATTTTAATAGTGTTCAGGACGCTTCAGTTCTTAGCGTTAAAGAATCAAGTTTTTCAAGAACTCTTGAGTCAACAATTTTTCTTGAAGGTGCTTCCATTTTCACTCAAGCTTCTTTTTCAGAGGGCGTTTTTGAAAAGGATGTAGGATTGTTTGATTGGTATAAGCAGTTTTGGAAAGTAACCTCTTTTGAAATTAATGAACGTATTGGCGTGGACAGGGTTAATGAATTGGTTAGTTATTCTTTTAATGATTTTTTTACGGATTATTTTGCTACGGATAAGTTCGGTGTTGAAGTTCCTTCAACAGTTATTGATTTTGGTAGTTATAAAAAAATTTATTTTTTGGTTAATGTCAGTGCACGTTCTTCCGAACAATTTTTGGTGTATAGGGCGAATAATTCTTTAACACCTATTAAGTTAGGTAAGAATAATTTAGTAATGCAAGATGATAGCATTTTATTTTTTAATGATTTTTTTGACAGGGTGAATATTAGTTTAGTTGATAATACTGTAACTGACTTGTCAGTTAATAATTCTGTTATTAGTGGTGTCATGAATGATTTTAGCATTAGCGTTAATAACGAGTTTAAAAGTTTATCAAACAACGATTTTCAAGTTGTTAACACCAGTGTTACTAATAATAATTTATTCAGTCAAGTCAAACAAGTTTTACAATTAAAAATTGATAATGACATATTTGTTGAAAGCGAGTATTCTTTTTTTAATGATTATTTCTTGATTAAGCGTGTTTTCGTGGACAATTCCAGTTTCAGTTTTATTGGTGATAATAATTTGTTTTGGGGTAGTAATACAACGGTTTTCCCAATTGTTAATAACACGAATATGAGTAAAGTATTTTATGAAGGCGCTTGGAAAGATGTTCATTGCCCATCACCCCAAATTAGTATCGGACCAAGTGATGGTGAGTATTTTAGTGTTATGTATTGGAATGTTGAAAATTTTTTTATGAGTTCTTTTGCCAAAGTTGATGATGATTCTGATTTGTCAAATGTTGGTTTTTGTTTAGGTTATGGTTATGATACTCGTCGTCAAAGACCTTTTTGGAGTCAAATGGGTTATTATGGTGTTGCTGGTTTAGAGGTTGGTTTTGTTTTTGGTGGTGGTAGTAGGGATTACGCAGGTAATTTTTCAAAAAGTTTTTACGATAAATTTTATAATCCTTTAAGCATTTTTAAGGTTCAGGATTATAATACTTACACTAATCATTTTGATAATTCTTTAAAATTTGTTGTAAGTAATGATGCTGTTTTCGATTTGGTTAATCATCCTGTTGAGTTAGATTTAGTTGGGTTGCCTGGTTCGCCAGGTTCTTTGCAAGTTTCTAATAATAATGAGTTATTAAACAGTGCTTTGGTTAATACTGTTTTTTCCAATTTTATTTTTAATAATAATGTTAAGAATTTTGATGAAAGCACGCCGGTTAAGTATGCTTTGTACAATCCTGTTAATGATGAGTTTAATGTTTCTGTTGAGTTTAAAGGAAGTTCTAATGTTGTCGTAAATTATTCTATTACGAATCCTGAAGGTTTTGTTGTTGAGTTAGGTTCTTATAATGATTCTAAAAATTTTGAGGTGAGTAATGCTTCAAGTGGTGTTTACGTTTTCGAATTCTTGTCTAATGGTACTGTTTCTGCCCGTTCTTCTTTTAATATTAATTCAACTCTCACTCAAGGTTGTTTATTGGCTGACAAATTTGGTTTCCAGTTTAATCAGTTGTTCTTGTTTTACGTTCCTAAAAGTTCAAGTTCTTTAAGTTTTGATTTGGATAGTCCTGGCACGGGTTCGATTTGGGAGTATTCCATTTTTGATGAAGATATGAATTATGTTAGTAGTAATATTTTCGCGCAAGGTAATAAAGTAAATGTTGTTTACAATTTTCAACCTTTGAAGGGTGGAACTTTTTTCTGGGTTAGTTTTAATTACACAACACCTGCTAACCCCATCAGTTGGCTTACTGTTAGCTTAAATGATGGTGTGTTGAATTGTGTTGGAAGTTCTTTAAATAATTGGATTAATTATTATTCTCCTAAAGTTAGTGTTTTAACTTTTCCTGATTTGCCTTCTAGCGCGGTTTTAGATTTTAACGTTTTAACAAATGATTATTTTACTCAAAGTGAGAGTTTTAGTTCTGATTTGTCTTGGAATAGTGTTGCAAAAAGTGTTGATTCTGGTTTATTATTTTTTGATTATGATGATTTAATTTTGCGAACAAGCAGTTCTTCAAATTGGTTGAGTTCTTGGAAGACTAATTCTTTTTCCGGTTTTTCTAATGTTTTAATTGTTGAAAATGGTGTTTTAAGAAATGTTGTTAGCGCGAGTAGTGATGTTTTTAATTATTTTTTCGTAAATTATTTGAATAAAGATTTTTTCAAAGTTTTATTAACTAATTATTCTTTTAGTAATTCTCCATTAACCATTAGTTTAGCTGGTGAAATCGGTGGTGATGCTGATTTCTGGTATAAGTTTTATGGTTATCCTGAAGAATTAATAACTGGCACGCACTCTATTAATTTTGAGGATGTTAAGTGCATTAATGATTTCACTTTTTTCGGGAAGAAAGATTCTAATTATGTTTTAGCAATTATTGTTCCTTGTAATTCATTGAACGTTGGCAATGACGTTTTTGAAGTGTCATCTAATAGTTTGAGTTTTAATTTAACAATGATTAAGGATAATGTTTTTTACGTTAAAATGTTAGAAGATTATAATTGGGAGCGCGTTGAAGAGTTCATAAAATCTTTTTCAAGTGTTAAAAAATCTTCTTCAAAAATAGTTTTTGACTGGAATTATTACAGTGAAGATTTAATTATCAACTAAACACAAAAAAAGCTTGAGCAAAAAAACAAAATTCAATTAATCAAAAAATTTATTTCTTCTTTATCTAAATCAAATGTTTCTAATTCTTGTTTTGAAAAAGTTCTTAGTAATGGCACGTAATATTTTCTCACTGATTTCTTTGAAGCGTGCAATTTTTCACCAAGCTTCTCAGTTATTGAATCCATTTTCGCGCGTTTGCTTCGTGTTATAAACATTTTTTTGAATAATTCAGGATAGCGTGCTTGGCTTCCGTTTAAAGAATTTATACTTGATAATAATAATCTCTGATAATACGCAAAACGCCAGTATTGTCTTCTAAGTATTCTACCTCCAAAAACGTCTGCTTGCGCGAGTGTTAAATAATTGTTCAAACTCGCGTTATAATATAGTAAATTTTCACTAAACCATTTAGTTAATTCATTAATATCTGCTTCCGAGTCATTAAGCTCTTTAAGTGCTTGAACAAAATTTTGTGAAGTTAACGCGTTATGAACCGTGTTTTTAACATTTTGTTTTTTTCGTCTACTACTTAACATTTTCAAATTTTTTGTAATAACGCCGCCAGCATAGTGTAATGTGTGAATGTCTGTTATCACTGAGCGAAAGTCATTATCTTGTATTATTTTGTTTAATGCTTCTTCATCATAACTTGATTTTTCTATTTGCAACATTTTTTTTAAAAAAATTATTTTTTTTTGATGGGTTGATGATTTAACTTCAAGTCCTAAAACGTGTTTTCTTAGTTTCGAAATTTTTGAGTCCCAATAATCTCGCGCAGTTAATATTATCGGATGTTTTGTAATGCTTATCGTTTTAATAATTGCGTCAAGCGCACCTCTATCTGTTCTTCCTAAACAATCTATTTCATCAATTAGTATTATTTTTTTGTTTCCAAAAATGCTTGCTGTTGTAGCCATGTTTTTCAAGTTTTCTTCAATCATTTTTTTGGAACGTTGTGTGCTCGCGTTTAATTCTATTATTTCATAACCTTGCGCTTTTGCAAACGTTATTGGCAGTAATGTTTTTCCAATTCCTATTTCTCCCCACAGAAGCAGTGCGTTTTTTTTTTCTTTTTTGTATTCTAGTACGAATTTTAAAAATCTTTTTTTAGTATCTTCACTAATAACTAATTCGTCAACTGTTTTCGGCTGGTGTTTTATTGTCCATATCATTTCATCATTAAGGTTATACTTGCAAGAAGTGCTTGTAATTGTATGAATTCATCACTTCCTTCTATTAGTCTGAATTCTGTTTCGCCTATTAGTTTTAATAATTCCATTTTTTTGTTTTCTTCAAGTTTAATGTCAAAAACTCGTTGTGATAATTGTTTTAGAATGTCAACTGCGGGAAGTCCTTGTTCCAGCATTATTTTCATCAATTCGTTTCGCGCTTTTAAGAAATCCCCATCACGGCAAAGTAATAATACATTTGTTAATTGTTTTGGCTGAGCGTAATTTGCAGCTTCGTAAACAGCGTTTAAATCAACTGTTTTATCAATCGTTGATGATGTTTGCAGTAAGTTAACTGAACGCCTGCCATCTCCACCAGTTATTTCGTGTATTGCGTTAAGAGCGTCTTCGCTTATAATTATTTTTTCAGATTGGCTTATTCGTTTTAAGTCTTGTATTAGTTCTTCTTTTTCCAATGGTTTGAACCTGAATATTGCACACCTGCTTTGTATTGGGTCTAATATTTTTGACGAATAATTGCAGGATAAAATGAATCTGCAAGTTCTCGAGTATTTTTCCATTGTTCTTCTTAACGCTTGCTGCGCGTCGCGCGTTAATGAGTCTGCTTCGTCAAGCATTATGATTTTGAAATCGTGATTTCCAAGGGGTCTGGTTCTTGCAAAATCTTTTACTTTTACGCGCACAACATCTATTCCTCTTTCATCTGATGCGTTTAGTTCTAAGAAATTGTTTTTCCATTGTTTCCCGTACAGCATTTTCGCAATTATTAGTGCTGAAGTTGTTTTTCCCACGCCAGCAGGTCCTGCGAAAAGTAAGTGAGGCATTGCTTTGCTTTGCGTTAATCCTTTCAGTCTTGGAAGTATGTGTTTCTGACCTGCCATTTCATCAAAAGTTTGCGGTCTGTATTTTTCAGCCCAGATTAGCATAGTGTTTTTTTCAAAGAAAGTTTTGTTATTAAACATTATTGTAAACAGTCCAATAACAAAATCATTATATACTTCTCAAGCTTGTTTTTTGTTTATGATATCTAATGTTATTGATTTAACACTGGCGCTTAGTAAGGCTGGTGATAAAGCAGTTTTAGTAACTAATAATGAAAGTGTTATTGAGTCTTTGAAAGAGCATGGTTCAGAAATTGCTAAAAAAACTGGTGTTAAACATTTGATTGTTCAAAAACAGGATCCTGAAGGTGTTAAAAAAAATTTTAGTGTGAATTATGAGAGTGTTGAAGAAAAATATGGTGATAAAACCGTTATGATTATTGGAAAAATAACTACTCTAAGTTTTGAAAGCATAAAGAACAACATTAAAGATGGAGTGTTCAAAATAGAGGTTAGTGGTGAAGAATACGAAATTGATAATTCTTTTCTAATTGAGGAAATTAAAAAACCGGAAGGTTCTGAAATAATTGATTTTGGAAAAGGGTATGTTTACGTTGAACCTGAGATGGATATAACACTTGAAGATGATGAGAATTCAACAAAAACAGAAGATGATGTGTTAGAATAACACGACATTTAGCGTATCTCTTTATATATTTTTCTTTCCTTATTATTTTTAATTTTTAAAGGTGGTGGTATTTAAATGGAAGATGAAAAAATAATTCATGACGTTACAGTTCAGAACATTGTCGCTTCTGTAAACTTATTTGTTGCAATACCTCTTGAGAAGGTTAGCGCTAAAATAAAAAATACTGAATATGATCCTGAGCAATTCCCAGGACTCGTGTTTAGGATTAGAGATCCTAAGGTTACAGCTTTGCTTTTCAGTTCAGGTAAAGTTGTTTGCACAGGTGCTAAACTACGTGGAGATATTGATATTGCTATTCAAAGAATCACTGAAGAATTAAAAATTGTTGATGTTCATGTTACTAAAAAACCTGAAATAACTGTTCAGAACATTGTCGCTTCTGGAGATATTCATATGCGTTTGAATTTAAACCAGTTAGTTTTTGATTTGAAATACTCTGAGTACGAGCCAGAACAGTTCCCAGGACTTGTTTACAAGTTACCTCATAGCCATATTACTTTTCTTTTATTTGGGACTGGAAAAATAGTGTGCACAGGCGCAGTAACTATTAAAGAAATAAATGAAGCGGTTACATCATTAATTAAGAATTTAAACGAAATCAAAAATGACCCAAATAAAGAGGGTGAAATTAAATGAGTACGCTAATTTAATAGAGGAATTTCTCCGCAAGTCTTATGTTAAGAAAGACGTTTTAAGAGTTACGAGTGAAGGTAAGCAAAGTATTATTATTGATTTTTTTGTTCTCGACAAGTTCTCCCCTGAATTGGCTGATTTTGTTTTATCCCAACCTAAGCAGGCTTTGAAAAGTTTTAAAAATGGGATTTCCAGTGTTGATTTGACGGACAGTAAATTGAACGTTAGGTTTACAAATATTCCTCACAGTTCTTTTATTAAAATTCGTGATATTCGTAGTGAGCACTTAGGCAGTTTAATCGCTATTGAAGGTCAAATAAGGACTTGTAGTGATATTCGTCCTGTTGCTAAGGAAATTGTTTATTCTTGTTCTGCTTGCGCTAATGAAATTCGCGTTAAGCAAGATCAAATGAAGCAAGAGAAGCCTGAGCAGTGTCCTGGTTGCGCGCGTAAAACGAGTTTTAAAATTCTGCGCCAAGTGTTAATTGATACTGCTCACATAACTATTGAAGAATCTCCCGAAACTTTAGAGGGTGGTGATCAACCTAAGCGTTTGAAATCTTTTATTGAGGATGATTTGGTTTCCCCTAAACGTGAGAGGGATTTTATTCCTGGTAATAAAGCTCGTTTAATTGGCATTCTTAAAGAGTTTCCTGTTATCCTTCGCATGGGCGGGCAGAGTACGCGTTATGATTTAATTCTTGAAGTTAATAACGTTGAACCTATTGAAAGAGAGTTTGAAGCATTGGATATTAGTGATGAAGATGAAGTTAAGATTTTGGAGTTAGCTAAGGATAAAAAAATTTATGATAGGATTTTCAGTTCTATTGCCCCAACAGTTCTTGGTTATGATGAGATTAAGCAGTCTATTGCTTTGCAAATTTTTGGAGGCGTTCGTAAAGTTAAATCTGATGAAACAGCTGTTCGTGGGGATGTTCATATTTTATTAATTGGCGACCCTGGTGTTGGTAAGTCTATGATGTTAACGTATGTTAATAAGCTCGCCCCGAAATCCGTTTACGTTACTGGTAAAGGTACAAGTGCTGCTGGTCTTACTGCAACAGTTACTCGTGATGAGATTACGAAAGATTGGATTCTTGAAGCTGGAGCTTTAGTTCTTGCCAACAAAGGTATTGCAATTATTGATGAGTTAGATAAAATGGGTCATGAGGATAGGGTTTCAATGCATGAAGCAATGGCTCAGCAAACAGTGACTATTAATAAAGCGAATATTCACGCAACTCTTAATGCGCGTGCTGGCGTGCTGGCAGCTGCTAATCCTAAACTAGGTAGGTTTGATCCTTACAACGTTATTCATGAGCAAATCAATTTACCTCCTACTTTGATTAATCGTTTTGATTTAATTTTTCCTATTAGGGATATTCCTGATGTTAAGAAAGATGAAATGATTGCGCGTCACATTTTGGAAACGCATACTTCTCCGCAAGCGCAACTGGATGTTATTGATAAAAAATTATTAAGAAAGTATATTGCGTACGCTAAACAAAATGCTAATCCGCAACTTACGAGCGCTGCGAATAATGAGATTATGAAGTTTTACGTTAAGTTACGTAATAAGAAAAGTTTAGAGCCTGAAAAGTTGCGTCCCATCCCAATTTCCGCACGTCAGCTTGAATCCCTTATCAGGTTAGCTGAAGCTTCTGCGCGTATTCGTTTAAGTAATAAAGTTACTAAGAATGATGCGTTGCGCGCTATTGAGTTGTTGCGTTTTAGTATGAGCCAAGTAGGTATGGATCCTGAGACTGGAGAGTTTGACATTGATAGGTTGATTACGGGTATTTCTTCCACTCAAAGGAATAAGTTAATTACTATGCAGAACATTTTGAAGCAGTTGGAGGAAGAAATTGGTGAGAATATTCCTGTTGATTCAATTATTCAAGCAGCTCAATCTCAAGGTATTGATGAAGCGAAAGCTAATGAATTGTTAAGTAAGATGGCTCGTGAGGGTGATGTTTATTCTCCTCGTCATGGCGTGGTTAAACGTATGAAGTAGTTTACCAATTAAATTAAATACTTCTTTTATTTTGTTTTTTGTTATGGCTGATGATGATAAGTACATTGCTAAAAAATACTGGTTGAAAGATTTGAAGAGTAGTGTTTGGAAAGGTGAGTGTTTGGAAGTTGGGGGAGATTTAGTTTTTCGTGTTAATGTTGTTGCAAGTGTTGTTCAAAAGTTTATCAGCGAGGACGGTCAGTACGTTTTCGTAGTTTTAGATGATGGTAGTGAAACTATTCGTAGTAAAGCATGGCGTCGTGATGTTCATAAGTTCCGTGATGTTGAAATTGGTGATATCATTAATATTTTTGGCGGTTTGCAAGAGTATCAGGGTGAAGTGTATTTATCACCTATCATTGTTCGTAAGGTTGATGGTAATTGGGAATTGTTAAGAGTTCTTGAATTAAGTGATGGTAATCTTGTTAAAAAAGAAGTAGTTGAGCAAAAGAAGGTTGTTGACGTGAAAGTTTTAATTAAAAAATTGGACACTGGTAAAGGCGCTGGTTTTGATGAGTTATTAAAAGTTAGCGGGCTTTCAAATGCTGAGTTAGTTAGTCAAGTTAGGGTTTTAATGAGTGATGGTGAAGTTTACGAGCCTGAACCAAAGCGTTTAAAAGTTCTTGAATGAAATAATTTTTCATGCAAGTTATGTTTGTAACAAGTAATGTCAGCAAGTTTGCTTTAGCTAAGCGTGTGTTGGAAAAAAATGGGATTGGCTTGTTGCAAACAGAATTAGATATTCGTGAGATTCAAAGTGATGATATTGAAGAAATCGCTGTTGATAAAGCGAAAAAAGCTTTTGCAATTTTAAAGAAACCATTGATTGTTGATGATAGTTGTTTTGTTTTAAAAAAGTTCAATACTTTTCCAGGCGCGTTTTCAAAGTACGTTTTGAAAAGTATTGGTTTAAGTGGTATTATGAAATTAGTTGATGATGATAGGCATTGCGCTTTTAACAGCATTCTTGTTTACATTGATGATAAGTGTGTTAGAATTTTTAAGTTGGAAGATCCTGGAACTGTTTCTTTCAAAATTTCTGATGTTAATCTGCCTGAAGCGTGGAGTGATTTGTGGAAAATTTTTATTCCTGAAGGTTATAACAATACTGTTAGTGATATGAATGATGTTGAAAGGAATAGTTATTATTCTTCTTTTCAGGAAGTAACGCATTATCAAAAGTTTGCGGATTGGTTTAATTCATTTTCTTTTTCTGTAAATCCAAATTCCGAAAAGTAATGGTGTAATGATTAAGATTATTATTTCAGCACTTAGTTGAATTGAATTATTTATTGTTTCTTGCACAGTATTTCGAAGTAACGTGTCAGCTTCTACCATTATAAGCGCGCGTTCGGGTTGAAGTATAATTTTTTGCGTGTATTGGAAAGCTATGAACAAGTACATCATTAAAAATGCTGCTTTTATTTCAGCATCTTTCATTAGTGATTTCATAAATTTTTTCAAATCATTAACCCATTTCTTTTTATAATCTTCTCTTACAGTGCAAGTAGTAATTTTTCTTTTTCCTTTTTTCGTTTTCGTAATGTTCAATAATTCTAAGTCTTCCATTTCTGATACAAGTTTATGCGTGTATGAGTAGTAGTTTCCAGTTTTTTTCGCTATTTGACTTATGGACAAGCCAGGTTCTTCAATTAGTATTTTCGTAATTTCATCTTTCAGTTTTAAGTCCATGTAAAAGAATTTATTTATTTCAGTATTAAAAGTTGTGTATAAACAATTATTTATGCATTGTTTAAATAGTAGTATTATATTGTTTAATTCTTACAATGAGAAGAATCGCTTTCGTACTATTATTCGTTTTCGTTGCGGGAATGGCAAGTGCTACTTCATCTAGTGAAGTTGAAAGTGTTGCTATTAGTCTGCCAAGTCCTGATTATGAAAAGGATGTTCAGTGCGAGGTTAGTGAAGTTTTTATTAATTCTGTTTTGGAGCCTGTTCTTTTAGAGTTAAACTTAACAGATTACTCTTACAGTAATATGACTAATAAACGGTGTTATTCTTATAGTAATTCTAATAGTGTTTATTTAAATGTTGATTTGAAGCGAAGTGAAAGTGACTATAAAGTTAAGCGTTTAAGTTTTTCAGTTTACACATCTACGGATTATGATTATTCAATGCTTTTTTCTGATTTGGAGGATGAAAAATTAGGTTGGACTTTGAAGAGGAAGTTCATTGACTTTTTTGAGAATGGAACTGATGAAGAATATTATGTTAGGATTAGCGCGGATTATGGTGGTGAAGAGTATGATTGTAATGCGTTAAAAATCTATTATGATAATTTGATTGGTGAAAAATACTTTGAAGAAAGTAAAGGTTATTGCAGTATTGTTATTAAAACTAAAAATTCTGAAATTAATAGTTTAGTTTCTAATAATATTAGTTGGATTAATTACTTCGCTGAAACATTAAGGTATAGTTTTGAAGGTTACTCTAATGGAGTTTTTGATTTGGATAGTTTAAGTAAGAGTCTTGGGTGCAGTTTGAACAGTAATGATTATTATTATCCTGAAGTCGAGCTTGAGTGTTATGGTATTTATAAGGATAAAACAAGGATTCATTTTTCAGCTCACACGAATATTGGTGTGGGTTATGCTTATGTGAATGCTTATGGTTACGAGAATGGTGATGCAATTCTTAGTGTTAATGCGTATGGAAAAAATGTTAGTGAAAGCGCTGTGTTAAGTTTTGTTAGTGAAGTTACTAGTGCGTATTTGGGTAAGCAGTATTCTTTAAGTCTTGAAAGTGATGAGCGTGAAATGTTTATCAGCGATAAAGGTGAGTTCAAGTCTTTCAGTGGTAAAGCTAAGATTTCAAGTTTTAGCGTGGACGTTTCAAGTTTGAGTTTGGAGGAATTTTCTAATAATAAGTATTATTCTAGTGAGAATGTTTCAGTGAGTGTTAGTGTACCTTACATTCAAGTGCACGTTCCGGAAGAATTGCGGGACGCTCAAGTAGTTAGTGGTGGTGAAAAAGTTTTGATGCCTTATTATTGGGGTCAGAGTTTCATAATTACTAGTGATAAAGTGTTTTCCAGCGCGAATTTGGAGGAGAATAATCCGGTTCTTGCAGAAAAGAAGATTAAAGAGTTTATTAGTTCTTACGTTAACACGGGTAGTTGGGTTTTGGACATGTCCGTGACGGGGGGTTGGTATTATCCTTATCCTCTTGGCGTGAGAGGTGGCGTGATAGAGGATACTGCTATGGTTAGCGTTTCATCTGATTTGAGCGTGGTTAAAAGTTCAAGTGAGTCTCTTGGAAGCATTTCAGCTCAAGGCGTTAGTGATTCTTTTGTTTCAGAGTTCCCTGAGTTTGAAGAATTGGATGTTAAAGAATCCTCTGTGCTTGAGTCAATATTTAATTTTGTTAAAGGTTTGTTCGGAAAATAGTTTTTGCTTTCCAGTAATTATTTTAATCATAACTTAGTAATTATGTATTGATGAAAAAAATTAATTTGTTATTAATGAGTGTTATTTCATTATCAGTTATGGTTAGCGTTCTTGTTTATCCGAACATGCCTGATTCAATGGTTTCTCATTGGAGTATTGGTGGTGTTCCTAATGGTTTCATGCCTAAGATTGCTGGCTTGTTTTTGATGCCTGTAATTTCTGTTTTCATTACGGGTTTGTTTTTGTTAATTCCCAAGATTGATCCTAAAAAGAAGAATATCAAAAAATTTCGGAAACAGTATGATTTGTTCATTTTTATAATCATTTTTTTCATGCTTTACATTCATTTATTAGTTATTCTTTGGAATCTTGGCGCAGTTTTTAGTATTATCCAATTTTTATCACCTGCTTTCGCAGTGTTGTTTTATTATATTGGAATCTTATTTAGTAAGGCTAAGCAGAATTGGTTTATTGGTATTCGAACGCCATGGACTTTGAGCAGTAAAAGGGTTTGGGATAAAACGCATAGAAAAGGTTCTTTTTTGTTTAAGGTTGTTGGCGTGTTAAGCATTTTTGGCGTTTTCTTTTCTGATTTCGCTCTTTTCTTTTTGTTAGTTCCTGTTTTGTTTAGTGTTGTTTTTCTTTTTATTTATTCTTATTTCGAGTTTAAACGGGTTGGGTAAACCTTTAAAAGAGAATGCTTATTCTTTATTGTTCATGAGTGGTAAGGATTATTTAGCAATGTTGGATGATGCGCGTAAACATCTTCCTGAAAGGGTTTTTGAAAAATCTCGTTTTGAAATTCCGCGCACGCAGAGTTTTATTGAGGGTAAGAAAACTGTTTTCACAAATTTTGGTAAAATTGCTTCTTACATATCTCGTGATGAATCGCATTTTTGCAAGTTTTTAACAAAGGAGTTGGGAACTGGTGGGGTTATGGAATCAGGTAAGCTTGTTCTTGTTGGTAAGTTTTCTAATTTTTTGTTGAATGAGAAAGTGAATAAGTATATTAAAGCATTTGTTACTTGTAAGGAATGCGGTAAGCAGGACACTTTGTTAAGTAAAGAGGATCGTGTGTGGTTTTTGAAGTGTGAGGCTTGTGGCGCTAAGCGTCCTGTAATAAATGTTTGAATAATGATTTTAAAAGTGCATGAAGTCAAGCAAGGTGGTAATACAAAGTTAGTTGTTGCTTTATGCGATGATGATTTAGTTGGGAAAATTTTAGGTGATGGTTTTTTTGTTAATCCTCGTTTTTACGGTGGTGAGAAGTATGGTGAGAAGCGCGTTTTGGAGTTGTTAAGTAGTGCGAGTGTTGTTAACGCTGTTGGTGAGGATAGTGTTAGATTATTGTTAAATCATGATTTAGTGAAAAGTGAAAATGTTGTTAGTGTGGGTGGTGTTCCTCATGCTCAAGTTTTTGTGGTAAATGTTTTATGAAAAGTGTTCGCGTTAAAATTTGTAAGTTGTGTAAGCAAATGTTTTGGCATAATAAGAAGATTAAGCCTGGGAAAGTTATGGATTTTGACGTTGTTGTTGAGGAAGTGGTTTGTAAGGATTGTGAACCGAAGCCTTTTAGAGCTCTTGTCCAGTTGCGCGGTTTCAGTGAGCCTGTGTTCGGCGATTTTAAGAATAGTTTAAAGTTGTGGAAAAAGGTTAAGGGTGGTTTTGATTTGCAGTTTTCTACTGCACGTTCTTCTAACGCGTATTATAAGTGGTTGAAAAAGAAGATGCCTGATTTGAAAGTGAAGCGCACTAGGTCTCATGTGAGCACGAAGGGTGGGGAAAAAATTTATCGTCCAACAATTTGTTTTAGAAAAATTTAAAAACGTGATAAAATTCAATTTTTTTTATGATTAATAAAAAAGTCTTAGAATTCGTTAAAGAAGGAGTATTGCCCTACAATTTAAAAAATAATGAGGAGCAATTTGAAGAAGAGGAAAAACGTTTTTTATCTAATGCTTTAGAATACACTAAAAAAAGAGATTATATTATTAATAATTTAGATAATGTTTTTCAAGTTGATAATTTAAATTTTGACTTAATAAGTGAAGTTAACTTTTCTCATTTAAATATTAATTTTAAAGTTCCAATTTTAATCATGGACGCTGGTCTTGAAGATTTAGTAAAATATCATAAAGTTGAAAATTATACTCGTGAAAACATATATGAAAATCATTATGAACAAGAACGAAGTTATGTTAAAAGACCTATAAAAAAAGGTTTTATTGAAAAAATAAAATTACACTATTATAGTGAAAAATATGGATACTGGCATGATTCTCCATTTTCAGAACAGCCAATTATTATTCTTCCTAAATCATATTCTGAAAGTGATTTGCACCTAAAAGCAATTTATGCAATAAGAAATAATATTTCTAAAATAAACAGAGATGAAAAGATGAATTTTTTAATAAGTGAGTTTGTAGCAAAAAATGGGCAAAATTTAACACCTATCCAATGGGGTGTATCTCTCGATGAGAGTAAAGTAACATTAAAGAACTATTTGTTTCTAGGAATCAAATATTATAAAACTAACAGCAAAACAAGAAATATAGTACATAATTTTAGTAAATTATTATGTACTAATCAAAAGATTAGTAAGCTTCTTCTTCACGTAAAACAAACTGATATGCCTCTTTTAATTGAGTATGGCATTACTAATTTTTTAAGTAAGCAGATAAATAAAGAAGAAGTTCTATATGTTGGAGGTTCAGATAGTAATATTGTTAAAGAACGTAATTTCAAAAGTTTTGTTGGAACAGTTATAAAACATCATTATAAGCATGAATTTTGAAAAAAGTTTAATTATTTTATTCAAAATAGAACTGAAGACGTTTTTTTCTAAAGAAGTTGCTTTACTCGCTAAATACAATTTTAAGAAAACACTAGTTTAAAATTTAAAAACGTAAACTTTAAAACATTATTATAGTTTAATAATTCTTATGGGTGTTTGTCCCAATTGTTAGTTCTGAAAAAGATTTAACTATTATTAATGAGGTGAGATTAGTGTTATGAAACGTGTTTTTGTAAGTGAAGCTTTAAAAAAAAATGGAAGTGTTTTATTAAAAGGTTGGGTTTATCGTATTCGTAAAAGTAAAAACTTGGTTTTCATCATTTTACGAGATAGTACTGGTATTATTCAGTGCACTGTCAAAAATGATAATCCTTATTTTAATGTTGCGAATGCATTGACAATAGAATCTTCTATTGAAGTTATTGGCAAAACCAAAACTGACGCTCGTGCAGTCACAGGTGTTGAAGTTGTTGTTAATAAGGTTCACGTGTTCCAGAATGCGGAAAAGTATCCTATTACTAAAGACAAGTCCACTGAACATTTAATGGATTATCGTCATTTATGGTTACGATCGCAGAAAATGATTGCAATCCTAAAAATTCGCGAACAAGTTTTGAAAAGTTTTAGGGATTGGTATTTCAAAAATGATTATCACGAAACTAACGGTCCAATGTTTGTAGGAACTAAAGGTGAGGAAGGAGGTGAGTTGTTTGAATTGGATTATTTCGGTCAGCCAGGTTATCTTACTCAAACCTCTCAAATGCATTTAGAAGCCCTGATTTTTGCTTTAGGGAAAGTCTTCACAATTAGCCCCACTTTTAGAGCTGAAAAATCACGTACGCGCAAGCACTTAACTGAATTTTTGATGATGGAAGGGGAAATGCCTTTTTACAATTTGAGTATGGCTTTGAAAGATTTAGAGAACATGATTGTTTTCGTTTGCCGTGAAGTTGCCAAAAATTGTGATAAAGAATTATTAAGTATTGGTCAGGATCCTAAATATTTACTTTCAATTAAAGCACCTTTTGAAAAGAAAACTTATGAAACGTGCATTGATGAATTACGTAAGAAAGGCAGTAAAATAAAGTACGGTGAGGACATTAAAACTGAAGATGAGCAATTATTAATGAAAGGCAGGAAAAGTTTTTTGTTCATAACTCACTGGCCGCGTGAGTTGAAAGCGTTTTACATGAAGGTTAGTGATAATGCTAAGACTGTTGAGTGTTATGATTTGCAGGCGCCGTCTGGTTTCGGTGAGATTGTTGGAGGTTCTGAGCGTGAGACTGATATTAAGGAGATTGTTGCAAATTTGGAGCGTGAAGGTGATGATCCGAAAAGGTATGAGTGGTATTTGGATTTAAGGCGTTATGGTAGCGTGCCTCATGCGGGTTATGGTTTGGGTGTTGCAAGGTTTGTTGCTTGGTTAACTAATGCTGAACATGTGCGTGATGCTGTGCCGTTTCCAAGATTTATTAATCGTTTGAAACCTTAACCTTTTTAAACAGAACTTTAGTATTCTTTGGTTATGGCCAAGTATCAGAAGAAGCGTTTTGATGATAATGTTAGTGATATTACTCGTGTTAGAATGCCTAAAAATGGTGAAATGTTAGGTTTTGTTGAGCGTTTACTTGGCGCGGCTCGTATGTATGTTAGGTGTGAGGATGGTAAGGTTCGTCTTTGCCGTGTTCCTGGTGGTAAAAGGCGTTATGTGTGGGTTCGTGAAAATGATTTGGTTATTGTTAAGCCCTGGGAGTTAGAGGGTGATTCTAAGGGTGATGTTGTTTTTAAGTATCAGCGCACTCAAGAAGCGTATTTGCGTAATAAAGGTTTTTTGAAAAATTTATAATGGAATTCTCTAAAATAGTGAAAATACCTGAAGAGAGAGTGATTAAGTTACTGGAAGTTAGGGATTTGGTTGAGGAAAAGTTGGATGTTAGCATAAAAATTTCTGGTAATGATGTTATGGTTTCAGGTTCTTCTATTGAATTAGTTAAGGCTCATAACGTGGTGATGGCTATTGGTAGGGGTTTTTCAACTGATAAGGCGTTGTTCTTGTTGCAGGATGATTTTTCTTTGGATGTTATTGAAATTGGCGATTTTGCTAGGACTCAGAAAGCGTTTATTCGTTTGAAGGGTCGTGTTATTGGTGATGAGGGTAGGGCTAAGCGTTTTATTGAGAAGAACACTAATTGTCTTATTCGTGTTTACGGTAAGACTGTTAGCATTATTGGTAAGTCAGAGGAGTTGATTAATGCTCGTAGGGCTGTTATCATGTTGTTAGAAGGCTCTAAGCATGGTACTGCTTACAGGTTTTTAGATGAGAAAATAGTTGATTAAATTTATAATAAATAGATTTAAAAAGTAGTTTTTCCTTAAACCATTATCTTAATTATAAACGTTTAAGAAGTGAGTATGGCAAAAATTAAAGCATTAGAACTGGCTAAACAGCATAAAGCAGTGTCCATTGCAGAGTTTTTCGAAAAAAATAGGCATTTGCTGGGTTTCGGCTCTAAAAGGCAGGCTATGTTAACTTGTATTAAGGAGTCTGTTGATAATAGTTTAGACGCTTGTGAGGAGTCTAAGATTTTGCCAGATATCAAAGTTGAAATTCATGATTTGGGTAAGGATAAGTTCAAAATAATTGTTCAGGATAATGGTCCTGGAATTATTAAGAAAAATTTGTCTAAAGCGTTTGGAAAGTTATTGTACGGTTCTAAATTTCACGGTTCCAAGCAAGGTCGTGGTCAGCAGGGTATTGGTATTACTTCTTGTGTTCTTTACTCTCAGTTAACAACTGGTAAAGCGACGAAGGTTATTTCTAAGATTGATGAGAAGATTCCTGCTTATTCTATTGAAATCATGCTTGATACCACTAATAATGAGCCTCGTATTCTTGAGGAAAAGCTTGATGAGCGTTTCAAATATTTGGGCACTCGTGTTGAGCTTGAAATTCTCGGTGAGTACTTGGCTACGGGTAAGCAAAGTGTTGAGGAGTATTTGAGAAGAACGAGTATTGTTAATCCGCACGCGCGTATCCTGTTCATAAGGCCTGATAAGAAAAAAGTTGTTTTTCATAGAACGATTGATAGGTTGCCTATAATGCCTAAGCAAATCAAGCCGCACCCTGATGGTTTGGAGTTAGGTATTTTGTTGAAAATGTTGTTGAATTCGGGTAGTAAGACTCTTAAATCGTTTTTGAGAACTGAGTTTTCAAGTATTGGTGCTAAGACTGCTGAAGAAATTTTGGGTAAAGCTGGTTTAAGTCCACGTAATCATCCTCAAATGCTTTCGCGTGATAAATCTGAAAAGTTATTGCATGCTATGCAGGAAACTTCTATTCAAGCTCCGCCTCTTGATTGTTTAAGCCCTATTGGTGAGACCGCGTTTAATAAGAGTATGAAAATGGAGATTCCAGCTGAGTTTTACACTACTGTTACCCGCAAGCCTGTATCTTATCGTGGTATGCCTTTTCAAGTTGAAGTTAGTCTCGCTTATGGTGGTGAGTTGCCCAAGGATAAAATTGCTAAGGTTATGCGTTTCGCTAATAAGGTTCCACTCATTTACGAGGATTACGCTTGCGCTATCACGCAGTCAATTAAGAAAA
>JAAOXS010000004.1 GCA_018220985.1 Nanobdellota archaeon
GGTAGTATTGTGAATCCGTTCGCTTTTAAAAAAATGTTTGCAAGCATTACTGCTGGCACGCTTAGCAGGAAGCTTAACTTAAATGATTCGTTTTTATCATAGTTTAATAGTAGCATTGTTGCTATCGTAATTCCTGATCGTGAGATTCCAGGGAGTGCGCTGAATCCTTGAACTAATCCTATTATTATAGCGTGTTTTAGTAATGGTTCTTTTATGAAGCCTGTCTTTTTTCGAGTTTTTAATTGGGCGTACGCTGTTATTAGTAAAAAAATTGATATTAAAACATTTGAGTAGAATCCTATGTTTTCGCTTACGTTTTCTAAGAAAAAGTATGAAAATAGTCCTGATATTCCTGAAAAAATTGTTGTAATAATTATGAACAATGTTAAGTTGCTTAGCGGTTTTCTTATCATTTCCGCAAACTCGTTTTTGTAATAGACGAGCACGCTTAGTAAAGTACCTAAGTGTAGGAATAAGCTTAATTGCACTGAATTAATCAGTGACGTGTTTAGGAAGTTGTTGCTGATTATCGTTATTATTCCTTCACTACTTATTGGTACCCATTCCAGCAATCCTTGTACTGCGCCGAGAAGTATTTCTTCAAGCATGTATATGGTATTAAAAAGTTTTATTAATTAATTTTTTGTTATTATATTTTGATGAAGAACCCTGAATTAATCGTTCTGTTTTTGATTGCCGTGCTTGGTTTAATAATTTTTGTTAATGAGAAAGAAGTTAGCGTTTTCAAAACGGGTTTGCCTATCATTACTGGTTCAGGAGAATTGTTGGACGTTAGCGCGGTTAATATCACTATCCTTTTACCTGATTGTGATTGTTTTGACGCTAAAAGTTTTGTTCAAAAACTTGTTTCAGCTGGTTTGAACACGAGTTCAATTAGTGAATTAACTGCGAGTGAAGGTTATAGTTTAATTCAAAAGTTTTCTTTACAAAAACTTCCTGCAATACTTTTTTCTAATAGAATAGTGGATTACCCGTTTTATCTAGGATTATCTTTTTACGGTGATTTGGAGAATAACGTTTTCGTTTTCAGAAATCCTGACCCTCCATATTATAGTGTTGAGAGTGGAGAAGTTGTTGATGGTGAAGTGAGTGTTACTTACATTTCTCACTCTGATTGTGATAAGTGTTATAACGTTTCTGTTCACAGGGATATTTTGGTTAACATTTATGGCGTGAACATTGGCGACGAGTTTTTCGTTAATGAAACTTCACAATTAATTGAGGAGTATAACATTTCTAAAATTCCAACAGTAATCCTTAGCAAAAGCGCAAATGATTACCCTAGTCTTTTACGCGTTTGGCCTGGAATGATTGCTGGTGACGGGTCTCTTGTTTTTACTGAGCCTGATTCTTTGGGTAAGGTTTGGTATTATGATTTGGAACTTGGTGGAATCATATGATTAAGAATTGGTATATTAGTAGTCCGCTTATGATTATGTAAACTGGTCGCCATACTTTTTTCAAGTCTTTGAAAACCCATAATAACACGAATCCAGTTAGCGCGTATGGAAGTATTATTTCTCTTAGCGCGAAGCTTGGCAGGAATAGTATTCCTGTCATTTTCGTGTATATTGCTGCTATAATGTCTATTATGGGGTCTATTAAGTATCCGAATGTTAAGAATTTCAGCCAGTCCCATTTCGTGAAGTATATTAGTGTTAGTACAGCGCTTAGAAATGCTTCCTCTAAGAAGAACATTAAGTAATTATCGTTTTTGAAGAATTCTTTGCTTTCAGGGCTTATACTAGGATACACGCCTGTGCTGGTGTAAGTGTCATAGTATGATAAGTGTCTTAGCATTGCTGGTGATAAAAGTATTAAGAATATTGTTAAGTATTGTTTTAAAGTGAATTTTTTTAAGAATTTTGTTTGTATCACTATTTTTTTAACATAAGTTATAAATTTAATGATTTCCATAATCAATTTATTATGTACGAAATAATTTTGGGCAGGGATTTAGGTGATAAAGAATTGTTTGGTGATAGGGGAACCATTTTTCTCGGTAAGCATTACGTTACCATGGGTAAAACCACGAGTTTATCTAATAAAGTTATGATTGATGTTGTTAAACCTCACGTCATCCTCATCGCGGGCAAACGTGGTGGCGGAAAATCTTACAGTATGGCAGTTATCGCTGAGGGTATGGCTAAGATGGAGCCTGAAATTTTCAAGAACATTGGCGTGTTAATGATGGATACTATGGGCATTTTTTGGACTACGAAGTACCCGAATTATAGGCAGGACGAGTTATTGAATGATTGGGGTTTAAAACCCGAAGCTTTTGATAACGTTGTTAAAGTTTTCATGCCTTTCGGCCATTTTGATGATTTGAAGGGTAAGGGTATTCCTGTTGATGAAAAGTTTAGTTTAAGAATTTCAGAAATTAGTGATCAGGAGTGGGTTAACGTTTTCAATTTGAAAGCTGTTGACCCTATCGCTGTTGTTTTAACTAAGGCGATTACTCGTTTAATGGAGGATGGTAAGAGTTTTGGTTTCAGCGAGATTTTTGAAATTATTGAAAAGGATAAGGATTCTTCAAGTGAGGCGAAGGGTGCTGCTAAGAGTTTATTCGTAACTGCTAAGTCGTGGGGTATTTTTGACAAGGAGGGCACGCCGTTAAAACAATTAGTTGTTGGTGGTAGGATTAGCGTTCTTGATTTATCGCCTTACGCTCATACTGCTGGCACGTACAGTATTCGCGCTCTCGTTGTGGGTTTATTATCTAAAATGATTCTTACTGAGCGCATGGCTGCTCGCCGCATTGAAGAGTTAGCGGATATTGAGAAAGGCTGGTCCTTTTTTGAGATGGATTACGGTAAGAAAGCTGAGAAGTCCGTGCCTTTAGTGTGGATTTTCATTGATGAGGCTCACGAATTTTTACCTGAGAACGCGAGTACTCCCGCTACTGCCGCGTTAATACAATTGATTCGCGAGGGACGTCAACCTGGAATATCTGTTGTTCTCGCAACCCAACAACCTGGCAAGATTCATAGTGATGTAATGACGCAGAGCGATATTGTGATTTCCACTCGTATCACTTCTAAATTGGATATTGGCGCGCTTAACGCGATAATGCAGTCTTATTTGCCTGGAGCTATCAGCAAGTTTTTTGACAGATTACCTGCACGTAAGGGCTCCGCTATCGTGTTAGATGATAAGTTAGAGAAAATGTACCCAATCCAAATTAGGCCGCGTATGAGTTGGCATGGTGGTCGTGAGACTAGTGCATTGAAGGAGAAGCGTGATTTGGGTAAGATTATTAGGGGTATTGGCAGAATTGATAAAAAATAGTTTAATTAGTTTATATTAAATTTTTTGTTAGACTATTATAATTTTACATGTTTACTTTCAATAAATCGTTTGTTTTTATCACTGGCTTTATCTATGTATTCATCTAAATCTAGAAAAACAGCTTGGTACATTCCTGCTTTTTCAATTATGTGAGGATTAACTTCATCATTAAATAAATCACCACATACATCTCGAAGTTTAAGTATATTTTCTATTTTACTCCAATATTTTCCAGTTCCGAGGTCTTGAGGGTCATATATTTTTGCATTAAATGCAACATTATTCATTAATAAACCATGTTTTTCACCTGAAGTTACTAATAATGCAAAAGGTATAGGTGATTTATTATTTTTAACGTATTTTTCGAATTCTTCTTTAAAGCTTTTTTTTTCTAAAAATGCATCATATAAATCAAGATATAATGCTGCTTCAGATTTTAACTTTTCACAAAGTGTGTTATCAATGTTATCTCTTATTTTTAATACTAAACTTGTTTGCCCTAATCCAAACAATTTTACTATATATTCTAAATCGTAAACTTTTGCTTTTCCAGTTATAAATCCACTTTCTTTACTTTTTCCAATTAAGTTTTTTTCTTCAGGATTATTTAACGTATTAATTATTTTTTTTCTTAAATCACTCTCATTTTTAACCTTATGAGATACGTATTCAAAATTGTCTTTGTAGTTCATTTTATTTTTTTTATTATTTTACCCATTATTTGTTTTTTGTTAATCGTGTATTCTGCACTGTTAGAGTTGTCCCCTTTTAAGTAATACACTTTTTCTTTTATTTTTTTTATTCTTTTAATTACTTCACCATCAACGGTTTTCGCTATTATAATATTGTTCACTCTTGGTTTGAAACAAAATTTTTGCACAATAACAAAATCTCCTTGCGCAAAAGTTGGTTCCATGCTTTTCCCACTAATTTTTCGTAATCCTATCATTTTGGTAGGACGAGCTCGCCAGTTGTAGGGTATGGTGATTTAATCCTAAACGTTTCTCTTTTCTTCGTTTTCCAAAAAATTTCGCTTATTTCTTGAACAGTTGTTAACAATTCTTGAGCTGTTTTTTTGTCAACAGTTTGCCTTACTTTACTTCCTTGCTGTAATGCTTTTTTGACTAGCACGTCAATTTCAGGGTTTTCCTTAAAATAATCTCCCCATAATACTCTAAGCTCGTTTTTCAATTTTTCAGCGTGCTGTTCTTTCACTAATACGTATCTTGTTTTTCTATTCTCATCAGCGTCTTTTTCTAACAATTCTGTCATCCTTATTATTGTATGAGCGTTTATTTGCAGGGGATACGGGTCGTATATTCCGCAAGGCACATCACAGTGAGCGTTGACAGTTTTTATTGGCGATTTATTCAATAATCTTTTTATCATATCATTTTTTTTTACAAATTTGTTTTATAAGAATACTTCTATTAGCGCGTTTCTTAAATTTTCACCTTCAAAATGAGCGTCTTTCAGTTCTAAAATTTTTTCGGACATTTCTTTTTTGTATAATGCGTTTTCAAACCAGTTCGCGAAATCATCATTGTAAGTGTGATGTTCAATACTTTCTACAGGCACTTCTTTTATTACTTGTTTGAATGCTTCGTATGAATTAGCGTTTTTATCAGTGTACCAGAAATTGAATGGTTCAACTATTTTTTTGAATTCTTCAGCTTGATTTGGGTTTAGTTGAGCTTCAAATTTTACTCCGTCAAGAATTATTATTCCTTTGTTATCTTCTATTTTTGGGTAGTAACCATTTTTAACAAGTTCTTCAAAATCATAATCAAAAATTCGCACCACATTGTTTTTGAAGTCAGCGTTGATTACTAAGTTGATTCCTTTGTTTTGAAGCGAATCTAAAGCGTATCTTATTTTAGCAGCGTTATCAGTTAATACTTGGCTATTACGAATTAATCTATCAACATCTTGAGCGAATGGAATACTTTTATTTTTTCCTTCTACTATTAGTTTAACTTCTTCCAGCGTGTTCAAAAATAACCACCTAATTTTTTTTATTCTTCTATGAACCAGTTAATGATTTTATCAAACCATTTTTTTTCAGGTTTGTATTCAACACCTATCATGCTTGCAGCAATTCCTTTGAATCCATGGCTTGCTTTCGCGTTTGGTTTGAAGTGAACCATTGGAACTTTTTTCATAACGCTTGTGTCAACGTTCACGTCATGTTCTATTATTCCTATTACTTTATGATTTGTCATGTATTCAACATCAGCTTTTGTTAGCGGAGCGTTTTTTCTGAACATGTTTAAAACAACGCCTAGTATTGGCACATTCATTTTTTCTGATAATTTAATTGTTTTTAACGCGTCAGTTACTGAAGGTAAGTGTGGTGTTGTAACCACAATTGCAGCATCACACACTTTCAAAGCGTTTAACGTTTCAGGTCCCATGCTTGGCGCGGTGTCGAGTATTACAATGTCATGTTCTTTTTTTAAGTCATTAACTATTTCAGGCAGGTTATCTGAGTTTACGAATAAATCGTCAACTGAAAGAGATGCGGGCACTACTTTTAGTCCGGAAGGGTGATTTACTATTGTTTCTTCAATGTTCACGTCTCCTTTTAACGCATCGTTAATTGTTAGTGGATGGAAGTGTGCTCCCACATGCAAGCTTAAATTGCTTGATGATACGTTCGTGTCCACGACCACAACGTTTTTTTTAAAGTTGTGTGATAGTGTTGCTCCAATGTTTACTGATGTTGTTGTTTTACCAACTCCACCTTTTCCAGAAATAACGCCTATAACCTTTCCCATAATAAATTTTGATTATGCAAGTTGCTTATTTAAACAATTCTGTAATACGCTTTTTAGATTAACAATGTATTAAAACTTGAAAGGTTATGTAATCTTTTATGCGTATTGGTGTTGCTTCATGGGAATACCCTCCTAATCATACTGGTGGTTTGGGTAGGCATGTTGAAGGTTTAACTAAGAGTCTTTCCAAGTTAGGTCATGAAGTTTTCGTTTTCATCCCTGAGCGTAATTGCCCTGATGGTGTTGAAGGTATTAATTTTGTTAAAATTCATTCTAAAAAAAAGGGTTTTACTTGGATTCGTGACGTTAATGAATTGATTGTTCAGAAAGCTTTAGAGCTCAAGTTGGATGTGTTTCACGCGCAGGATTGGATTACTTTTCCGAGTATGATTGAGTTGAAGCCGTTTTTGCCTGTTGTTTGTTCTATTCATTCAACTGAGCATGATCGTGCGGGTAGGATTTTGAAGCAGAAAAATTATTCTTTGGAATTGGAGGAGAATGGTTTGCGTGTTTGCGATGGTGTGATTACTGTTAGTGATTTTATGAAAAAGCAGTTGGTTGGCTTGTTTAATGTGGCGGAAGGTAAGGTTAATGTTATTCCTAATGGTGTAGTATCTTCTGATTTTAGTTCTGATGGGTCTGGTGGTAATATTCTATTTCTCGGTCGTTTAACTGAGCAGAAGGGTGTGGAGTATTTGTTGTACGCTTTGAAGGATTACGAGTTTAGTGGTAAAATCGTAATTTTGGGTGATGGTCATTTGCAAAAGTCTTTGAAGTGTTTTGTTGATAATTTGGGTTTGCGTGATAAAATTGTTTTCGTAGGTTTTGTTAATGATGATGAATTAATCAAGTTGCATTTATCTAATGCTAGTGTGCTTGTTATGCCTTCTTTACGCGAGCCTTTTGGAATTGTGGCTTTGGAGGGTGCGAGTGCTAAGGTGCCGTTAATTCTTTCTAAGAGCGCGGGTGTATCAGAATTTTTCACGCATGATGAGAATGCTTTGCTTATTGATCCTACTAATCCTAGTGAAATAATAAGCAGTTTTGATAAGTTGAAAGATGAAGAATTGAGAAGTAAGTTGGTTGATTCTGCTTTTGATTTAGTTAATTCTGATGTGTTTGATTGGAATAAGATAGCTGAGAAAACTGTTAGAGTTTATGAAAATTTTACATCCAGTAAATAGATGCGGTTGATGATTTTAAAGTATCAAGTGAATCTGTTTCAATACTAAATCTTTTGAATTGTGTTTTTTCATTATTAAATGATATTTGTATAGGTGTTTGTAATGATACATCATCAATATGGTCTTTTCTTATTATTTTTTCTAAGTTTATTCTGTTAATTTTAGGAATTTTTCCAATTTTTTCTATGCTTAATACTCTATTTTCATCAATATTTTTTTTATAACCTAACACTTTAGTTCGATATGCTATTATCTTATTTGTTTCTTCGTCAATTATTTTTGACATTCCTAAAATTACTTGTTTTCCATTATACTTAAAGTGTCCAATTTCTGGTCTTGTTATTGTTATTTTAGGAGAATGATTTCCTTCAAAAGTTTTATTAACTGATTCTCCAAATTCGTTTAAATTCATAAAAAAATCAAAATTAAGTAGTAATCCTGTTTTTGCTTTATATTGTTCCATTTTAGTTTTCTAATACATGCATTAGTGTAAATGTATGTGTTATGTTCTCCATTTGTCTTAATTGGTCTGCAATGTATGATACTTTTTTTTGTTGGTCTTCAAATGGTTCATCGTACTTTATTGTGATAATACCATCATAAGTTGGTGTTTCTGTTTCTATTATATCAACAAATTTATTTGTTAATGCGTAGGATAGATTTTTATTTCCAATTTTTATTAATTCATCTTCCAGTGTTTTATTTTCATTATTTGTTTTATACAAAAAATGTGCAATCAATGTCATTATTACATTAGAATTTTTTCAGTTGTTTTTAAGAATTTCGGTTGTTAAAACAATTAATCAATCATTATTTTTTTCTCTTCTTTCGTGCCTAACACTTTGATTACGTGTTCGCCTTTTTCTGTTGGTGTGAATGTGATGAATTGTTTGTCTTTTTTCTTTTTCACCATGCTTTCGCTAGTAAATGAGTAACCGCTTTTGTAAGCTCCGTACACACTGTACGACCCGTAATTTTCTGTTTTTTGTTCTGTGCTAGCATCGTAGGGTAAGAATATGTTCACTTTTCCTGAGGGCATTTCTACAATAAACGAGATTTCTTCACGTCCTTCGTATACTAATTCAACTAAACCGAACTTTCTTGAAATGTGCAGTACCATGTATTATCCCTCATTAAATTTAATAATATATTCATTCACATATATATTTAATGGTAAACTGGTCAAAACTTGAGAAAATTGATTCGCTTAACATGAAGCAGGAACTTTTGAATCAGGGTAAAGCAACTGTTTTTTCACTTCAAAAATCGCTTTACAATTTTCCTGAAAAACCCGTTTTTAAGAATTTAGTGATTACTGGCGCGGGTGATAAATATTTGATTGGTCTGATGGCAAAATTTTTGTGGGAGTCTTATTCAAGTTTACCTATTCAAGTTGTTCATTCTCGAACTCTTTTTGAGCAAAAGCCCAAGTTCGTGAATAAGGATTCTTTAGTAATTGCGTTATCACAGTCTGGTAGGACTAGGGATACTTTGCAAGCTGTTAAATTTGTTAAATCACGTAAGTCTCAGGTTTTAGGAATTACTAATAACGCATTTTCTTCAATTCCTTTTGTGCAAACTAGCGTGGTTGAGCGTTCTATTCCAAGTAGCGGTACTTTTCATGCGACTTCAGCAGTGCTTAATTTTTTGTTATTAACCTTTCTCGAAAAAAAAAGTGAGTTAAAAACGTATTTGAACGTTTTGAAAAAAATTGATGTAGTAACTAATGATGATAAAGTGATTTCTTGGGCTAAAGAAACAGCTTTGAAGTACAAAAATGCTAGTGATTTTATCGTGTTGGGTGATGGTCCTCGTTATCCTGTTGCTCGTAAGACTGCTTTGATTATGTTTATGGAAGCTGCTAAAGTGAACGCGTTTCCTTTGATGACTGAGGAGTTCGTGCATTCTTTGATTGAAACTTTGGAGAAAAAGCAAGTTAGTCCTTTGATTTTGTTGAAGCCTCGTAAGTCTTGGGTTAGTAATGATTTGTGGAAGAATATTGCGTTGATTGAGAATTTGTGGGTGGATAAGTTGGTTATTAAACCTCGTGCGAAGTTTAACGTGTTGGGCGCGCAATTGTACGCTCCTGAATTGGAGTGGTTGGCTTATTATTTGGCTTTGGTTCGTGGCGTTGACCCTGGCGTAGGTAAGTTAGTGAGGAAGGTTAGAGGTTAGTTTTTTTGTTGTTGTAAATGTTTAAATTTGTTCTGTTTTTGTTTTATATTTTATGAGTGAGTATTTGTTTTCGGAGGTGCCTTTTTCTAAAGTTTTTGATTTGTTGGATTTTGATAATCTTGATTTTAAAAGAGCGTATAAAAATTTTTTTGGTAATGGAAATATTAGTTTTTGGATTAATGATTTTGAAGTTAGTGAAGTGTTATATAAATGCTATTTTGCGCGGTGTTTCAGATATTAATGTTAAAGAAATCATTTTTAATAAGTTGTTATCATTTTTATCACCTTATTGTTTGAGTGATTTATGTTAAGAGTTAAACTTTTAAATCATCAATTGCTCTTGATTTTTTAGTGTGGGGTTGTGGCGTAACCTGGTAGCGTATCAGGCTCCAGACAAACCTTTTTCTTTTAGTAAAAAAGAAAAGCGTAACAACACTCTCTGGAACTTTGAGCCACTTATTCGTGGTGATGAAATAATTAATGGGTCATAAACTCGTCGATGAGTTTGGGGGTGACCTGCTGGTCGGGGTTCAAATCCCTGCAACCCCACTACA
>JAAOXS010000017.1 GCA_018220985.1 Nanobdellota archaeon
AAACTATTTAGATTCCTAAAAGGCAGGAAAAAAACTATAATAACAGTCATAGCTTCTGTTTGCGGTTATTTCGCGTTAAACCAGGAACTAACTGGTTTGATAGCTGGGCCCGTGTTTGAAGGAATTTGGTCTATAGCAGAGTATTATTTCAAAGAATTTAAAAAGTAAAAAATAATATTATTAATTTAATTATTTCTTTATTAGATTTCGGTTCTTAATCGAACCCGTAACTAGTCAGAAACGCACCCGTTAAATCGGGTCTTTCGTAGTACAAGAGAGTGATAAAAAATGAGTGGAGTAGGGGTCTTCGGACCAGCAAACAAAAAAATACATAAAACTGTTACTGTTTTCAGTAACAAAAAAATTCAATTCAGGGATACTGGATTATACATTTATTCAAGTGCTGATGGGCAATTAGATATTGTTGCAGATACAAAAGTTCAAATAACAAGTTTACAATCCCATTTTGGTAGTAGTGGAACACCAATAGTTTTAACAGCAGGGTCACCTACGTACGCGCTTTACACAACAAACGCGGGAACCAGCGGATCAACTAGCGCAGAATCATTCTACGTTAAAACAGTTCTAACTGGCGCAGGTCAAGTTGGTGGTAGAGGAAGATTTCACATGACTGCAAACGTTGCGTTAGGTGGATGGAGTAACGCACTAAAAGCACACGTTGAGTATGGTGCAAGTGGAAGTACAACAGGTATGGGTTCAGCTTTACTTGCAGAAATGGCATTGTCAGCTGGAACAAGTTCAGGAACGTACGCGCCTTTAGAATCAGAATTAGTATTAGGAAGTGGTGCAAGTACAGGTACATCAACAAGTTTCTTGTACTGTAATATAGGCGGAGCAGATGTAGCAACATTCGACACGAACGGTTTCTTGTTTGAGATTGGAGCAGGAGTAACACAAGGTAGTGGAAAGTTCTTCGATTCAACAGTCAATACAGCTGGTGCGCAAATAGATCATACATTAAAAGTCAAAGTTGACGGTTCAACAATGTACATTCCTTTGATGGATAACGCGGACGGAAGTTAAATTTATTTATTTAATTTTTATTTTTTTAAAAAAAAAAGAAATAGTGGAAAAAAACTTTTTTAATTCTTTTCCGTTACTGTAATATCTTCAGCGTTCTTAATGTCCTGACAAAATTGAACTAATTCTTCAGCTACAATACTATATTTAACGTCTAATACTGCTTCTTTTAAAATATTATAATCCGAATCTTCTAGTAAAATTTCACTTGTTAAGGGTTCAATTAAGTTTATTACTTTAAGACGTTTTTCTGTATCTTCAAAAGTTAAACCCTCTGGTTGGCCCATTCTATTAACTTTATGATTTTGTCTTAGTGACATTAACATTTGCTCTTTATAATCAAGAGTAATTTCTTTAGTTTCAACCATCATCTTAATTTTTTTTAATTCTATTTTTTTCATTTTTTATAATTCAACCCCATCAGTTTTTAATGCGTAAACTAATTTGTTTTTACAATTCTTGTCATATATTCTAACTAAACCTTTTTTCCTAAGTAGTGTAACTATTCTTGAAACATTACCATATTCCATTTTAGTTTCTGTTGATAGTTCGTTTAATGTTTTATTGCTTTCACTTAAAGTGTTTAACAATATTAACGACTGGTTTGAAAGTCCGTGTTTTATTACGAAATCAAAACCTGCTTTAAATTCTTTTTTCATAAATTCTCTAACTCTGCAAGTTCAGCGTCTAATTGTTCTATTCCTTGCTCGTAACTTTGTTCGGTTACGTGGCCCTCATCTTTTAGTTCTTTCAAATTTGTTTTTTTAGCGATTATATCTTCTTTTTTGCTAGCATTTTTTGGTTCTGTTGGTGGCGTTACTGTTTTTTTAATGTTTGCAGTCATGTTGGTTTCATGGTTTCTTAATTTGCTCGCGTCAAATGCAGGGCCTTCGTATTTTCCAACATCGTTTATTGATGATATTTTATCTCCACCTTCAGGTTTGTAATCGTTAACGTTAACTTCTGCGAATTTTCCTATTAAGCTGTCTGTGTCAACTCCTGATGGGTTAAACTCCCATCCTAGTGCTTTCATAATTTTTGTTATCGCACTGTTTGGCGTTATCGCTGTTCTGTACTCTCCTGTTTTTTTATCTTTGTATTGATGGTACACGAATTTTGGCAGTATTACGTCAACTAATTTTTTCTCTCCTTTGAAATCTCCTTCTTGTTCTACTGTCATTGGTTCTGTTGGTTTTCCTTTCTCGTCAGATTTGTAGATTCCGAATTCGAATATTAATTGTCTTCCGTACGTGCCTTCTTTCCAATTTCCATCACGGTCTTTAAATTCTTTTACTTTTAGAAGTTTTGCAGGGTAATAACCCTTAGTTATGTATGGCTTCTTCGCGAAAGAAGCTTGTTTGTCGCTTGCAATTAATTTCATTTTATCTTTTTTATCCTCTACGGGTTTTTTTTCAGATAATCATTTGGTACGTACTCTAGTTTTATATATGTTTCCCTAACAGTTTTTCTTAAAATTTTTAACGTCAAAACCAACATTCTCCAAAAACTTGTGAACATACAAACAGGGCAAATTATAATCCTTAGCGCCCAACCTATACTCAATATCCTGCTCCCTAATCTCGTTGTCAATGCTTTTGTTCCAATCATTAATAATAATCCTTGCCTGGCTCTCTCCTAAAACTTTTTTCAACTCATTAATCAAAATGAACATGCCGCGATTAAATCCGTCTTTATTCTGTTTAAACTCATCGCTCATGATGAACTTAACGCAAGGTCTTATTTTCAAAGTTTTCTTCCAACCAAAAATTTGCCTTAGGTTAGCTTCCTTCCTTTTAACTTTTTTTAATCGTGAATTATTATCAAACCATGATATGAACTCTTCTAATAATTCTGCAGGATT
>JAAOXS010000018.1 GCA_018220985.1 Nanobdellota archaeon
CTTTTCAAACCTTTTGACTTCTTAACCATTATCAAAGAATACAACAAAACACTGTTTTTAAATGTTTTCTCTGCAAAAATTTGAAAAATGATATTCTAACATACTATGATTCATTAGCTAAAATAATAGGACCTCAAGATAAAGGCGATTCAATTGATTTTTTTGATTTAATAACATAAAAACTAAAAATTTTCTTTTACCTTCAAATAAGTTTCAGGAGAACCAACATCAAACCATTTACACCCATCAGGCACAGTAAAAGCTTGAACAGGAGTTTCCTTAAACATTCTAATTAACACATGACCAATACCCACGTCTTTCAAATTAGAATAATCCTCATAAAGCCATTTCTTAGATTCTTTACGAAAAACGTAAACACCCGTAGCGATAAGAGTACTCTGAGGATTATCTGGTTTTTCAACAATACTTGTAATAACACCTTTTTCATCAACACTAATAACCCCAAAACACTTAGCTTTCTCAAAATCACAAACATCACAAACAGCAACAACATCATTACCACTTTCTTTGAAAGTTTTTACAACATCATTCAAATCAAAATTGAACAAGTTATCACCATAAATGATAAGCAAATCATCCTCCACACCTGCACGATTCATCCAAGTTACGCCTTGCAAAGTATTAAATAACGCACCTTTACGCTCATCATTACTTCGCACACCGTCACACAATAAATGCAACGGTTTTGAATAATCAAAATTTTCAAACCATTCACTGAAATCCTTAAAAAAATAAGAATTACTAACAATGAAAACTTCATCAACCTCTTCAACTAAACTAACTTTATCAAGAATGTACTCAATAATTTTTTTCCTACCAACTTCAGCAAAAGCTTTCGGCTTGTTCAAACCAAGCTTTTGCATACGCGTACCAAACCCGCCACAAGGAATAATACATTTCATCTAAAACAATGATTACAAAACGTTTTAAAAAGTTTGTTATGAATAAAAAAATCATAAAATTTTAATACTACTTCTTCTTTAACTTTTTCTTCAAATACTCCACACCCAATAATTGACAATCCTTACAAACAGGATTATTCTTATAATAAGTTCCAACAATTTTATTCAAAAAAGTTATTTCAATCTTTTTCTTACAAACACTACATTTCATACGAACACTCCATAAAGATAAAGCTGTTTATAATAAACAACTGGAAACTCCGATTCAGTTTTTACTTTTAAATCATATTGTTTACGCCATTCATTAAGAATCAGTTTTGGTGAGTTTTCTATAGCATCAGAACAAGTATTAC
The DNA here is from genome assembly GCA_018220985.1 of Nanobdellota archaeon. Lineage (GTDB taxonomy): Archaea > Nanobdellota > Nanobdellia > PEZQ01 > PEZQ01 > JAAOXS01. Next base: position 1,277 of record JAAOXS010000018.1, read on the forward strand.
AAATCTGATTAGAAAATTCTAAACTGTTAATATTAGTTTTACAGCAAGTGCAAAACGTTTTTTCCAAAGTCATAAACCCATCTTCCTCATCATTTTATTCATTTTACGCTTATCCATTTGCTTAGATAACTTAGAAATCTGATTATAAGCACGTATTAATTCACGAACATCTTTCTCACTAACACCTGAACCTTGCGCTATACGACTAACACGCGACGGATTCAATTTTTTAGGATTTTCCAACTCATCTAAAGTCATGCTTTGCATAACCACGCGATAAGAACTCATTTTCTCCTTAGATGAGTCAAGCATAGAATTATCAATTTTGCCAAGAGCACCTAATTGAGGCATCATGGAAAAAATTTTCTTAAAACTACCCATCTTATTTAATGAATCAATTTGTTCATAAAAATCGATTAAAGATAATTTACCACTAACAAATTTTTTAGCAGTTTTCTCAGCGCTTTCAACACTGATATGTTCACTAACATTCTCCAATAAACTTTCAACATCACCCATGCCAAGAATTCTTGAAACAAAACGCTTCGGTTTAAAAAACTCAACATCACCAACACCCTCACCTGTGGTTATGAACTTAACAGGCGTCTTAGTAATATGAGACGCGGTAAGCGCGCCGCCACCCTTAGCACTAGTATCCATTTTAGTAATTATAATACCAGTAATGTTCAGATTATCATGAAAATTCTTTGCTAAAGCTTCAACACCCTGCCCTATCTCTGCAGGGACCACTAACAAAACTTCATCAGGTTCAGTAATTTTTTTCACTTCAACAATTTCCTTAACAAACTTATCTTGAAGAGAATCCCTGCCAGCACTATCAATAATAATAACATCATGCTTTAACAAATCCTTCTCATTTTTCTTCCAAGGATTCAACTGTTTTTTCAAACCTTTCTCCCCAAAAACTTTAATGCCATTAGCATCACCTAATTGTTTTAACTGTTCGAACGCAGCGGGACGGTAATTATCCAAAGAAACCATGCAAGTTTTGTAACCTTTCTTTTTAAGTAAAAACGCGATTTTAGCGGAAGTTGTTGTTTTACCACTACCGAACAAGCCAACTAATAAAATTTTAAAAGGTTTTTTACCAACTTCAAATTCTTCACCATAACCCATTACTGAAACAAGCTCGTCATACAATGATTTAATGAAACGCTCCTTTTTAGTTAACCCTTTACTTTCTTTTTTAACACGAGCACGCACATTACTGCTAATTTCTGAAACAACTCTAACAGAAACATCATTTCTTAAAAGAGCTCGCTGAACGTCTTTTAAAATTTCATCAACGTCAGCATCACTAATCAGATTAAGACTTGCTATTTTCTTAAACGTCTCTTTCAAAGAGTTTGACAAATTATCCAACATAACGTAATCCAACATGGGAAAATATTATAAAAGTTTAGGAAAATCTTAAATACTTAGTTAGCCCCACAATATTGCTTATGGAAAAGTGTGATAGCTGTAAAAAAGAAGCAGAAGAATTATTCCAATGCAATTCGTGTAACATACTATTCTGTGAAAAATGTGGAAACCAACAGAGAATTTTATGCGTTGATTGTGTTGAATTCGCGGAAAGCGGACCTGAAGCATTAAAAGATATTGAATAATAAATTTTTAATCAATAACTTCAACAACAAAAAATAGATTAATTAATTTAATAAAACATAACCCTCAAGCATACCTACTTAATTTTTTAATATAATAAAACTATAAAACATCAAAATTCAGTGCAGGGACGGAATCAAAGGAGGTCTTCTTCGCTTATTATTACGAAATCTTCCACTGCTATAACACTTGAGAAAGGAACCATTTGTCTACCACCCTTATCAATCTCAAAATCAATAGCGCTCGCATAACCCGTCGGCGAATCCAAAACCATATTTAACAATTCACCAGTCCTAACCTCAAACAATAAATCACCAACTTTTCCAAGAGTCTTACCTGACTTAGTTACAATCGTCTTACCGAGAAGCGTTCTTGAAGTTTGCCTATTCTTGCTTTGCATAATAAAATAAAACCTTAAAGTATTATTTAAAATTTGTTGTTATACAAGCTGAAAACCCATCATAAAAAGAAAAGTAATCACACTCAACACAGACATTACAAGAAGCACCCAAAAAATTGAAGTAACAGGCATCAAAAAAAAACAAGTAACTCCCACAATACTAGTAATAGCCCAAACCACACGATTCCAAACAAAAACGTAAGAACCGCTTAAAGGAGGCACAGGAATTAAATTAAAAATAGCGATTAACACATTAATTGAAACACCAGTAACCCAAACATTATTTGACAAAAAAGGAGATAATAACTTAATAAGAAATGCAATCCCAAGACTTGCAAGAACCCCTGACAAAATTATTTTACCACGCTCATCCTCACCAAGAGAAAGAGATTTCTTACCCAAACGAGAACCACGATACTTAACTATTTCAGTAAAACCCATTGAAAAAAACACGAGCTTACCCAGACTTGCTATTCCAACAATAAATGAAAAAATAAAACCCTTAGTCCACAAAACGTACCGCGTCCTAGCACCATAAATTTGCGCAACAGCTTTCTGCACTAATTGAAAAAAAAGAAAAGAAAGACCTGCTAAAACGAAAACGTTAACGTAATTTATTAAAACATCACCCCATGTAACAAAATCATCATTGAAAACGAATAAAAAAGATAGAACCGAAATCGTAACTAGGAAAAAAACTATTTCTTTTTCGCTAACATAAAAATTTGTGACCTTAAACTCGCGCATACCATACTTACTAAAAATCGATAATTAAAAAAGTGTTCCCTCAAATTTAAAAACTGGAAAAAACAATAATGAATTGTTATGAAAGATAAATCGAACAAAATTATAAACAAAGCACTTGCAATAATAACTCGACAAAGAAATACACTCACACACAACGTTGAATACAATAGGGAAAACACTGATTGCTTAGGTTGTTTTAAACACGAAAAACTAAAAGTTCGCGGAGAAGAAACACTAATGACAGACTACAAAAACAAATTTGTTGTTAGACTACAATGCCCAAGATGTGAAAAAAAATGGGATGTGATTATTTTCAAAGAAAAAGGTTGGAAAACAAAATTCACGCAATACAATAAAAAATTCAAAAAACTCAAACAAGGAAGAGAAAATTTTGTGCAAATCCTAGAATAAAAAAAAATTATTCGCAGATTTCTTCACTTCTAACTTTACTAATCAAAATTGGCAATTCAACTTCACGCGTTAAAACTTTCTCAACACTGACCAGTTTATAACCTGTTTCAACAAAATATGAAACACTAACTTTTGAAGGATTATCACTAACAAAAAAAACATCCCTCTGTAACACTTCACCTTCACGTAATATTTTTGAAAAAACAAACTCTTCAGACTCTCCGCTCTCTTCTGAAAAAATCATTCTAATAACAAAATTGCTTGACTGGGAATCCAAATTTTTCACGCCAAAAATTGAAAACCTGCCCAACTGATTATTAATTATTAATGGATAATCACTCTCACGAACAACATCATAACTCAAAGGTGTTTCTTCAAGAACAGTATCAACATACTCTTCCTGAACAATTATCGTATCAGAGTCCTCATAAGAAACTTGAATTGTCTTACACACAACTTCCGGAACATTATCCAAAACCGCATGACCAGTTAATTCAACATCATTCTCTAAAAAAACAAAAGCTCCGAGCGCGAACATGAAAGCTCCAAAAATGAATAACGGTTCCTTTTTCATAATAGCATAATTAGTTTAACAGAAATTTAAATGTTACTAACACGAAAAGCCATGCGAAACAGGAGAAAACCAATATTTTAGTTGAAAAATCTTTTTTAAACAATTTTTTCGCATTAATCAATTGAACTCCATATCAGGAACTAATGAGAAAATGATTGCGATAATTGGGTTTAACCTGAAAACAACTGCGAGCAACCAAGCGAAAATTGCATGAGTAACAGCTATCACAACAAAATTATAAGCAAGCGAGTATGATAAAATTTTTGATAAATTAAATCAAGAAAATATGTATTTTAACGCGTTCATGCCATCAGTGCCAGGAATAGGCAGTAAATTCAATATTAACAACCACCAATTAATTTTACGCGTCAGTAAAACAATTAGTAAATGATTTCTTTTCTTAACACGCTTCTCCAAAAAATAAGACAAACCAATCAACAAACTATTCATAACAGGACCTGCCAAAGCAATTGCTGTAAAAAACCACTTGTTAAAAGGAAAAGAAGGAATACTAACGTACGCTGGAACGAAAAAAATGAAAGGAAAACCAATCAATTTCAAAACCACGCCAATAATCAAACCAGGAATGTTAGCATGATAAGTCGCGGCGTAACCGAAAAACATAGCAGTAAACTTGTGAGCAAGCTCGTGTAACACAAGAGAAGGCACGCTAATAGCAGCGCTTAACTTTAAATCCTCCCAAATACTACGCCTACCACGAATAAACCCTGAAAAAATGTAAGTCAGAACAGCGCTGGAAACCAAGATTTCAACCATTTCCCTAAAACCAAACATAAACCATACGTAGAAGAAAAAGGTTTTTAAAGTTTTACACGTTCAAAATTGGTTAATGGGTAGAGTAAAAACAACAATCATTAAAAGCAAAGGACAAAAATTGTTCAAAATGCATAGTGATAAATTTACTAATGATTACAAAAAAAACAAGGAAGTCCTAAAAGAATTAACTTATATACCATCAAAAAAGATAAGAAACATCCTTGCAGGTTATGTTACACGATTAAAGAAAACAACTAAAGACTGGGAGGTAAGTTAAAAATGATAAAAAAGAAAAGCGACGATGCAACAATATTTATTGGCGACAAACCCTTCATGAACTACGTTACCGCAGCAATGTTACAATTCAACAGTGGCAACAAAGAAATATTCATGAAAGCAAGAGGAAAACACATCAGCAGAGCAGTTGACGTTACAGAAGTTCTAAGAAACAGGTTTATGAACGACGTTAAAGTTAACAACATAGAAATCGGCTCTGAAGACGTTAAATCTAGAGAAGGACGAGAAATGAAAGTGTCGACAATAAAAATAAGCCTAACAAAATAAAACTCGAGGAAGGGAATATTTATTTCTTTTTTTTATTTCTTTTAAAAAAAAATAGATTTAGCATTCCCTAACAATTTTTTTTCACAAAATTCCCCTTTAATCTTACTAATTTTTTCAACAACCTGCGGAATACTTAACGGCGAATTCCTCTCACCCTTAACAGGACCAAGATATGGACTATCACTCTCAGTTAACAATTGCTCAACTGGAACTAATTCAACAATTTTCTGAGATTGCTCGCTTCTAACAACTATTCCAGGAATACTAAAAAAATAACCCCTCTCCACACACTCGCCCACCAAACTGTTTTTACCTGTAAAAGCATGCATTACAACTCGCAAATCATAACCCTCCAATATTTCAACCACATCTTTTTCAGCGCGACGAGAATGAACAATCACAGGCTTACCTAATTCTTGAGCAAGACCTAACATTTTCTTAAACTGAACAACCTGCTTTTTTTTAGTTTCGCTCCAATAAAAATCCAAACCGATCTCGCCAACAGCAACAGGATTATTCTCAACAACTTGTTTTCGCACAACATCAAAAAACCCTTTTTCCAAAGGCCACCAACCTAAAGACTTGAAATAAGAAGAATCAATTACTTCTTGATTAGTTACTGGATTAGTCCCACAATTAATCACAGCAATGCCTTTCGCGTCCAGTTCTTTTTTCATTTCAGGTAATAAATACATGTGAGCATGCACGTCAACGAATTTCATAACTTTTAATAAACTAACTTGCACTCTTAATATTTATGCAAGTAACAATTTTAGGAACGAGCAGTGCAAAACCCACGATTAAACGAAATCATGCAGGAATATGGGTTGACTTAAATGAAACACGGTTCTTACTGGACTGCGGGGAAGGCACTCAAAGACAAATAACAATAGCTAAAAAGAAAGCGACAAAAATAGATTATATCTTATTAACTCACTGGCACGCAGACCACGCAGCAGGAATCTCGCCTATATTGCAAAGCATGAGATTGAATGAAAGAACAAAACCCTTAACAATAATTGGACCTAACGGAACAAAAGAAAAAATAGGATTATTAAAAAAAGTTTTTCCATACTCTGAAACTTATGCATTGAAAATAATTGAAACAAACAATAGTAAACCAGAAAAAGTGTTAGAAACAAAAAATGTTGACATATGGAGTGTAAACGCTGAACATCATGGCATACCTTGCGTTGCATACTCGATAAAACAAAAAGACACTGTTAAAATAAACACAGAATACACTGCAAAATATGGCTTGGTTAAGAACAAAATATTAGGAGAACTGCAAAAAGGAAAAGACATAACTTACAATGGAAAAAAAATACAGTTCAAAAAAGCAACTTTCGCAAAAACTGGAAAAAAAATAACGTACATAACAGACACGATAACAACACCAAAACTTATTGCTCTAGCGAAAAACTCTGACCTGCTCATTTGCGAATCAACATACGCGCACGCTGAAAAAAAATTGGCAGATGAACGAGGTCATATGACTGCAAAACAAGCAGGTCAATTAGCTAAAAAATCGAAAACGAAAAAACTTGTTACAACACATTTTTCAACAAAATACAAAAACAAAAAAGAATTATTGCAAGAATCAAAAAAAGAATTTGAAAACACAACACTCGGTCAAGACTTCTTAGAAATTTTAGTATGAACTTCCAAATCAAAAGACTTTATTTTAAACAAAGGAAATAGTAATAACAAACTCACACCTGAAACGAAAATTGCCAAATACATTGAAAACGAATCAGTTAACAATTTGAAAATAACTGACAAGAAAATAAAAGACAATGAATGCACAAAAGAAGAAAAAGAAAGAATAGTTGAACGATTCTGCGTAGGCGAAACTTTGTTAAGATAAGATGTGAAAAACGGTTTTCTAAAACCTTCAACACCAATCTTAGTCAATAATAACAAGATAACAGCTATTGGACTGACAAAAATTGAAAGCGAAACAAGTGCAAAACCTTTCACAGCCATTGTTACCAAGAGTATTTGCTTAGGAGTTAAACTCGCTTCCAACAAGTAAGCAAGACGAGTTGAAAAACTCCGCGCCTGATTAAAAATAACGTAAATAATACCGAAAAAAGCAACATTAATCCCCGCAGCACTCATCAAAGGCTGATGATATTGCGAAGTAACAGTAAAAATAGACAAAATAATAGCGGCAATCACGATTACGAACGTTAAACTTTTCCGCTCAGATAAAAACGCGGCAGTTGAACGAATACGCAAATAATAAGGTTTGAAATTTTTCTTAAACTTTTTACGATTCTTAGGCATCCTACGAGAAACCAGAAAAATCAACGGCCATTTCAATAATTCGGCTAAAAAAACGAATCGTAAATTTAAAGCTGCAAGACCGCTTCCAACTAAAAAAGTTAAATCCGAAATTTTCAAGGCGAACTCTTCAGTTCTGCCAAAAATTTTTGTTGCCTTACCAACCTCTTTCTTTTTTTCTAAACTAGTGTAAAGCAAAGGTTCGTAAGAACCCGAAATTAGAACCGTGCTTAAACCTGCAAAAAAGTAAGCTATAAGAAAAAAAACGAAACTATCACCTACCAAAAAGGATAAAGTGCTGAAACCTCCAACAATCGCGCCAATCATAAGCGATTCTCTACGTCCAATAACGTCAGCGAAAGCGCCTGAAGGAATTTCTAATAAAGCAACAACCATGAATTGTAAAGCGTTAAGAAGAATGATTTGACCCATACTAACATATCTTAATAAGTAAATGATTATGAAAGGTGTTGTAAAATTAACGCCATCCACAAGCATTTTGTAAACGTAATATGAACCGTAATTAATCTTCATCAAACCATATTTTAACAGTACAAAATAATAAATCTTATCAGCACGAAATTATGCTAATATAATTAATAATGAAAAAAACTTTTTTGATAATGCTCACATTCATGTACGTTAGTTCAGGTATGAGTTTTGAAATGAACGTAAAACTCTTAAAAAAAACAATTGAACCAGGCAATGATATACTACTAAGCATCACTCTTGAAAACTTGCAAACTGAAAACGTAACCTTAAATTATAGTATTGAACAATTAGATGGAACATTATTCGCAACCAGTGAAGAAATAAGCAATGTTCGAGAAAAAATAACGATTAGAAAAACAATAGGAACACTTTACGAACCTGGAATTTATCAAATAAACGTGTTAGGAACATCAGACAATCAGGAAAAAAATTTTACGAACACGCTGAACGTTGTTGTAGATTGCATATCATTCACTGGAATTTCAAACTCTTACACATTACCTAACCAAACACAAGACTATGCATTCACACTAATCAACACATGTGAAATCGATTTGCATAACATAACAATCTTTTTTCAAGAAAAAAATTATTCAATACAAACTTTAGAAAACAATCAAACTATAAGAATGAACAATGTTACATCACCCACACAAGAAAAAAACATTAGACTAACAGCTAAATACATTGAAGGAAGTTCTGAACGAATAATTGAATTCAGAATAAGAACTCAACAAGAAATAAACAAATTAGTCGGCGAATTAATTAATTCAACAGCAGTAATAATCAACAAAACACAAGCTAATCTTAAACTCATACTTCTCAGTGATAAAACAGGAATAAAAACAAAACTTGAAACAGGATTATCCATTATTAATCAAGCAATGCAAGAATACGAATTGCAAAATTACGCGCTGAGCATTAGATACTTATTAGAATCAGTTCCAACACTTAGAGAAGCAAACAAAGAGTCGAACGAAGCGGTAACACAACAAATAATGATTATACTAATACTTGCAACACCCATTCTTGGAATAATTTTAATCACCATATACAACAGGTACAGGCAAGCTTTGAAAACAAAACAATTAGAAGAATTAGGCAAATCTTAAATAAAAGGATAAATTAATACAATATTATGGAAATCAAGATAGTTAGTAAAAAAATAAAATCAAAAAAACCAGTAGTCATCGAAGGTTTCCCCGGCGTGGGATTAGTTGGTTCAATAGCTGCCAAATACTTAAGCCAGCAATTAAAAGCAAAACAAATCGGATTCATAGAATCACCCCATCTGCCACCCGTATCATTTATAGTTAACGGCGAAGCATACAACCCTATTCGCATTTACGAATCAGCAGAAAACAATTTAATAATAGTGGAATCAGAATTCCCAGTTCCGAAAGAACTTATTTACGATTTAGGCGAGAAAATAGCGGACTGGGCTAAAGAAATTAAAGCTGAAAAAATTATTTGCTTAGAAGGCATAAACACACCACAACCAAAAAAAGACTCAGGTGTTTTCGCGATAACAAGTGATAAAAGATTTAAAACGCCAAAAACCATAAAAAAAGTTGAAACAGGATATATGATGGGCGTTTCCGCATCATTAATGCTTCAATGTAAAGAAATAAAACTGCAAGGACTTTGCTTAATGGCTGAAACTCACTCAAATTTTCCGGACGGAATGGCTGCAACATCCCTAATAAAAGAATTAAACAACTTACTTAACTTAAAAATTGACGTTAAACCATTAGAAAAAGAAGCTAAAAATTTTGAAGAAAAACTAAAATCATTAGTTGATAAAGCAAAAAACTTGCAATCAAAAACAAATATTAAACCAGATGATAAAGTAATATACGGATAAAAAAAAATAATGCAAAATAAGCATAAATGGAGTTTTTTATTATTGGTAATTGCATTAGTTCCTTTTATCAAACTTTACTTATCCAATTCCACGAACAATATTGGCATTGAAGCAACTGGAAACGCTGTTAGCGCAGCGTCAGAACAGTACATGGCATTCATGCTTGACCAAAATGAATTATTCAACTATTTTATGGACCATTATAGTAAAGGATTATTCAAATTTGAAGATGAAGAAAACCATTTGCAATCAACACTAATCGTTCTTGAATCAATAAAAGAAATTGGCAAACTCCAAGAATTATCAGCAACAGCTCAAAAAAATATTATCACAAGCGCACACGAGTTTTACGAAACGAACAAATTAGCAAATTCGTTTTCGCCAACATACACTTACGCGTATTACGGTATTAACAAAATTCTTGGCAACGAATTAGGAAAAAACGTTGAAGAAGAATTAATAACTAACACTTTAAAATTCAAAATGGAAAAATCCATTTTCATGGAATTAAGCGATGCTATAAAACCTGACTTGAAAGAAACATTAAACGCTTTAGAATTACTTAACGGCGTTGAACATGACTTAACCGAAATCAAAAAAGACGTTATCGCATACATAAACGCGGAAAGAGTTTACGGAGAAGTTGACACATACTACATAAGTCGAATAGCTGAACTAATCGGAGAAGAATCTGAAATTCCGCGAACAACACTTATTGGATGCATCATAAAACAATACATACCATTTGTCAACTCTGATGATTGCGCTAAACTATTAAAAGAAAAAAACATTCTAACATACTTCCCATCAGCATTCCTACTAATCGCATCTTACTTCATGCTAACTTACAAACCCTACACAAGAAAACCCCGCTAAAAAAAAGATGAGAAGAATAATATTATTACTCTTATTACTAACACCTTGCTTAGCACTTGACTTAACAATAAGCGAAACGGGAAGCGTAACAATTAACGAAATAACAACTCAAGAGTTCACTTCAAAAACTGGCAGTGACTGGTTATTTGTTTACGAGAATGAAACGTTAACGCAAGAATTAAAAATTCACTTACCTAAAAAAACAACTCTGAAATCAATAGACACAACACATGATTATTCAATAACTTACGAAAACACGCTAATAATAAAAATACACCCAAACCATCATTCGTTAAAAATAAGTGTGCAATACTATTTTGAAGAAACAAAAAACAACAATTACATTTTATTACTATTTTTAATTCCAATAACAATTTTAGTAACATACCTTTTCTTGAAAAACAAGAAAACAAACAAAAAATTTTTACGAGTACTTAACAAACGCGAAAGACAAGTATTACTAACAATAAAAAAAGAAAAAGGAAACATTAAACAAAGCAACCTAAAAAAAATTACAGGACTACCAAAATCAACACTGTCAAGAACAATTAATTCTTTAGAAAAAAAAGGCTTAATAACAAAACAAGGTCATGGAATGACAAACAGGGTAATAATCAAATAATCGTTCCATTAAGTGTTCCACCAAACAAGTATATCCTGTTCCAAACCAATAATTATTTACTATGAAAAAATTACTAGCGCTTTTCGCCATAGCACTTGTATTACCATTGAGTGTTTTAGCGGAAGAATTGAATGAAACAATCGACGAAGATGAACTCGCTGAAGAAGCGGGAATGCTACCTGACAACCCGTTCTACTTTTTGAAAAAGTGGGGTGAAGGATTGCAAAGATTCCTAACCTTCGACGAGGAAAAACTAGCAGAACTCGAATCAGTATTTGCTGAACGAAGACTTGCAGAAATGATATCTGCACAAAAACAAGGAAAAAATAGTTTAATCGAAAAACTTTCACGTGATTACGAAAAATCCATGAATCGTGTTGAAACAGCATTAAAAAACCATGGTGAAAGCACACTAAACAAAATAAAAACAACATTAAAAAATGGATTTACAAAATTCAATGAAAGTGTTGAAAACGGTGAATTCCCAGAAACAATAGAAATCACTAATAACGTAACTCTCGAATTATTAAACGATTATACGGAACAAACAAATTTCACTCCTGAAGAATTAAGAGACTTAGTTTTTGAACTTTTAACACAAGTTGAGGAAAGTGAAGATTGGACTGTACAAAAAGAACTAACATCTCTTGCTGGAAGATTGGTTTGGGAAGCTAGAAAAACAATAGAACCTGAAACCGAACTGGAAATAGAAAATGATGAGGTTAAAATAAAAGAGTTAGCGTTAAAGGTTGGAAGTTCAACAGCAAAACATTTAGCTGTGCTTGACAGAGTTTTAGAAAAAGCACCTGAAAGCGCGAAACAAGGATTAATGAACGCAATTAATTCTTCGCAGAACGGTTACGCCCGCGCAATAATTGCAATAAATAATAGAGCAAGAATTGAATTGAACAATTCAGGAATTGAAGATATGATAAGAATAAGAAATGAATTTAAAGAACAAATCAAAAATAAAATCATAGAAAGAATTCCACAACTAAAAAAACAAATTCAAACTGTAAACGCTGAATGAAATTTAGCGTTTCACTTTTTTCTTTTTTAAATAATCAACAATTAAAGGTAAAACAATTGTAACATCAGACCGCACGTCAGCGCTTAAAGAATTCTTACCAATCTTACCCCAACTCACAGCCTCTCGTAACTCAGCTCCGGAAAGCCCACCATCATGAATGGAAGCCATCGTGATTTGGACAGCGTAACCGTGCTCTTTATCACTGAATTGTTGAGCTTGCAAAATAAAGTTTTTAGGCACGCCACCACCCAAAATTATCACACCTGTTTTTTTCGCAGACCAAACTTGATTAACAACTAAATCATCCCAATCCTTGAAAGGGTCAACTTTAATTTTATTACTCCAAACTTGCATTCCCAAACCTGAATCCAC
>JAAOXS010000019.1 GCA_018220985.1 Nanobdellota archaeon
AAACAATACAGAGACACATCTGTTAATAATGTAGAATTATTTATTAAAAATTTATTAACTGGGAGAATTACTTTTTTTAATAAATTTAGAAATAACATGTATCGTTTTATTTTTAAGGAATTAAATTCTGAAATCATGGGAAGAGTCATGCTTATTTTGGAAGGTGTTTTCGCATCTGATAAAGAAACATTCGAATTAGTTCAAAATATTTTCAAAAAATATGAAAAATTAGAAGAACAATTCAACAAAGAAATATTATTAATGACCTAATAGTTCACGATTTTCTTTACTTTGTTTTTGTAGTAATTGGCTACTTTTTACCATGTCTTTTAGTGAGTATATCATTGTTTCCTGTTTGATTTTTTGTTCTAATAACACATATGGGTCATTTATGTTTTCAAAATTTTTTTGAGATATTTCTTCAAACATGTTTTCTAAGCGTGTTTCGGTTAGATCAGGATTATGTTCTTTATATTCATTAAGGATGCTTGTAATCTTGTCTTGATGATATCTTACAATACTTAGATAATCTTGTGGGAGTATACTTTCAATATTAATTGCCATTTTACTTTTTTTCTATCTAGTTCACACCAACATGTTGTATGTTAGTTATAAAAAAACACTATATTTCGACGTTTTTAAGTGTTGTGGTACGAATTTTTAGACGAGTACAATATACAGTATTGCAACAAAATAAACTATAAAACAAATTATTCTATCAAACCAGATTTCAAACCATGACTCAAAGCCAAATCAATACCTAAACCACCTCTACAAAAAAAATCACAAAACAACTGCATATCATCAACTGTGTCATTAGCTTTCCTATCCAACACAATACGCTGATTATTATACACTCTAAAACCCTTTTCCCCTGATACTTCTTCATGTTCACTAGACAATGGCAAATTTACTCACTAGTTTCAATGATAGCTTACGCGTTAATAGGATTTAACAGAAGAAAAAGATACATGAAATAATAATTCAATTCGCTTTATTAACGTATTTCATGTGCTCTTTAACAGAATCCCTAATCGACTTTTTCAAAAATTCTCACGATTAGTATAATAAGCTAATAAATTAATAAAAATTTCAAGCTTAACACTCATGTCCGAACTAGCACCATCCTCACTTAACGTAATGTTTAATAATTCTGAAAAAACGGAATCAGACTTTTTAGGATCATCAGGATTCCTAGCAAAAGAGATAAGACAAGAAATGAAATCAAACAATTTATGCTCTTTATACAAATCAAAATAAAACCTTGTAAAAAGCTCGAACTCGCTTACTAACCTATGATCCTTAAAAATGTGTTTATCATTACTTGTTCTATGCACTAATTTCTCTTCATTTTTTTGGTCTAAAAAAATTTGAGGATCTAACTCCAACCACCTAGTAACAATATGACCCAAAAATTTTTCAAACCAGTTATTACTATCCCATAATTTAGAATAATAATCATACATTTCTTCAGATAAATCAGAATATTTCTTAAACAATTTCTTATCAAAAAGACTATCAGCACTCAAATATTTTTTTAAAAAACTTAACGAAGAAGACCCACTCAAAATAACATTTTTCTCATTTTTCAAATCACTTTTCTGAATTTTACTAATAATCCTAGCAGTTTTATTCAACTGCCTTTCAAGCTTTCTAGAAAGTTTTTTTAACCTCTTAATCCGTTTTCGAATATTTTTAACATCATAATTTGTGGGAAGGATAAGCAACTCCAACTCTAATTGAATATCCGTGAACACATCAAAAAAAGAATGCACATGTCGTTCAACAACAGATAAAACATCTTCTTTTTTATGGCTAATAATTGACAAACATTTATCACCATAATCATGAACTAACTTAGCACTCATCTCATCAACAGTTTTTTTTGACAAACTATACAAATACATTGAAAGACCATCATCTGGAACAATTGACTCAAAATTGTTAATCCGACCTAACAATTTGATTATTGAAAAAGAAATAGAAAAAGACATAACCCAAACAGCTAACAAAGCCTGCTCAAAATTTAAAGAAAATGACTCACTTAAATACCGTGAAAAAAAATTATAATCACTTGAATTTATACTTATCAAAGAATAACCTAAACGCCTAATTTCCGAAAAAATAATTGTATCTTTCAATCTTGAAGACCAATTAACATTTGAATTATGCAACCTAAAAGCCAAAAAGACTAAGAATAAAATCCACAACTCTTGAAAAAAAGGTCCAGAAAATATATCAGGTAATCTGGAATCTAACTGTTCTTTTAAATGCCTTTTTAATTCTGCAGTGTATTCGCTGTCCAAATTACCATAATATTCTTCCAAAGTTCCGAGAAATACAGAACTATTAAGATTAACTTGGTCAATATTGATTTCAACATTATTCTTAATGAAATGTAATTCATCATTATCTCGAGAATAATACATATTAGTCCCTGGCTGTAAGAAATTATCTTGCAACTCAGGATCCAATTCAATTAATTTATCATAATCTTCTTTATCAAAAAAATAAACATTATTATCCTCATCAACCAACGCGTAAGTATTTTTCTTAAAATTTTGAGAAAAAACTTCCTCTCCATTAACTGTTATGATTTTGGAATTATCAATTAACTCACTGAACTTGTAAGTAGTAGTATTAGTACCTTCTTTGCCTGTTGTCTCACCAGGCCTTTGATAACTAATAAGATTATTATGGTAAACATCACTTTCTAATTTTTGAATAGTGTGTTTTGTTACAGATCCAAAATCATTAATAGAATAAATTTCACCGTCAAAACCCGCAGTACCCCTAACTCCTAAACCACTAAGTTTTTGCATAAATTCTTTAAAACGTTCATGATCACCATCTTTTATTGCTAAATACAAATCCTTGTAAATAATGTTATACTTGATTTCATCACTTATATCAGCTTTAGAAGTCACACCATCAATCTCATAATTATTAGCTGATTTAACAGAATCCATATTTAAATTCATTACAATACCATGACCTAACTCGTGAAACGTCGGCGTTGTTAAATTCTCAATTAAACTAGCGCTTAAAACCCTTCCAAAATTTTTCTTATTAAAAAAAGGTCTTCTCAATTTCTTTTTAAAATTCAAAAAAAAACGTGACAAACTACTTGGCTTATAACCCGAATCTTTGCTAAAATTTTTAAACTCGTTCCCTAATTCATTCTCATTCTTTTGAATATATTCTTCTGTTTTTTCACGATTACCTTCACTGCTAACAATAACTTTTCTCAAACCCACCAAGTATTCCGCGAAAGACATTAACAATAAATATAAACTAAAAAAGAAATTTATAAATCATTAGGTTTTCATCATGCCATAACATTTATAAACAAAATTTTAATGAATAATAATTATGAATTTCGCACGAGTTGATCGCCCTATTCTACAACAATAATAGAGCAAAAATTCTTAATTACACAATTACAGGTGAATTACTATGAAGTCGTACAACCCTATTGAACTAGAAGAAGAAATACTAAAATACTGGAAGAAAAACAAAATTGAAACGAAATCAAACAAGAAACGAGAAGGGCAAAAAACTTTCAGCTTCATAGAAGGACCACCTACCCTCAACGCAGGACCTCACGTAGGACACTTTAGAGGACGAGCCTTAAAAGATGTAGTATTACGATATAAACAATTACAAGGATTTGACGTGAGAAAAAGGGCAGGTTGGGACTGTCAAGGACTACCTGTGGAACTCATGGTGGAAAAAGACTTAGGGTTCAAAACAAAACATGATATTGAAAAATATGGAATAGAAAAATTCAACAAAAAATGCGAACAAAGAGTACTAACATACCATAAAACATGGGAAAAAGTAAGCAGAAGAGTTGGGATGTGGATGGACTGGGAAAACGCGTACTGGACCATGAACAATGATTACATAGAAATGGTATGGACCGTAGTTAAAAAAGCACATCAAAACAAGATTTTAAAAGAAGACTATAGAGTTATTCACTGGTGCCCACGATGCGAAACCGCGTTATCACAGCACGAAGTAAGCCAAGGATACGAAACGATTAAGGATAAAAGTATTTATGTTAAACTCAAAACGAAAAAAGAAGACTTTCTAATAGTTTGGACAACAACGCCATGGACTATGCCTGAAAACATGGCTGTAATGGCAAACCCCGAAATTGACTACGTGAAAATAAAAGTTGAAAACGAAACCTGGATAATCGCAAAAGAACTAGCTGGAAAACTAGTTGACAACCCGAAAATACTGGAAACTTTCAAAGGAAAAAAACTCAAGGGACTTGAATACGAACAACCCTTTAATGAAATTCCATATCATAAAACTCACACGCCAAGAGTTGTGATGAGCAAAGAACACGTAAGCTTAGAACAAGGAACAGGACTAGTGCACTGCGCGCCAGGATGCGGACCAGAAGACTACGAAGTAGGTAAAGCAAATCAGATTGAAGCATTTAACCCTGTAGGCGAAAACGGCGTTTTCGGAGAAGACGCAGGAGAATACAAAGGACTGCACGCAATACATGATAATTACAAATTCTTAAAAAAACTAGAAGAAAAAGGACTCTTGGTTAAAACAGAAGTTTACGAACACGAATATCCTCACTGCTGGAGATGCGGAACAAAACTCATATTTATAATGAGCAACGAATGGTTCTTCATCGCTGACAAAGTTCGCGACAGAATGGTGCAAGCAAACCAGAAAGTGAACTGGTACCCTGAATGGACTAAAACCAGATTCGGAAACTGGCTTGAAGGCGCGAAAGACTGGAACATAAGCAGAAAACGCTACTGGGGCACGCCACTACCAATATGGAAATGCGATTGCGGAAACGTACAAGTAATAGGAAACGTAAAAGAACTAGAAAAACACGCAGGAAAAAAACTCAACCTAACAGACTTGCACAGACCATTCGTAGACAAAATTAAGTGGAACTGCAAATGCGGAAAAAAAATGAACCGCATAGAACACATAGGCGACGTGTGGCTAGACTCAGGAGTAAGCCCAGGAGTAACATTTGAATACTTGAAAAACAAAACAACCTTCAAAAAATGGTTCCCAGCAGACTTCATAACAGAAGCAACAGATCAAACAAGAGGCTGGTACTACACACTAATGTTCGCAAACACAATAATGTTTGACAAATGCCCATACAAACACGTGCTAAACCAAGGATACGTCTTAGACGACAAAGGAAAAAAAATGAGCAAAAGCAAAGGAAACGTAGTATGGTTCGAAGACGCGATGAAAAAAACAGGCGCAGACGTGTACAGATACTTCATGCTATGGAAAACAGCAATGTGGAACAGCGTAAACTACGACGAAAAAGAAATAAAACTCGTATACAGACTATTAAACGCGTACTGGAACATGCACAACCTACTACAATTACACAACAAAAAAATCACGAAACCAACAAAACTAGAATACGCCGATGAATGGATGAACTCCAGAACAAACACGATAATAAAAGAATTCACAGAAAACATGGAAAAATATGACATAACACAAGCAACAAGAACACTATACAATTTCATACTAGAAGACGTAAGCAGATTCTACATACAATCAAGCCGCGCAAGAATGAAAACCGAAAACAAAAACACAGTATACTACACACTATCAAACACCCTAAAAACAATCACACAACTACTCTCACCAATAACACCATTCATAACAGAAAAAATCTATCAAAACCTGAAAAACACGTGGAACGAAAAAAACGAAAGCATACACATGCTAAACTGGCCGAAACAAGAAAACAACAATGCAAAAATCGAAAAAGAAGTTGAAAAAATCAAAACAATAATAGAAAACGCGCTTGCAACAAGATCAGAACAAGGAATAAGAGTCAGATGGCCTGTGCAAACGGTGTACGTAAAAGAACGACTGTCACTCGGAGCGAAAAAGCTTGTAGCAAGCATGTGCAACGCGTTAGAAGTTAAGAGCGTGAAAGAAAAACCAGAACACGCTAAAGGAAAAGATGGCGTTTACTTAGATTTGAAAGTTAATAACAATCTTAGAGAATTAGGATTATTCAGAGAAATCACGCGACAAGTGCAAACATACAGAAAACAATTAGGATACAACGTAGGAGAAACAAAAAACATGAACTACAACTGCGAGAGTTTAACAAAAATAATTGAAAAAAACAAAGAAGAACTATACAAACTAACAAGCACGAAACTGAACAAAGGCAAAGGAGATAAAGCTTTTAAAGTAAACTTTCATGAAGAAGAACACGAACTAAAACTAAAATAAAAAGGGCTCATGGCGCAGTCTGGTAGCGCGCTCGACTGATAATCGAGAGGTCCGTCGGTTCAAATCCGACTGGGCCCACTTAATTTCTTTTTGTTTTTTGGATTATTTGAATTAATTTTTTCAACCCAATTTTTGAAATTCTTTCTTCCAGATAAATATAAATTGTGTGTTACGTAAACTTTTTTGGTTCTTTTATCATAACTACTCTTTCGGTATATGTATGATGTGAATCCATAGAAAGTTAGTATTTCTTTTACTTGCTTAATAATCATAATACTTTTTTGTGTTAAACTTATCACAGGATATTTGCACACACTTTTTCTTTTTTTAAACGCAATATGTCCATCAGTGTCAAATAAGCCTCTTAAAAATGGAAAAATTATCTTTGAATTACTTGTATTTTCTGTAATACACTTTGGAATTTTAGCATTATTTTTACTTCCTTTAGGTAATCCAATAATCTTAAGATAAAAAGAAATTATTGCTTTAGAACAAATTTGAATGCCATATTCATTTGTACTTCTTTTATGCGCTTTAAGATGTACATTGAATAATTTATTTTTTAGAAGTAAGATATGATCATCATAAAATTCCTTTTCGTTTGAATAATTACCTGAAATATAGGCATAATAATACACTTGATGTTTTCGTTTGTAAATATTAATGCATCCATCACCAAGCATTAAACCAATATCTTCAGCTAATTCTGAATTTAGTTTAGTGGGTAATACTACACCTTTAACTTTATCTTTCCAACTATAACTAACACTTGATAAATTAAACTTCACAAAAATCATACTTAAAAGATTATTATCTACTTATTGAAACATGTTGTCCACTAATCAAAAAATTTAATTTAAAATGAAATAAAAAAAAATAAAAAAAAATAAAGAATTACTTGCTTTTTTTCAAAAACTGTTTTTGAGATTACTTTTCATCAACAGATTCTTCTTCAACCGGCTCTTCTGTTTCTTCTACAGGTTCTTCAGAGTCTTCATCAACAGGAGCGTCCTCTGTTGAACTTTCTTTACCTTGTGCTACAACGTTTTGAGCTTGTTTACCTTTTTCGTTTTCAGCAGGTTCGAAAGTTACGCTTTCACCTTCCTTAAGCACAATGCCTTCAGGTAGGGAAGAGTAATGAACAAAGTAATCGTTTCCATCAGTACCATTGATGAAACCATACCCTTTCTTAATATCGAACCACTTAACTGTTCCTTCCATTTTAATTTTTTACACCTATAATTTTTTTTTTACTATATTACTAACAACACGAAAACAAGAATTCTCTTTTAAACCTTTCGAAAAAAAACTATTTATAAACCACGCTCTTTTTACTATAATTATCATGCACGAATACGCTTTCGCACAACAAATTTACGAATACTTCAAAAACAAGAAAAACGTGAAAAACATAACGCTAAAAATTGGAACTCAAACCTCATTTAACCCGAAAATAGTGCAAGAATACTTCACCATTATAATTAAAAATACAGATCTCGAAAAAACACGACTAAAATTTAAAACACCTGAAAATATGGAACTAATAATTGAAAGCTATGAAACATGAAGTAATACAAAAAGTGTTCAAAGATAATGATTTTATCGCGCAACAAAACCGTGAAATCTTAGGGCAAACTGTTTGCGTGAACGTGATGGGCGCGCCAGGCGCGGGAAAAACTAGCATAATACAACACTTAAAAAAAATTGGCGAAGTTGGAATAATAGAAGGCGACCTTGCAACAGACATTGACGCGCAAAAACTAAGAGACAGTGAAACAAGCGTAATACAATTAAACACTATTACTGGCTGTCACTTGAACGCAAGTCATGTTCAACAAGCACTTAACAAACTACCTTTAAAAAATTTGAAATGGGTGTTCATCGAAAACGTTGGAAACTTAGTATGCCCCTCAAACTTTGATTTAGGGGAAGAAATTCGAATAGTGGTTGCAAGCGCGCCGCAAGGAAGTGACAAACCTCTAAAATACCCGCCAATGTTCAGAACAGCTAACATAATAATAATTAACAAAACAGACTTGGACGCTGACTTTGATTACGAAGAATTCGAAAAAGGAATTAGAAATGTAAACACGAACGCGCCAATTCTTCGCACGAATTGTAAAACAGGAAAAGGAATTGATGAACTAATTTTATATTTAAAAAAATACCAATAAAAAAGATTAGAA
>JAAOXS010000020.1 GCA_018220985.1 Nanobdellota archaeon
TCACGCTTTCTTTTTCCTGTTCTAGTTTTCTCATTATTTCTTGTAATGGTTTGTTTTTAGTTTTTTCTATTTCAAGTATTATTTCTTGTTCGTTTATTTTTTTAAATAATTGGTCAAAGTTTTTGTTCAAATTGTTTAATGCACGTTCTTTCCTTTTCTCGTCTAATCCTATTTCCCCATTGGCGATTTTGTTTTTTAGTTCGGTTAGTATTTGAATTGTTTTTTCTGGTTTTTGTCTGAATTCGTTGTTTTCTATTATTTTCTTGTTTTCAGGTGTTGTCAAGTTCTTATAATAGTAGAATGCTGTTTGAAGAGTTGTTATAATTTGTTCAAATTCGTTTTTTGTTGTTGTAATCTGTTTTTCTAAATTTGTTATTTCTTTTTTTGTTGTTTGGTATTCTTCATCGTTTTCTAATTCGTTAGTTAAAATTCTTTGTTTTTTGTTTTCTTCTTCTAATTCTTTTTCAAGATTTATTTTTTGTTCTTGTACTTGTTTTATTTCTTTTATTGTTTGATAGTGTTTTTTTAGTGTTTCCAGTTTTGTTACGTTTTCATTTTCGTTTTTCACTGCTTGTTCTGAAATATGCTTTATGTTATTATAGTGCGCGTGGAGTTGTTTTAGTTCTTTCCAGAGTTTTGAAAAACTGTTCGCGTAGGCAAGTTCTATTCGTTCATCATATTTTGTTGTTGATGCCCCTATATTTTCCAGTGCCTTACTTGTTTGCGTGTAGAATTCTTTTAGCGTGTTGAAATTTAAGTTTTGTATTTCTTTTTTCGTGGTTATGCACACATTGTTTTTTGCTGATTTCGAGATTGCCGCGAGTTTTTTGTGTATTTCCCGTTCTTCTTGCGCGTTGTTTAGTATTTCTACTTGTGTTAATATGTTTTGTATTGTTTTTTTGATTTTTTCTGGTTTGTAATTATTGTTGATTTTCTCCCAGTTTTCAAGTATTCTTTTTTCGAGTATGAGTTCTATTTCTTTGTTCGTTATTTCTTTTTCCTCAATTTTTTTCGGGAATAATTTTTCAAAAAAGCGCATTGTATTAATAATTATTTATTTGTTGTTTTTAAGTTTTTAGAACGGTCAAACGAATGAAAATATTGTGTTTCCTGTGACTGCGAATATAGTGTATAGCACAATTTTTCCGGCTGCTGCGAAGAATAAGAATTTTTTCACGTCGTAGTGTGTGGCTCCGCAGAACATTCCTAATAAGTCGTCGGGTAGTGGTGTGACTGCCATGAAAAATATGAGTAGTCCGCCGTGTTTGTGGAATGCTTTTTTTGTCTTTGTCCATTGTTTTTTTAGGATACTTTTTTTCATTTTTTTTAGTAGGATTTTTTTTCCGCCGTATCCTAGTCCGTAGCCTGTTAGTTCTCCTATTGCTGCGCCGAGTCCTGCGCTTATTCCTACGAGTAGTGGGTTGAATGCGGCTCCTCCTACGAATGATATGATTGTTGCAGGGTATGGTATTAGGATGTTTGCTGTCATTACCGCGCTTGCTATGAATATTCCTAAGTATCCAAATGTTTGTACGAACCATTCAAGAACCATAACATGAATATTGAAAAGTAATTGTTTTAAAGTTTTTTAGAAAAATCATCAGAATACAATTTCATTAATTCATCTATTACAATTAAAGGATCATTTGTGTTAATACCATTAGATATAAGTAGTAGCTCTAAAGTTATTTCTGGATGCTTTTTATCTTCGAATTTATTTTCATCATTACGATTGTTTAATAAAGTTTGTACTGCTCCTTGAATAATACTTTTTCTTGGTTCTGGTCTTTTTTGGTAAGCTGGTTTTTCGTTCTTACTTTTATATTTGAAGTATTCTTGTCCTAAGATTTCAAAAGCGTTATGTATGTTCTCACCAATACCTATCTGTGAAATGTTCTTTACACTAAAACCTAATGGTTTTGTTTTCTCACTTAATTTTTGAGCGTATCTCTCAGCAATGTCAACACTTATCCCATCTGGGTGTTCATCAAGTTTATCCTTATTTAATCCATAAATTAATGTTGGTATTATTCCTATTCCATTATGATTCCATAACTCTTTAATCCATTTATTTAATTCTTCAAAACTATTTCTATCCGTATGATCATAACATAATATTCCACCTAATGCCCCTCTGTAGTAAACACTTCTAACATTATTGTATTTTTGTGCTCCGTTTATATCAAAAATTTGAAATTTTACTGGTTTTTCATTAATTTCTTTTTCAAGTAATACAAAATCAGCTCCTATTGTATTCCTATATTTAGCGTTAAAACCTCTTCCTAAGAATCTATTACGAATGTTAATTTTGCCTTCGCTATTTTTTCCGCCAAATATTACTTTAAGTAATTCTGTCATAAGAAATTCGATTTAGAATGGTTTTTTAAGGATTTCTATCGTGTTATTTTGAATTCTTCGAACATTTTGATTAGTGGTTGTTTGTTTTTGAAATGTTCTCGAACAGGTTTTAACATTTTAACTAGTGATTCGTTCATTGCATTTTTCAAATCTAATGGGTGAAGTTTTCCTTTTTTAAAGTCTGTTTCCAATTCGTTATACGAGTAGTATTCTCTGTTTCCGCCGAATTTACTTGGTCTTTCAACTTTAAAAATATCCTCTCTGAAAACTAGGTGTTCAGCCCAATTCAGTAAAGGATTGTAGGACGTTTCTTTTTCAGGACAGAAAGCGCGATTAATTTTTTTCTTTATTTGTTCTTCACTATCTGTTATGAATACAGCGCTCATAGGCTTGCTCTTGCTCATTTTTAAGTCAACAAGCATATCTTTAGTAACAGGTAGTTTTAAAGGTTTTAGTAATCCCATAATTAAGTGTTGGTGTATAGCTATTGGTTTTTCTCTTTTAATTTTTGGCGCGACTTCACGTGCCACAACATGTCCTTTTCTCTGGTCCATTCCAGCGTGCGCCACGTTCAGTTTCATGTCAAAAATGTCATTAACTTGCAATGGCATGTACATCAATTGAGAGAAGCTTACTTCTTCGCTTTCTTTTCGTCCGGCTATTGTTATTCCTCTTTTTGCGCGTCCTAGTGATATGTGTTTTGAGATTTCGAAGAATCTTTTCCAATGTTCTTCATTGTTGTTGTAGAGTTCGCTTCCGGTGATGAATGTGATTTTTTTCGGGTTTCCACCCATGGCTTTTATTGTTGCTTTGAATCCTTCTTTGTAGTATGCTATTGCTTTTGTTATGTTGTTCCAGTTTCCGTCAAGTTTGTTATTTATGTATGAGTGCCAGTCAGCTAGGAATATTCTGCAGTTCATTCCTGCTTTTTGGAAGTCTGCGATTTTGCATGATGTTATAAGTGCTGTGCCTATGTGCATTTCTCCGCTGATTTCGAAACCTATGTAGTGTTCAAGAGGTATGCCTGTTTCTAGTTTATTTTTTAAGTCTGTTTCAGTAATTACTTCATCTGTTGGTTTCCGTTTAATCAATTCTAATTTTCCTTCAACATCCATATTACTATTTACTTCCTTGTTTTGTTATTAAGTTTTTTGTGCAATAGTTAATTTTAAAAAGAGAGTTTTATTCATATGCTTTTATGAGAGTTGGTCGTGTTCATCAGCATCATTGATGTTGTTAGTGCGAACTGTCCCCATAAACCTTTTAAACACTTTTTCCATAAATTACTGTTATGATCCGGGTAGTATAATTTGGTTAGTATCCCAGGTTGTGGCCCTGGGGACCCGAGTTCAAATCTCGGCCCGGATCCTTTATTTTTTTGATAATTTTAATAAAGGTGTTTTGTTATGAGTAATAATGTGAATTCGACAAAAAATAAAACATTTACAGTTGATGCTAAATTAATTGGTAATGTTAAAGGGACGCGTGATATTCTTCCTAGTGATATGATTATTCGTGAGCAAGTTATTGATAAAATTAAA
>JAAOXS010000021.1 GCA_018220985.1 Nanobdellota archaeon
ATTTTTATTAAACTTTTTTCCAGGATAAATTCCTAACTCTGCTTTTACAACACAGTTATCATCATTTAATAAACTCGCATTTAAGATTAAATAAGAAAGATTTTTTTTATCTAATTCTAACCACATATCAATCTCTTTTTGATTTAACAGTTTAAGATTATAACTTATTTTTTTAATATTTTTTACACCCATGTTCTCAATTAAACTTGCTAAATTGGTAAACATTTTTTCTGATTCAATGTCTAATTCATTTTTATTAAGGATAAACTCTTGAAAACCTACTAAAGTTGAATAATCATTTTTAATAAACCAATAAACTTCATTATTTTTTAAATGATTTAAAAAATCAGTTTTAAAACTTTTAACTTGTTCATAATACTTTTTAGAAACATTAAAACCAATGCTTATAAATTTGCCATTATTTTTTCCATTATAATCTGTTCCCATATCATACAGTCCTACTTTGATAGTGGGATTCTTTTTTAAATCCAAAACTAAGCCATTCACGCCAGTTTCACAATCCATTTCCGAATTCATAATTATTTCCAGAATTGACTGTTTGTTTAAAAATCTTTTTGTTTAAAAAATATTTATTATTAATCATAAATGTTTAAATAATAACTAAACCTTTACAAATTTTATGCCAGACCAATTTGAAAGAAAACCCTACGCATTCAAAAAAATAAGTGAAATAACCAGCGAAGACGTTAGCGTTAAAGTTCTCGGAACAGTAATAAAAAAAGACAAAGACAGCTCATCAATGGTTCTCGACAGTGGAAAAAGCGCAATAGTCGTACTACTCCCTAAAGACGAATTATACGATAAAATTGAAATTGGAAAACAAACACGCGTTCTCGGAACAGTACTCCCTTACGATGGCGGTGTTGAACTAAAAGCAGACATGGTACAGGATTTCAGCAACGTGAACAAAGATTTATATACTGAAATATATAATAAAATAATATGGCCAGGGGAGACACAACGGCAGGTTTAAGCATTATTGACACATTACTGCAAGCCGTAGTAGTTGCTTTCACAGCAAACCCTATATACGCAATTGTAATTATTGCAGTAGGTTGGGTAATAGGCCACGTTGCACATTATCAAATATTCGGTTACTAAAAAAAAATGGATCCAATCGCTTACGTTACAGAAAACCTTCTTGGTGTAGGATTATTATTCGTTTTTGGAATAATAATAGGCTTTGTAATAAGATTCATTAAATGGGGCGTATAAAAAACCTTTTTTTTTATATTCTATATTATCAAATAACTTATTAACTGTTGAAGAATTATTAAAAAACATGTTCAAAGCAGTTATTGACGATTCTAAACTATTCAAAGACAGCATCAGCACTATAAACGAAATCATCAGCGAAGGCGTTTTCGAAATATCAAACGAAGGTATGAAACTCGTAGCAATGGACCCGTCAAGCGTTGCCATGATAATCTTCCAATTACTACCAAGCGCTTTCACAACATTTGAAATAGACCAACCCCAAAAAATTGGTTTAAGTATGGACCAACTAAAAAACGTGCTGAGAAGAATAACTGGAAGTGAACGCGTAATCTTATCAGTTGACGATTCAAGATTCAACATTGAAATTCACGGCACGCACAAAAGAAGTTTTACACTACCAATAATAGATTTCGAAGCAGATGACTTACGAATCCCATCACTCGAATTTGACGCGATAATCGCATTAAAAGCATCAGTTCTGAAAGATGGAGTGGATGACGTGAGCATAATTTCGGACAGTGTTAGTTTAATAGCGAACCCTAACAGTTTTGTTATGAACTCCAAATCTGAAAGCAGTGAAGTAAAAATAGTGCTCGACCCCTCGGAAACAGACTTAATCCTAAACATTGACGTGAAAGCGGAAAGCAAATCAAAATACTCAGTTGAATACTTGAATAAAATGATTAAAGCAAGCAAACTCGCAGAAGAATTAACATTACACTTCAAAAATGACTACCCATTACGACTTGATTACGCTTCAAAAGATAAACTGAAAGTAAGCTTCATCCTCGCACCGCGCGTTGAAACAGAATGAATTATAATAGTCTAATAATCTTTTTTTTAGGCGCAAACCTGATTTTTCGAGCAAGCGTCTTATTATTAAACACGCCTTCAACCCAATTCGCGAAATCATCCTTCTTATGAAAACTTAAAGTTTCAGGATGCGCTTTAAGACCAGCTTTCAAATCCTTAATTGAATGGCAAATCTTAACAACATCAGAATCATTCTTTTTTAACCAAAAAGCGTGCGAATCATTCACGCGAACATCAGGACGCTCAAATGCTTTCTTAACTTTACGAACATAATGTTTCATAATAAATATATATTAAAAAATATAGATTTAAAGTTTACTTTATAAATATTAAAAAATGAAAGCTACTTGAAAACAAATCCCGTTTCCTTACTCCAAAACAACAAATCTAACTCTTCAACTGATAAGCCTAAACTTTTAGAATAAACCTTAAATTTAATTTCTATTTTCAAATAATTCTTTTTATTTAAAATAGGAATTTCACTAATCACACCCCTAACAATAAGATTCTTTAAAATATGCCTATCCAAAATTGCAAAACCAAAAACTCCCACATTACGCAAAAAATGACTCGCCTCCTTTAAACCAAAACCACAAACATTTTTTACTAACCAATCCCTGCAAAAAACGACTTTTTTATTTCTTGCCATCACAATTCGCTCAGACTTAACATTATGAAAACGAACACCGCAACTTCTTAAAACATTACTAACATCCTTAACACTTCCTTCAAACAACAAACCCTTTTTGACTAATTCTTTAACAGCTTTATCGGCGCTTAACGCTTTAGATTGCGGAGTCATCAGACAAAAAACTAACTCTTCAAAAACTTTTTTAAAATCACTTCTATCAAAATTTTTGAACTCACTCAACTTATTTTTGATTTCTTCCATAAACACATTTCCTCTCTAACAAACAAACACTGCACTTAGGATTACGAGGTAAACAAGTTTGCTGACCGTGACGAACCATTAACTGATTAATCTCAATCCAATACTTTTCAGGCAAAAATTTTTCTAAAGCAACCTCACTATCATCCGGCGTTTCAGTTTTAATAATTCCAATACGATTACTAATCCTATGAACGTGAACATCAACAGGAATAGCTGGTTTTTCAAAACCGTAAACTAAAACACAATTAGCAGTTTTACGACCCACCCCAGGCAAAACAAGCAATTCATCAACAGTACTTGGCGTCACGCCACCAAAATCTCTAACAATCATTTCACTAATTTTTTTAACGTAATTCGCTTTAACCCTAAAATAACCACTATTCTTAATCAAATTTTCAATAACTTCAACAGGCGCTTCACTAAGCTCTTGAGGGGTGGAATACTTAGAAAACAGTTTACCCGATGCTTTAGCAGTGTTCTCATCACGCGTGCGTTGAGAAATAACAGTGGAAATTAAAACTTTGAAAGGATTCTCGTGTTTAACAACAGGTTTGTCCATTTTAACCTGACGCTTTAATAACCATAACAATTCCTGAGCAGTAACCATTAACAAATAAAAAAAATAAGGTAATATAAAAAACTTTACTTAACTTTTGAAACTTTAATGATTTGCACAGGGCATGAGGTTTCAGCTTCCTTATTGCACTTAAGCTCTTCGGCAGTTGTGATAACAGTTTTTTTCGGCTTAGCT
This sequence comes from Nanobdellota archaeon, assembly GCA_018220985.1. Taxonomy (GTDB): domain Archaea; phylum Nanobdellota; class Nanobdellia; order PEZQ01; family PEZQ01; genus JAAOXS01. Next base: position 3,696 of record JAAOXS010000021.1, read on the forward strand.
TTACCAGAACTATCCATCACCCAATTATCAGGGCAAACGTTCACGCAAGCCTGACAACCAATGCACTCAGCATGTTTTTGACTTATATTATACTTTACCATAATCCTGAATTAATTCATTAATTGTATAAATACTTTTAGAACTCTACACCCTCACGCGCGCTAACACCCCTGTCAAAAGGATGCTTAAGTTTTTCGAAAACAGTCACGTAATCAGCTCTATCAAACAACTCTTTAGGCGCGTTCCTACCTGTTAAAACAATTTCACCTTTAAAATCGAGCAAAGATAAAACTTTTTTTAAACTTAACAACTTTAAACTTAAAACAACATTAATCTCATCTAACACAATAAGAGAATACTTTTTCATATTATCCCTAACAAAATTTAAACCATCAAGAACACTCTCACAGTGCTCTTCAAAATTTTCACCAGTAAAAAAACCTTGACCGAACTGTTTAACAACAATACCACATTCCTTTGCTTTACTCACTTCACCTGACACTTCCCGCTTCATGAATTGAACAATTAAAACTTTACCATAAAAAGAATGACGTAAAGCAAGACCGAAAGCAGCGCACGTCTTACCCTTACCATCACCAGTGTATAAGTGTATCATTTTATGTTGTTACTAAAGGTTGTTAACTACATTTACTGTACCCGCAATCAAAACACGTTGGCTCAGAACAACCAGCAGTCATTGACACGTTAGGACTGAAACACTTTGAACAATACATAACACCATTACCATTATTTGAAGGCGTTATAGATGTTTCAATAGTTGTCTGACCATTAACGTTTTTCAACTTACCAGTACTTATCAAATGCACCCTTAACGCTTTACTAAGCGCATGAGGAATTGAATCAACCCTATTAGGGCCAAAACCTATAGGCTTATCCCCTTTAATGGAATTAAAATGACGTAACAAATCAATAGGACTTCCACCCAACTGAAAATATTTAGACGTTAAAATCCCAAGAACAGTTGTTAAACCCGAAATCTCAGTTCCAGTAGGAGTCAAATTAGCGAACAAACGTACAGGTCCTAAATTATCATAATTAATATGAATATGTAACGGACCTTGACCAGTATCAATCTTATAATAACGCGACATTTCAAGACCACCATCACGTTTTTTCTTACCTACCTTACTTTCCTGAGCGTTCAAAATTTGAAATTTCTTACAACCATCCCTATAAATTGTAATACCCTTACAACCTAACTCGTAAGCGAGCAAGTATACTTTTTTAACATCATCCTTAGTTGCGCTCTTCTTCAAATTAACAGTTTTAGAAACAGCATTATCAACATGTTCCTGAAAAGCAGCCTGCATTTTAACATGATTTTCTGGCGAAATATCATGCGCTGTTGGGAATAGTTTTTGAATATGCTTTGGAATTTCTTGAATACCCATAAGCGATTTGTGATTTGCATCAATTTTTTTCCATAACTCATCCTCCTTCAAACCAAAAAAATCGTACTGTTGAGAAATACGCCTGAACAAAGGATTAACTTCAAAAAAAGTATCTGACTCATTGGGCGTATTCCCTTTTTTTAAAGAATCAATACCAGCAGCGTTATACCTAATATAGGCAATACCAAAAAAAGGTTCAATACCTGCTCCCTGCAAACCAGCTGACACACCAATAGTTCCTGTTGGCGCAATAGTTGTGCGAGTAGCATTACGAGGCATTGATTTAACACCGCAAAAATTTTCGCTCGCATCATCAAAAATGCTATTTTTATAATTCGCGAAAACACCTCTTTGTTCAGCAAGACTCTCAGACGCTTTCAACGCCTCATCATTTATGAAACACATTATTTCACTAGATTTCTCAAGAGCTTTATCAGAATCATAAGGGATTCCAAGCATTACAAGAGACTCAGCCCAACCCATAACGCCCAAACCAATTTTTCTATTCATCTTAACTATTCTTTCAATTTTGGTTAAAGGATAATTATTAATTGAAATCACATTATCCAAAAAATGAACAGCATTCCACACACAAGTTTTAACACGAGAATAATCAAAATCAGAATGGTCTTTCTTAATGAATTTAGATAAATTAATACTCCCTAAATTACAAGCTTCAAAAGGAAGCAACGGTTGCTCTCCGCAAGGATTAGTGGAAACAATTTGACCAATTTGCGGTGTGGGATTAGACTCTTTTTCATTAATACGATCAATAAAAATGATTCCAGGATCACCTGTTTCCCAAGCGTTCTCAAAAATTTTTTCAAAAACGCTCCGAGCACTAACCTTTTTTAAAACAATATTATTACGCGGATTAACCAAGTTATACTCCTTATCATTAACAACCGCGTCCATAAAAATTTTATCAACAGCAACTGAAATATTAAAATTCTCAAGAGAACCTTCCTTTTTCTTACAATTTATGAACTCAAAAATGTCAGGATGGTCATAACGAAGAATACCCATGTTAGCACCTCTACGAGTACCCCCCTGCTTGATAACATCAGTTGACTTATCGAACAAATTCATAAAAGTAATAGGACCAGAACTAGTTCCTTTAGTTGTTATAACAACATCATTTCTTGGACGTAAACTTGAAAAATCAAAACCAGTGCCACCACCGCTTTTGTGAATCATAGCCATGTTAGTAAGGGATTCATAAATTTCTTCTAAACTATCATTAACTGGTAACACGTAACACGCGCTTAATTGTTGCAAATCCCTACCTGCATTCATGAGTGTGGGAGAATTAGGTAAGAATTCAAAATTAGCCATCATCTTATAAAAAACGTCCTCCGTTGACTGTAATGATTTACTAACTTTCTTACTTTTATTCATTAAACCATACAAGTTATTCACAAATTTTGAAAAATTTATTTTACGTTTAGCGTAATCATCCAAACCTTCATGAAGCAAGAACTCTGACTTGCCACTAAACTCATTAACAATTTTAGCATACTTCACGCCATCAAAAATTTCTTCCTCACTAATTGAAGAATCATATAAGAAATCAGCTAAAGCAACATTTCTCGCAACACGACTAAGCCAAGCAGAAATCGTCTTATCATTTTTTAAATACTTATCAGTAATAACTTTCATTTGATTAATGCTAACGTGAACATCACTTAATTCAGTTCTAACACGCGCATCAACAACTTTACCTATCATAAAATATTCACCTCTTTATTATTCCGTAAATTCTTAAGCTCCTTCTCAAAAGAATTAATGTTATTGAATTCTTTATAAATTGAAGCGAAACGTAAATACGCAACACCATCAATTTTTTCAAGCTCGCTCATAACAAGCGCGCCAATACGAGCACTATTAATTGAAGAAATACCCTCATCAAAAACTTTTTTTTCAACATTTCTAATAGCTTGATTAATAACTTCACGGGAAATACTTCTTTTCTTACAAGCCTTAATCAAACCATCCAAAATTTTTTGATGATTGAACAATTCCTTACTGCCATCTTTTTTAATAACAAAAATGGTATTACCCCGAACTTTTTCGTAAGTGGTGAAACGCTTACTGCATAAAAGACAAACACGTCTACGCCTATTTTCTAAACCTTCATTACTATTCCGTTTATCAATAACCCTTGTTCCAGCATTACCACAAAAAGGACAAATCAAACCACATCACCACCACAACATGTTGTACACGTTATTTTTTTTTAATACAAATTCTTAAAAGTTAAGATTCATAATTTTATTATAAACATTTTGTTACCACGGGTAAATGAGAATAAAAAAAAATAAAAAATAAAAGGTGGTGTTCTTGACTTTAACTGACTTTTCCTGATATCACGCCGTTGTCATACTTTGTTTGACCTTGCCAAGTGTATGTTATTTGGACTTCTGTTGAATACTGTGCGCCTTGTGTTAATGCAGGCAGACCTGCAACAGAATATGCTTGCTCAGCATTAGGTCCTAATATATTTGCACTAGCATCACTTACTGTAGTTCCCCCTGAAATGAAATCAACATTGGTTATTGTTATTTGAGAACCAATTTTGTTTCCCAGCGTGATATTAACACCTCCCGCTTGAGAATAACTCCATCCGCTTGCAGTGAAACTTGCAAAGCCACTTGCTGTCTCTCCTATAAACGCTCCAGGATTGAAAACGTTCATAGCGAATAATGCTGCTACTACTACAACGACAATGAGGATAGCCCAGCCATAAGTCATTAAAAATTCCAAAGCTGCTTGACCTCTTTTCATGAATATTTCCCTCTAAAATATACTTATTCATTTGATTTTAAAAAGTTTTTCTACTAAATAGCCCCATTCACACTTGTTTTATTAAGCCAATCACTTAATTTTAAATAAACAGAAGGTTTAGTGATTATAATAGAACTCTCCTCAAACTCGAAACTGATAATAAAAGTTAAATCATCAACTTCACTAAACTTAATATTTCTTTCCTCAATACGAATTTGATTCTGACTCGGCTCAAAAGAAATAACGCAAAACCCAACACTATTCCCATCTTTTTCAAAATCAATAATGTAATCCCTTGAATACCCAATATCAATACTATAATTAAACAACACGCCTATTTCATCAAAAGTAAAATTAAAATTGCCTGCAACCATTCCGGGTGGTTTCCAATAATGGTCAATAACAATGGCATCAGAAACAACTTTAATATAAATACCTCTCAATTCTGTTATGTTCCAAATAATTATTTTTTCAGCAAAACCCGGCTGTTTTTCAACCTGAACACTATAAGGAACAATTTGATAATCTAACGCGCCGCTGTTCACAATACTAATCAATTCAGTTGCATTAAGCTTAACATTTGAAAACCTGCTCGCAGCGTAAGTTGTGTTAACGAACTCGACAAAAGACTCGAGAACAGGGCCAATATTGTCAACACTCAAATAAAATGGAAAAGAAAGATTAAGAGTGAAAGAATTCTCAATACCAATGACTCTTTGCAAAGAATACTTAATAGCCTGATAATCGTCAACACTTTTTTTATTAATCAAAAACTCGTTAAACACATCATTAATGTTTTGATAACTGTTAACCAATGAGTTAATAAACAAAGTTACAAAAATTAAAAGAATAGTTAAACTTACACTGTAAACAATTCCTTTTTTCATTTTAAACGCAACTCCGCCACGCCAATTATTGATTTGTTATTATAAGAATAAAACGGTCTCTTAGCAAAAACATAATTACTCAAAACTTCTCCAAAACTAATGTTCAAATAATTAGTTAAATTTTCATCAAAATAATTAATTGACACATAATAATTTGATGAAAATTTATCAATTTCACTTTTAATATAACTCTCATTCTCACTTGCGAGAACACCTGTTTTGTGAAGAACAATAAGCGCATCACTTGCTTCAACACTTCTTAAAACTTCTTTACTTGAAGAATCAATAACTCCAGCGCGAAAAACAATAAGACTAATAAATATGATTGAAATCACTATTCCCGCGAGCAAATCAGTACTTAACACAAAACCCTTTCTCATCTTACAATTGCAAAACTAAACCTCGCTAACGAATTATTAACTAAGACAATGCGGTTAACAGCAGCAACATTATCATAACTTTCAAGACTGATTAATGGAGCACTAACAATAGTTGTGGAATTAGTTAAATCATACAACTCAAAATAAAAATCATCACTTAAACCTAGAACATCTTTAACACTTGAATAATCATTCAACACTAACTCTACAAAATAACTTATTTTACGCCATTCAAGAACGTTCTCGCTTTCAGCTAAACCCAAAGAATAAAAAACGCTTGTAGTCCAATTAGTAGGATTACCACCATCCTTTACTAATAATTCACTAGTGCTTAACGCTTGAAACATCATATCATCAAAACTTTTTTTACTTTCTAAATCAATTGTTAAAGTACTCCACAAGATACTAATCATAATCATCATACTCATAAAAAGGATAATACTAATTATGAAATCCATAGTGAAAACCTGTGCTTTCATGATAACACCATCCTACTACCCTCATTGTAAATGCTTAAATTATTAATTTCAAAACTGAAAACAGAATTAAAAGAAGAATTAACAAATTCGTTGGAAAACATTTTACAAACATAATCTTGACCATGGAATGAAAGAGAAAAACCCTGAGAACCATTAAAACTAATATTTAAAAAATCACTGAACTCTGTGAAAGTAGTTGTTCCAGGCTCAACCCAAGACATTAAAGCAGCACTCTTAATCTTCCTACAAACATCACTTAAAAAATCAATATTCACACTATTAGAAAGCAAAGGCATTCGACTATCAACACTCCAAACAATCATTCCAAGAATGACCATTAACAAAGTAACGTTAATCATAGCCTCAAAACTAACCTGTGCTTTCATGTCATATTTACTCCAACACCATTAAAACCAAGAGAGTACAAAACAATTTCATAATTACCCGTTACGTTAGGAAAACTACCTGAAAAATTATAATTAAAATTCCTAAACGCATCAACAACACCACCCTGATTATCATAATAACTAATTTGAACAACAGACCCGTTCAAACCCGTACGCAAAGCAATAACTTTTTCAGGTAAATTTATTCTAACAAATCGAACAGCTGGAACACCCATAACAAAAACGTTATCAGCTGCTTTCTCAAAATTATCAAGCGACGCTCTAACAACCACATCAACACCATTACTAATTGAAACATCAGAATAATACTTAGCAAAAATGCTCGTCATTAACAAAAGAAAACTTAAAATCATAAGATACTCAACCCCTACTTGACCCTTCATAATAAATTGATTACTTCATTTCTTTTAACAAAACACTAACTGCTCCAAAAAACATAGGACCTGCAATTAAACCAACAGGTCCGAAAATCACTGAACCCGAAACCACTCCGCAAATAAACAATAAAGGATGAAGAGAGTACTCTTTCAAACCTTTATCACTTATGAAAGCACGAATAATGTTATCAACAAAAGATAAACCAACATTGAAAATGAACAATAATAAAATCTTAAAATAACTCTCACTTAACAATAATGAGATTCCAGCAATCAAAGAAGGAATAATTGGACCTGCCAAAGGTATAATTGAAAGCACAGTTGACAACACTGCAAGCAAAAATGAATTGGGAACTCCAAGTAAAGTGAAAATTGTGAAAACAAGAATTCCAATTATTATTGCAGTTAAAATATACCCGTAAATAATGTTAGCAAAAACTAAATTAACCTTTTTTAATAAAGCCAAAATCCTCTTTTTATTATTCGGACTAAACTGGGATAAAACAAAATCAATCATTGACTCACCGTCTTTCAAAAAATAATAAGAAAAAATAACCACTAAACTTGCATAAATAATCATCATAGGCGCTACAGCAAGTAACGGAGAAATTTTTGAAGCAATTAAAGAAACAAAATTTTGAAGATTAACGCTTTCGATTAAAACACTACTAATCTGATTCGAAGCAAACGCATCTTTAACATCATTAGTTAAATTAACAAACATTTCCGAATTAATGATTTCCTGAGCATCACTAACGGCAAATAATATAATATTCCCTAACAAAACAATTATGTATACAACAATTATAATCCAAAAAACCGTGCAAAAAAGAGAAGCCAAACTATTATTCTTAACTATTTTTTTGAAAAACTTTTTAGAAGGGTAAACAGCATAAGCAAAAACAACACTTGTAAGTAATACTTTATAAAGCGGTAATAAAAGCGCACACCCAACTAATAAAACCAGAACTTTCAAAAAATTTTTTTGCAAATAACTCATAGCTAAATTAATACATTTATATTATATTAAAAGGTTCTTTCTAAATATGAACTGGATAAAACAAGTTAAATTACTTGAATATGGGGCATTAATCAAAAAAGAAAACATCCTAATAATTGCAGATTTGCACTTAGGATATGAAACATACCTTCAAAAAAAAGGAATATTCATACCTAAAAACCAATTCAGTGAAACAATAAAAAGAATAAAAAAAATGGTCGAACAAACAAAACCAAAAAAAATAATTTTTGCAGGAGATATCAAACACGACTTTGAAAACATGTCATACGAAGCGCGAATAACAATTAAAAAATTAATTAACAACTTTAAAAAACAAGAACTAATCTTCTTAAAAGGAAACCACGACACATTTCTTAAACACGTACTGGAAAAACACGGCTACAAATTTAAAGAAACATTTGAAACACAAGAATTCTTAATAACGCACGGCCATAAAAAGATTAAAACAAAAAAAACCCTAATAATAGGGCATGAACACCCCGCAATCATGCTAAAAGACGAACTGGGAACACAGCATAAATTCAAATGCCACTTAGTAGGCGAAAAATTATTGGTAATACCTGCAATTAGTGTTCTTGCAACTGGAACAATTGTAAATGAGAATAAGAAAGCACTAAGCCCATTAATAACCAATTTAGACGAGTTAAAACCAATTATTCAAGAATTAGAATTCCCAAAAATAAAGAAATTAAAAAAAATTGTTAAGTGAATGCTGCTTATTCACAAGAGCTGAAGCGTCAAAACCCTCAACACGCAAAAAATCAGCGAAATCTTTAGCAAAACCATGATACGTAAACACTTTTTCAGGACTAACTTTCTTAACAACTTCTAACAATTCCCTAAAATCAGAATGATCACTTAACACAAAAGAATCACTTGAACAAGGCTTAATCGCGTTCCAGCCACTAAAATTTAAATTAACAGCGTTAGGCAACCAACACTTAGGACTAATTAAAACAAAACTTTCCTCACCGTCGTAAACGGGAAAATCAATTAAGTTAATACCAGCACTTCTATAAACATCATTAATTTTTTTCACAGACACGTCAACAAATACATTACTAAAACCATCAACGATTTTACACAAGTGCTGTGCTTTACCTAAACCATAACCTGACAACAAAACATTTTTTCCACCACTAACTAATTCACCTATTCTATTCTTAATTTTTTTAACAGTGTTATTGAAAGAAGGGAAAACGTACTCGGGACGCCCGAAAGTTGTTTCCATAATTAAAACATCCGCACTTTTAGGCTTGAAACCTTTTAAAAAATGACGGTCACGCGTGCAAAAATCACCAGTGAATAAAACACTCTTAGAGCCATGATACAGTAAAGAGCATGACCCTAAAACGTGACCAGCATTTAATAACTCAAAATTATCATCAGAAAATAATTCGCCAACGTGTTTGTTACGAGCACGAGCTAAAAGCAGAGTCTCAGAAGATGATAAAACGCTTTTTTTAGAGGAGAATAAATGATCACTATGGGCATGAGAGATAAAATTAATATCACCCTTACCATTATCCAAACCTAATTTCAAACCATTATCTTCAATAATGATGCCATGATTAGAGTAAACACGCATAAACACGGAATAAACACGTTAAAATATAATAATTTATGGTTTACAGTCAAGTTTAAAAACCCCTTAATCATTAGTTTTAAACTGGTGACAATAATAATGGCAGAAGAAGAAGTAAAACAAAAAACAGAACAGGAAGGGCAGGAACAAGAAGAGGAAGAAGTTCCAGGATTGTTCTTTACAAACGCGAGAGTGGTTAGATTAATCAGGGAAGAAAACCCTAAAAAAATCGTAAAAAAACGCGTAAAAGTTGAAATGAACAAACTGTTGGAACAAGTTGGAAGAAGCATAGCAAGTGAAATGGCAAAAAAACCATACTCATCAATAACGTACGCTGACTTCTTAGACGCTGCAAGACCATACTTAGACATACAAAAAATAAACCAAGAAAGAAGAAAAGTAATAGCAACACTTGATAAAATAAAAGAAGACGCGGCATTCCTTGCAACAGAGCTTTTAGAAAAAACAGAAGAAGAAGACTACTAACCACTGGACAGTGGTTATAACTTATTTTATTAATAAAATTTAAATAAAGATACTGTTTAAGTTTTATTACCGGAGGACCTGGCGGAACGATGTTCAAAATCGCAAAGAGGTTTGTGGTTTAAAAAATTGACAAAAACAAATGACTTCCGCATTAACACTTTTTTCTAAAATAGAATAGTTGTTAAAATACTAATTAACAACATGTTCCCAAAATCGCCAATCGCAGTTGTAATAGGAATCAAAAAATTATCAGGATTATGACCTCTCTTGAACACGAGAAAACCTAAAAAAATCGCAACAAAAAAAATGATGAATAGTAAAATAATCACTGAAGAGTAAGCTAATAATAATATTTTAAAAAATTCACTAACACTTAATTTATAACCCTGCAAAACTGAAACAGCGCAAGAAACAACTGACACATAAAACGCTAATATTAACGCGATAACAAACATTTTAACAAACAAATTTTTAATACGATTTGATTTACGCCAATTTCTTTTACTTACCACACCTAAAAACAACATTGTCGTAAACTTTGAAGAAACAATACTACCAAAATTACCAGCCATGGAATTCATTGCAGGCAACATTATGAGTAAAGGCATAACAACAAAAATCCTCTCCCTTACTGACTCCAAACTTGCACCGCCAAAAGAACTGATTAAAGAAGTAATTATCAATATTTTTATAGAATCACTGAACACCCTGTAGAAATATTTTTTTTTCATAACAATAAAACCACCGCAATAACTAATGATAAAATACTCGTGATATCACCAATAGTTGTTACATAAGGTCCCATAACATTATCAGGATCAAAACCTCTCGAGTACAAAAACACCACGCTAAAAACAAATAATGACAACTCAAAAAGAGAAGATAACAAAATTGCAATAACAGGAACAAAAATAACCAAAGGTAAAAAAATATTCAAAACCAACCAAGAAAAAACAAAAGTGATAAAACCCAAGATTAGACTTGTGCAAACCAATAATGAAAAACTTACAAAACCCTCACCGAACAAAAATTTTTTAGAAATATTCTTAGTCTTCAAAGTACCCTTATGGAGAGAAGAGCTTATCCTCGCGGAAAGCGAGCCGCCAACACCACCTTTCATTTCAAGAAAACCAGGCAAAAGCACGAACATGGCAGGTATCATTTCAAGCTTACCTGTGAAAAAAGCAAGCATACTGCCTGCAAACACACCGCCGGTTACAGCTACTAACTCAGCTATTAATATTTCTTTAAAATCCCTGTCCATAATCTTTCACTTTTTTTTAATAAACAGTTTTTAAAGTTCCTTCAGCTACTTTCGTGAACAACTTTTTAGCATCAGCATCCCCAACAGCGAAAACCACATCATCACGTTTTAATATTGTTTTTTTATTAATGTGAAAATTCCACTTTTCCTTTCGCTTAACTGCTTTAATGTTCGCGCCAGTATGAGTCCTAACCTTTGTTTCCGAAATTGTTTTATCAACAAGAATAGAACTTTTACGTACATTAACTAACATTGCTCGTTCTTCAGAAGAGTCAATCATTTCTTCAGTGAAAGGTAAAACTCTACCTTTACTTTTAAGAACAGTTATGTTCATGCAAGCATTACCAATATCTTTCACGTATTCCATTAACTCTAAAATATTTATGCGCAACTCATCGCTTTCTCTAATCCTGAAAACATGCTTCAAAGTATCTTTCTCAAGATTACGTATTTCCAAATTCATTTCTTCAAGAAACTTGCTTAAATCAGTATCAGTATAAAACAAATCAGAATACGCAAGTTTCACCATGATACTAGTTAAGTTCTTCATGCGAACAAGGTTGTCAATAATATTACTCATCTCAAACAGCACCTCCAAAAATTGATACAAAAATTAAATAAATAACATAACAAAAAAGCATGATAGAACCCATCTTACGACTAACTCTCTTTTTAGTATGCATAACAAACGTGATTAAAGAAGTGATTACAAGCAAACTCAAAATGGAAAATGCGAGCACATTGGAAGAAGCGAAAACCATTGGACGAACAAGAGAGGCTATTCCAGCAGCGAGAAGAAGATTCGCAGCATTACTGCCAAAAATGTTACCAATAACCATTTTGTAATGACCTTTCTTAGCTGAAATTAAAGAAGAACTAAGCTCTGGAAGTGAAGTGGTAACAGCAATTATTATAAGACCAAAAAAAGACAAAGGAATACTTAAATCCTCAGCTATTGAAGCGCCAGTATTAACAACAAGCCAACCGCAAATAATAATTGTAAAAATTGCAATAGGTGTTAAAATAATATCCGCTTGAATTTCTTTAACGTATACCATACCACCAGCGTGCATATCTTTTTTGTGCAAAAACCAATGATAACCAGCGTAACTTGCTAATAACATAAAACCCTCAAAACGGGATAATTGCCCATCCAAACAGAACAAAACAAACACTAATGTTATTAACAACAATAAATAAGACTCTTTTAACACGGGCTTACTAATTTTTGAAATAGGTTTTATTAACACACTCATAGAAAGAATTAATAGTATATTTGAAATATTAGAACCAACAATTATACCCATACCTAACTCTCCAAGAGAAAGAGTTGAAGCTATAAGCGCATCAATTATTTCAGGTAAAGATGTTCCAATAGCTAAAACAATACTTCCAACCATGAATTCACTAACTCTTAACTTTTTAGAAAAATGGGTTAATGACTCAACAAGATATTTTGACAAAAAGAACATTAGGAAAAGGCTAACGCCAAAAATGGTGAACTTAACAACTTCCACGCCCATGTAATTAACAAAGAATTTTTAAACTTTAATACTTACTGTATTACTTAAAGAAAATGGATTTTGTGTATGATGCAGTGCTTTTTTTAAGAATATTAGAATTATTATGCGGACTTTTAATTATTGGAACACTCATAAAAAAATTCAAAGACTTCAAAAAATTCACTGAAGGTGCAATACTAATATTCATTGCAGGATTAATAATAGTTTTCAAACAATTATTTGACTTATCAGAATTGAATACAACTTTACCAGATGAATTCTTCAACTTGTTCATATACTTATTCTTTGCAATAGGCATTTTATACTTCAGCAAGCGCTTAACAATGTTCGAGAAAAAACAGGAAAGACACTTAGAAAAACTTGAGAAAAAACGCGAACTAAGAGAAAAATACACGCCGAAAAGCATTAAGAAAAAAAATAAATAAAAAATAAAAAATTATTTCATGCTAAAATCCACTAATTCAACACCAACCATTTTAGCATGCGAAACAGTTTTCTTATCAGAACGATACTCTTTACCATAAACAATTCTTTTAATTCCAGCATTAATTATTAACTTAAAACAATTCCAACACGGCAAAAAAGTAGCGTAAATAGTTGCGCCCTCTACGCAAACACCATTCCTCGCGGCTTGAACAATAGCATTAGCTTCAGCGTGAACAGTTCTAACACAGTGTTCATCAAGCATTAAATGACCAACATCATCACAATGAGGCGCGCCACTAATACTGCCATTATAACCTGTTGATAGAATGTTTTTATTCTTAACAATAACCGCGCCCACGTGTAACCTGTCACAAGTAGCTCTTGAAGCTACTTTTCCAGCTATTTGCAAAAAATACTCATCCCAAGAAACCCTATTCATAACCAAAACATAACATAAAAGAATATATAACAATTTTTATAATCCTCACTACAATTACACAACATATGCGTTTCTCCGAAGCAGTAAAATATTATTCCAACAAAAAAGTTCAAGAACAAATAGTGTTAACTAGCAAGAACAGAGAAGTAATACCCATGTTTGCTAACAAAGGATTTGGTAAAAGACCTAGCACGATAATGTACGAACGCGAAGTGTACGACTTAGCGCGAAAAGGCGCAACATCATTTCACGCATCAGAAGAAAAATGGATAAATCCGTTAATGCTTGAAAAAACTACTTCACAAAGACGATTAGATGAGATAAGAAAAGGATGGGATTTAATTTTAGACATTGACACAGATAATTTTGAACACGCAAAAAAAACAACAGGTGTGATAATAGAAGCATTCAAATCACATGGAATAAAAAATGTATCACTAAAATTCTCAGGAAACAAAGGATTTCATATAGGTATCCCTTTTGAAAGCTTCCCAACACATTTTTCAGGACAGCCCGTAAAAGAATTATTTCCCGAAGCGCCAAGAATAATAGCTGAATATTTAAAAAAATTTACTGAAAAACACTTAACAAAAAAGATAGGGAGCAAACCCTTTGAAAAAGTGATAATAGACACAGTATTTCTCTCATCACGACACTTATTTAGAATGCCGTACTCACTGCACGAAAAGTCAGGATTGGTTAGTTTACCAATAAACATTGAAGAACTTGAAAAATTCACGAAGGAGCAGGCGAAACCTGAAAAAATAGAAATACGAACTTTTCTTCAAAAAAATGCGAAAGAGGAAGCTAAAGAACTACTAACTCAAGCGTACAATTGGAATTATGAACTAGAAAAAGATGAAACAGTAAAATCAAATAAAGAATTCATAACGCCAAAAATCGCGGCGCCAGAAGAAATATTCCCCCCCTGCGTGAAAAAACTGTTAGACGGGGTTGAAGATGGAAGAAAAAGAACTGTGTTCGTTCTAATAAACTTTTTACGAAGCGTAGGTTGGAGTGAAGAAATGGTGGAAGAAAAACTTTACGCGTGGAACGAGAAAAATTATGAACCCTTAAAAAAAGGTTATATAAAATCACAACTCAACTGGCATAAAAGACTTAAAACCACTTATTCTCCACCTAACTGTGATAATAAAGTGTACTACGAAGACCTGGGAATTAAATGCTCAGAGCAAATATGCTCGAAAATCAAGAACCCTGCAGTGTACACGTTAATACGAATGAAAAAATGGAAAAAGAAGTTAACTACAAAATAATAAGAGAAATACAACGCGCGGAAAAAGAAAACATAAGCTTAACAAAACTTGAAGAAAATTTTGTAAACCTGATTCGCGAATACTTATACGAACTAGCGGAAAGACGTTCAAAAGCAAAAAACGAAAAATCCATTTTCAGCGACGAACTTGCCGAACAACTTGAAAGCGAATTCTCAAACGCGAAAAAAATAATATTAGACATGTTTGAAAGACGGGAAAGAAAAATAATTATGAAAGCGCTTACGAACACGCGAACTGGCGCGAAAATCGTTGAATCAGATAATTTACTAAAAAACGAACTTGAAATTTACAACGCGATAAAAACAGAACTTGAGAACAACAGAGAAAAAAATTTGAAAAACCTGCTAATACCAAAAAAAATTGAGAACAAAACAGAACAAAAAGTTTTAAAAACAATAAAAGTTAAAATACTTGAAGATATCCCATCATTTGTTTGGGATGATGAGAAAACATACGGATCATACTCGAAAAATGAGGACGCGGACATTCAACAAGACATCGCAGAATTCCTCATTGACAATAATAAAGCTGTGAAAAATGAAACTACCCAGAAAAGTGAAAAGGTACTGCCCGACGTGCAAAAAACATGAAGAACACAGAATAGTCAGGGTTAAAGGCAGAAGTAAAAGTGCGCTTGGTAGAATTGAAAGACGTAGAAAAGAACGAATCAAAAAGGGGTATGGTAGTACACCATACCCGCAACCTCAAAAAAGTCACAGGCATAATGTTAAATCAACAAAAAAACTTGACTTACGATATGAATGCGCATCATGCAAAAAACAACACGCTTCAAAACAAGGTATCAGAATTAAAAAACTTGAACTGACATGAAAAATATAATAAAGAATCCAACATCAAAATTTCTTAAAATTAGTTGTAACAAATGCAAAAATGAACAAGTAACATTTGGCAAAGCAGCAACTAAAGAAATAAAATGCTTAGTGTGTGGAGAAATACTCGCAACCTCTACAGGCGGAAAAACTAATGTTACTGTTAAAATATTAGAGGTTCTTGGCTAAAATGTACTGCAAAAAAGGAACTCCAAAACAAGGAGAGCTTGTTCTTTGCAAACCCAAAAAAATACTTGCACACTCAGCGTTTCTTAAACTAACCGAATACGAAAACCTCGACGCGTACGTACACATTTCTCAAGTATCAGACGGATGGGTTAAATCCATAAACGACCATGTTAAAAAAGACGCTGAAATAGTTTGCAGAGTAATCAGAAAAACTGATAGAATAGAAGTATCATTAAAACAAGTAAGCAAAGAAGCAGCGAACAATAAATTAAACGAATCCCGCTCAGAAAAAAAAGCGATTAACATTATTAACGCAGTTGCAAAAAAAATAGGGAAAACAGAAAAAGAACTAGGAGACGAACTTGTAAAACCCGTAATGGAAGAATACGGGTCAATACACGCTTTTATAGAATTACTAAAACAAGAAGGAGACCTCATACTTGAAGAACTGAAAATACCAAAACACTGGAAAAATCCAATTCTTGAATACGCAACAGAAACAATAAAAAAAGTTGACTTAAAACAAGAAATAGAACTTTACACATTCGAACCTGAAGGTTTGGAAATAATAAAAACAATCCTAACAAAATTTGAAAAAAAAGGAATCATAGTCAAATATATTGCAACCCCGAAATACTTATTACAAATCACGTCCAAAAACTACAAAAACGCGCAGAAAAAAATTGATGCAATACTTGAAGAACTAAAAAAAGAATGCGTAAAACAAAACGTCACACTATCATACGAAAAAAAATGAAAATACTCCACTGCCCAACTTGCAGAAAATACACTTTAAAAAACGTTTGCGCATGCAAAACAAAAACGCGAACAGTCTCATACAAATTCAAACAACCAAAATACGTAGAACTAACAATTAAATCAATAAAAGAAAATGCTGATAAAAAAAGAATTTGAAAAAACTGAACTGAACAATCCAATACTGTTCGTAGGACTGCCAGGCATAGCGAACATGGCAAGAATAACAATTGATTTCATAATCGAAAAACTTGAAGCAAAAAAAATAAGAGAATACTATTCAAAAACATTTCCAGCACTTGTGATAATAGGAGAAGACTCACGAGTTGCACTCCCAAAAATAAGCGTGTACCACAAAAAAATTAAGAACACAGACTACTTATTCTTAATAGGCGACGTACAACCATCAGATGAATATAATTATGACCTATGCGAAGAAATACTTGACGAATTCAAACCATCAAAAATAATTACGATAGGCGGAATAGGCACTTCAGAACGATTGAAAAACCCGAAAATCCACGTAGCACACAACCATGAATCATTTGAGAAGAAACTTGAAAAATATGACCTATTGTTTGACGGGAACGAAGTAGTATCACTAATAATTGGGGCAGCAGGACTAATGATAGGATTAGGAGAATTAAAAGGGATAAAAGGATTTTCATTACTTATCGAAACAATAGGCACAACAAACTATTTTGGCATAAAAGAAAGCGAAATAATACTAAAGTTTTTAAACGAGTATTTCAACTTCGGACTGGACTTATCAGTGCTTAAAAAAGAAATCACGCGCTACGAGAAAGAATACAAAAAACGCTCAAAACTTGAAGATGACATACAAGAATACTTACTAAAACACGGAAGCGAATTAGATCCAAGATACATAGGCTAAAAATTTTTCTTCAAAAAAAAACTTTATCCAAAAAACAATAATTTCAAATAATACTTGCTTACTGTTTTTTAAAAAAAAATACTATATCCCAATTGTATTTCTGGTTAAAAAATAAATTATACTATTATCAACTTTTTCTATCAATAACTTCAAATAATCTATAACAATTATTAGAATTAATGAAATACTATGCTGATTTGCATAACCACTCTAAATATTCTAGGGCAACTAGTCCGCAAATG
The DNA here is from genome assembly GCA_018220985.1 of Nanobdellota archaeon. Taxonomy (GTDB): domain Archaea; phylum Nanobdellota; class Nanobdellia; order PEZQ01; family PEZQ01; genus JAAOXS01. The sequence goes on from JAAOXS010000021.1 coordinate 21,376, forward strand.
GACTTGCATTGGCAGACTCACTATGGTAAAATAAAAGGATTAAACATGCTTGGCACAGGAGACTTCACTCACCCCCTCTGGTTGAAAGAATTAAAACAAAAACTCACAGGAAACAGCATTTACAATTACAACGGGATGAACTGGGTATTGTCAGCTGAAGTGTCAAACATTTATCATGATGAAGGACTGAAAAAAATTCACCATATCCTTTTAGCGCCTGATTTTGAAACAGTAGACCAAATAATAGAATTACTAAACCCAAAAGGAAAACTAGCAAGTGACGGTAGACCAATATTCGGAGGATACTCATCAAGAGACCTTGTTTACGACTTAAAACACATAAACCAAAATATAGAAATAATACCCGCCCACATTTGGACTCCATGGTTTTCACTATTCGGTTCAAAAAGCGGATATAACAACATAAAAGATTGTTATAAAGACCAATTAAAATACGTGCACGCACTTGAAACAGGACTATCCAGCGACCCTGAAATGAACTGGCAAGTAAGCCAAACACACCGATACACATTACTTAGCAACTCTGACTCTCACAGCCCCTGGCCGTGGAGGCTAGGTAGGGAGTGTAACGTGTTCGATTTTGAACAAGTAACTTACGAAAAATTAATTAAAAATATTAGGGAAAACAAATTGGACAGCACAATTGAAGTAGACCCTAATTATGGAAAATACCATTATGACGGGCATAGAGCTTGTGGGATTAGTTTAAGCCCTGAGCAAACAAGACAAGTAGGTGGTATTTGTCCGAAATGTCATGCTCCACTAACAATAGGCGTTCTTAGTAGGGTTATGGAATTAACTGACAAACCAATCGGGTTCAAACCCGATAATGCCGTGCCTTTCAAAAGCGTATTGCCATTAGCAGAGATTATTAGGGTGTGGAAGAACATTGCGAATATTAACAGTCAAACAGTTAGACGTGCTTATGATGATTTCATCAACAAGTTCGGAAACGAGTTCAAAGTGCTTTTTGAAACTCCAATTATGGAATTAAATAAGATTGATGAAACACTTGCGGACATGATACTTCAAAACCGTGAAGGGAAAATATCTTACACTCCGGGTTTTGACGGCGTGTATGGTGAGCCACTGTTCAGTAAGAATGTTGTTAAAATGGAAGAAAAAAAGTTAAATGAATTTTTCTAAATAATTTTGGTCGCAGTTATTGTTATAGGTTCTGTTTGAATGCAATATCTGTAGTCAAGGTCGACTTTGAAGTAAGGTACGTCCTGACCGCCACTTGTTGGATTGAAATTTATTGGCAACCTCATTGTCTTACTACTGCCTGTGCTACCAAAACTGACATCATACAAGTTGGTGCAATAAATTTTCTCATTTGAGTCAACTTCATCAATAGTGACAATATTACTAATGCTATTACTCGTACTATCGTCATCGATTACTATTGGCTTAGTATTACTGCATACGAATTCAGGGTCTGTCTGATCTTCAACAATTGTGATTATACCACTGCCAGTTGTTGTAACTGTCAATGTTAAGTTACCTGCATTGATTTGGTGCTTATCATTACTGCCTGGAAAACCAGTTTCACCTAACATTAAGTACCCATTATCTACATTAACCATGCTAATGCTAAGAGTTCTATCCCTACCTGCTGGAATTTCTTCCACTTTCACTAAATCCGCAGTGAAAGATACACTAACATCAACAGGAGCTGTTGTCGAAGTTTTCTGAGCATCAGGAACTAACATATCCCTTTCGTAAATACTGTTATCAATGATAAACACGCTTGTAGAAGCTGCACTCTTGTAATTATAGCAAATCTCCGCGTAAGGTGTGTAAGTCCTATCAATGTTCAAACCATCCGGAGCTGTAACGTCAAACTCGAAAAAAGTAGTGTCGTTAGGTTCTAATACTGATTCCTTTTTAATTGATTTTAAAGCTGAAATTTCTAAACCAACAGGATAAATTTTAATTTCAATATTCTCCGCGGGTTCAGTGTCAATGTTCTGCAATTCAACAAGTAACGTTGCAATATCTCCCTCCTCCATTGTAGCGAAATCAGTTGAGAACTCACTGATGATTAAACCATAATCACCCTCTGTAGTTAATGGCTTATCAGTTGCGCTATCACTTCCTCCTGTGCAACCGCTAAGAAAAATTATTGTTGTTAAAAATAATAATTCCTTTTTCATTAATTAAAATCCCTCTCTAATAAAATAATTAACAGTCTAATTATTTAAATGTTAACGCGCAAATTTGAACAATCATTTGATTATTAATCTTAAATCTTATTTTTTCAATAAAGTAGAAAACCAAATATTTTAGTGTAAAAAACTTAGCGAACACTAATCTTCAAAGGATCCGTAGTTAAACAGTACTGGTACTTGATTTCAGCCTCGAAAAAAGCCATATCATCAACAGGTTCAGGACAAATATCTGATTTTTCGCAATAATAAGAACAATCTAATTTATTACTAGACGAGCAAAAACCAATTATTTCACCTTCCATATTTTTATCATAGATGTTCTTAGACGCACTTCTTTTACAAACATTACTACCGCAAAGAACATCAGCGTCCATACTACAAGTAAAACGTGTAAGGTCAATACCATAAAATGAAATACTTTTATCAATACAATTTATTCCAGTACAATCATATACGTTATCATAACATTTTTCACCACTGCTCTCACCTGAAACATCAGTGCTAAAATAATAACTTTTACTTTCACAACTGGAAACGCAATCATCATTTTGAGAAGTGCAATCATAACAATCAGAAGAAGACCCGCTACTACCCGTTATTACTAAATCTTCAACAATAGCTCTTAATGTTTTACTAGAAATAAGCCTTTTAATTTCAGTGTTCATACATTCATAATAATCAACCACTGTTTTACCAACTTTGTTAACTGGTTTACAAACCCAATCAATATTACTACCTGTAGAAGGAATTATGAACACATCATCTTCAACCTCAAAAAGTTTTAACCTGCCATTAAACGAAGGAATTCTTAAAATAATATCACTTACATTAACATAATTAACCAGTCCAAAAGTATTACTCTCAGAAAGAGTTGCAACCTGCCCTACATCCTCATTATTGAATAAAACAGTAAAACTTTCAACATCCTTACCTTCACCAATAATAATAGGGTTCTCAATTTCAAAATCTACACTAATAGGACCTTTTGTACTAGCTTCCTGAGAACTTAAAACAACAGTTTCAGGAGAGTAAAGCATGTTATCAATTATTTTCACGCTCTTATAACCAATACTGGAATAATCATAACAAATCTTTACTAACGGATAATAATCCAAACCCTTAGTGTCCGGCGCTTTAATGGTCCAAGAATACTCAAGAGAATCTAATAAATTCAACTCATCAATAGAATAAGATTCATCATCAATTAATGTAAACTCACCATAATTAAGCAATCTGATAATAACATTGCTCGCAGTTGAATTGCCAATATTCGTAACCTTAAAATTTAAAATAGTGCTCTCACCCGGTTTTAACACATTATTAAAAGTTGAAAACTCATTAACTCCAACACCAAAAACGCCTTTAATCACAGGATCAACAGTTTTCGTCGAACCACTTTGAGTGCAACCACTAACCAAAACCATTGCACAAACCACTAACAACACTTTATTCATGATATTGGACTTGTATGAACACTGGTTGAACCCTCAAGATTATAAGAATAATTCATTTCAACTTTAAAAGAATATGTTTTAATAGGAATATTCAAATTTCTTAAATCAGAAAGTTCAACACTACTAATCTTAAAAGGAATTTGCAAATTATAACTTCTAACAATGTTCTCAGGATCAACTTTTTTAAGGAGAATACCCTCCGCAACAGCGAGCTCATCGCAAGTGATTGTATCAGTACAAGAGATGAAATCACTAAACTCACTACAATCAATAACATCCCACCAATCACCACAATTACTTGTAACATCTATTTCTTCAGGTAAAATAACTTTAATAATAGAATTTTCCTGATTGGATAAAGAACCCGCACCATTGTTCGCCACAGTGAATGAAAAAGCGTACTCTAAAGAACTACCACCAACTCTTTGAAATTCAACAGGTAAATAATTATACATAACACTAATAGGACCCGCTGTTGTTGAAGTGTCAACAGGCACTTCTAAACTCTCACCTAAAGAACGCCTACGATTAACTTCCTCGCTGGACATTGCAACAACAGTGAAATAATTTTCAGAAGAATAATCATAAGTAAGAACATAGTAAATGTTTTGCTTATAATAAATATTATTAATCATACCTTCACTTGGAGCTAGAATACCCCAATAAAACTCGTACTCATCACTCCTAAATAATCTTTGAACGCCATGCTCAACAACAGTTAAATCAGCATCCATATCATACAAAAACAACTCATCTTCCACGCTTAGTGGAGAATCACCTCTCTCACCTATTTTTGTAGTAACATATGCATTGTTTAAATCTGCACCAGTAACAACAGCATTATACAAATGCCCGCAAGTTATCACATCATTATTCTCAATTTCAAAACTTTCAAATAAATCAGGATAATACGCGTTTACGCCATGTTTAACAGAATTTAAATTACTTAAACTATCAACACTAATTGGTTCACTTGTACAATCAAGCAAAGAATAAAAACCAAGATTATCAATTTTAACAACCACGTTCTCAGCAGTTTTACCTAAAGCATTATTACGAATTCTTAATTTCAAATAAGTGCTAGAACCTGGAGGCAATTGGTTTTTAATAACATTAAACTCAAGCACGCCAATACCCTGAAAACTTTGAAGAGAACTTTCAGAAGCGCTTACTGACTCATTATTTGATTGTTGAGTGCAACCACTAAACAAAACGACCAAACTCAATAATACTAATAATTTTTTCAATCACACCAACTCCAATCATCAACGTTAAAACATTTACCATCAACCCAAATCTCATCAAAATTAGGATAAATAGTGTGAAAAGCCTGCGGTGAACAATCAATAGTGATAACAGCAGGACCTAAATCATTTCTAAAATTGTAAACAGTGTCAAGAGAAATTGCAGTTGTAGTTCTCTCCTGATTGTCAGGTAAGTTCATTAAATTAAACTGGAAAGTTTCCAAAACACTAACGTAAGACTTATCTAAATTAAGAAAACAAAAATGCCAATCATCAGTGTTAATTTTTTTATAACTATCCCATAATTCTATAATTAATTCATCATTAATCTGGTCATATAAATTTGTTTTACTGTCATAATCATCAACATTCAAAAAATCAGCCACCCTCCCTTTCTCGTATTTCAGAATATATTCGTACTCTGGTTGATTATCATAATCATTAAAAAAAGACTTACTAACACAAAACCAATCATCACTTACTTCATGATTTGTATCAACAGTATAGGGCTCATTAGGTTGCAAAACTTTTTCATTAACATTTATTAAATAACTTTCATCAGGTATTAATGATGAACTTAACTTTATTAAATAAAACTTAAAATTTTCAATACGCCCACTACCTTGGGTTTCATAATTAATACTTGCAAGAATATTACGTGAAGAATCCTTAATAATATACGGAGCTTCAGGCAAGTCAAAAGCAAACTTGACAGGTCCCTCAGCATTAACAGTTATAGGTCGAAGATAATTAATTTGCTGTAATAAAAATAAATAATCCGCTTTATCATCATCTAACAATTCAAAAGTACCTATAGCACTACTCACAAATTCGGTAACAGCACTACCATCAATATACGCACCATAAGGCTCATCCCTTACTACACCACCATTATCAACAATTGTAAAACACCAAGGATAAGGTGGTGGAATAACATTTGAATCAGAACTTAAACTAACACCCTCATCACTAACACCGTCATCATCCTTTTCATTTGCTCCTACAAAAACATCATCACAAATTCCGTGACCTGTAGCAGAACCTGAAATACCTTCATAATAAACACAACTACCTATGTCATAAGGGCACTTTTCATAAAGTTCTGTGGCGTCTACAACACACCCACACACTCCTGCTTCTAAGTTGCTTTCTTGACAATAATTATCAATCGGCGTACTCCCTGTTGGACATTTACAAGTACTACTACCTTTCGCAGTTGAACACTGGCCTTCTTTTATTATTAAACTATTACAAGCATAATTGAAACCTGCTAACTCACAAATATCAGGGTCGCCGCGGGGAGAAACACAATTAAACCAACCGGTAACATCAATTTTCCGTGAACCTGTGTTCTGAACATCCATAGTTATTGAAACTTCACCTTGCTCCCAACCATTAATTTTATCAGGCGCAACCTGCATCCTACTAATTTTAAAATCAATACCTTTAGCACTAATAGATTCCAAACCACCTGCGTGCTGGGTCTCCCAAATAGACCTCATTTGAGAACGCATAGCAATTGTTTGATCTGCAGTGCTTAAACTCTCCCCTGTTTCAGCTTCGAAACTAAACTCTTCAAAACCAAGAGCTTGAAAAACATTATCATCAGTTGAATCCGTAAGCTGTTTTACATCAAGCCTGTCAGAAGTGCTAACATCAAAAGCATTATGTGCTTGAGCAGTTATTCCAGGAAACAAAAATTCACAATTAATCAACCAATTACCAATCACAACATCAATAAGTGGAAGAGCTTGAGTGATACTGCAAATAGATTGCGTAACTTGATCAATATACAAAACTTGCTCATTAACTAAAAATGGTAGTGCAAATTCTCTAAGTATAAGTATAACTGCAAGAATAACTAATATTTTTTTTATCGTACCCCCCCAACTTTTTTTAGGAGTAAGAGCTACTTTAACATTACCACCCACTTGCTTAACCCTATCTGTCCGCCCTACCATTAACTCCCCGAAAAATATGATATTATGACCATAACATTTTCAAATTCCCAATCTTAAAACGACCTGAACTACTCTCAACTCGCAACTTGTTAGTGCCGCTTTTAACATCCTCCTTATCAATATCAACAAGTAATAACCCTTCAAAAATTTCACCAGGATTAAAAACGTAATCAGTATTACCCACGATGAATTCCAAATAACCAGCTTCAATTATTTCATCAACACTAACTTGAAAAACAAAACTCTCCGCATCATCGTAAACACTGCTTGGAACACTGAAATAAAGAGTTTTATTAGACGCTTCCTGACTTGTTTCGTAAACAATTAAAGAAACATCAGATAAATCGTAAACACCACCTTTACTTGAAGAGAACTCAACAATGTTAACACCACTATTCAAATCAACAACGCTAACAGAATCCTTCACACAATAAGCCGCATCCCTTTTAATAGGGCTTGCAGAATAAATTTGAACATCATTAAAATTAACGCTTAAACTACCCGAATTATCACTCTCAGTAACTTTGAAACATAACTTAAAATTATTACCCTTAGCCTCAATTGAACTAACAGTAAAATCAAAAACTTCAACAACATTAATATTCGAAAAATACTGCTTAACAATTTCAAAATCCAACAACTCACACTTTTGAGACTGCCAGAACAATAAACCACGCCATTGGCAAGAAACTTCAAGAGAATCCCCAACCATTTTATCAGCATCAACAACTAAATTAATATTCTGATTTTTAGAAATAGCGCTCTTATACAATAAGGTATTAGCACTTTTAATTTCCAAATTTGGAGTTCCAACAACCTCACCAATTCTTGCTTTTACAAGAACACTTGAATAATCATTAGGAATCACTATTTTAGTAGAACCTTTAAGTAAAATATTCGCTGTAAGCACGGCAGTACTTTTCTCAAGAATGGACTCGTTAATCAAAGGATAAGCAAGTGAAACACTATCAAAAAAATGGTTGCCAACAGCATCACCCGTACTTCTTCCAATATAACCAATACTATTTGAGAAAACAACGTTATCAACGCTAACTGAATTATCAGGATTAGTTGAAATTGGCGAAGTCGTGTTAATATTAAGAATTTTCGCGCGCTCACTTGGATTGATCCATAACAAATAAAGAATAAACAAACCAAGAATTAATAAAAGTAATAATGGAATTTGTATTTGCGCTCTCCTCATTTTTCTTTTTTTTACCGGACAAGGTTAGATATGCTTTTTAATTCATAAAAGTTTTTTGCTTATAATAAATATGTTGGTTCAAAAATTTGAAAAAAAACTATCGAAAACAGTTTACGAACACGTAAAAAAAAACATCAAAAAATTTACGCCACCACAACAAACAGCAATAGAACAAGGACTATTTGATAAAAACATGATAGTATCAAGTCCAACAGCAAGTGGAAAAACTTTGATAGCTGAAATGGCATTTTTAAAAACGATTTTAGAAGAAGAAAATAAAGCAATATACATAGTACCCTTACGCTCACTAGCATTTGAAAAACACGCCGAATTCAAAGAAAAATACGGGAAAAAAATGAGGATAATGCTATCCACAGGAGAACTAGACGCATCAGATGAATGGCTTGGAAAAGCAGACTTAATAATCACGACCAGCGAAAAAATGGACTCACTAATCCGACACGGAGCACTTTGGATTAGTAGAGTAGGACTAGTCGTGATTGATGAAATACACTTACTCGGCGACCAAACTCGTGGTGCAACACTTGAAGTGCTAATATCAAGATTGAAAGAATCACTGCCGAAAACGCGAATACTGGGTTTAAGCGCGACAATAAAAAACGCACGAGAACTAAGCGACTGGCTAAAAGCTAAACTTGTAGAAAGCGATTACAGACCAGTAAAACTTAATGAAGGAATACTACTAAACAATAAAATACACTTTGAAAAAGAACAGAAAATAATAAACCAAAACTACGAAGAACAAAGCTATAACATAATAAAAAACTCGCACGAGCAAGGAAAACAATGCATAGTATTTGTATCATCCAGAAGAAGAGCAGAATCACTTGCTTCAAAACTGAAAATAACCACTAACAAACAATTAAAAGAAACCTCTTTAAAAACGTTGAAAACACTGCAAAGACCGACAACTCAATGCAAAAAATTATCCGAATGTCTGATTAACGGAACCGCATTCCACCACGCAGGGCTACTTCAAAAACAAAAAACACTAATTGAACACGCTTTCAGAAACAGAATTTTACCAGTCATTTTTGCCACGCCAACACTTGCAATGGGCGTTGACTTACCTGCTTTTAGAGTAATAATACGGGACTTGAAACGATACGCTCAAGGATACAGTGACTGGATAAGCGTAATGGAATACAAACAATGCGCTGGAAGAGCAGGCAGACCGAAATACGCTGATTATGGGGAAGCAATAACTATTGCGAACAGTGAAGATATGAAAAAAACCATCACTGAAAAATTTGTTAAAGGAAAAGTTGAAGAAATATACTCACAACTAAGTGCTGAACCAAACTTGAGAACGCACTTACTATCATTAATCGCGCAATCAGTGATAAGAACTGAAAATGATGTTATGAAATTCTTCGAACAAACGTTTTACGCACACCAATACAGTGATTTAACAACCATGAACTCTAAAATACGTAATGTCTTAATCCAGCTTGAAAAATGGAACTTCATCAAAATTGACGGGAAAAAACTCACTCCTACAAAATACGGAATACGAACAGCACAATTATACTTGGACCCGCGCTCAGCGAAAACATTAATGAACTCAACAAAAAATGAAGAAGAAATAAATGAAATAGGATTATTACACGCGTGCAACATGACTAGTGAAGCAAAACCTCTATTAAGATTAACAAGGGATGATTACGTTGAACTCGCAGAAGACTTCATGTACGACAGGGAAAAACTATTACTCACAGAACCAACACCAAACTCGTACGAAGCGAATAAATTCTTACAAGCTTACAAAACAGCACGAATGATGGAGTACTGGATAGATGAGAAAACAGAACAACAAATACTTGACGAATTCAAAACGAGTCCAGGAGATATACGCGCGAAAACACTAAAACTTGACTGGCTATTATACTCAATGAAAGAACTTGCAACACTGCTCGGAAAAAAACAATTCATAACACCAATAAACAATTTAAGAACAAGAATCAAACACGGCGTGAAAAAAGAACTACTACCCCTAATTAAGTACAAAGGAATAGGACGAGTACGAGCAAGACTCTTATTCACTTCAGGAATAAGAACAACACGAGAACTTAAAAAAGCAAACTTTGAAGTATTAAAAAGACTATTAGGCGAAAAAACAGCTTTAAAACTAAAAGAACAAGTTGAAACAAAAGATTCTAAACCAAATTATTTAAATAACTACTCACAAAAATAATAATGTAATGACATTACCAGAACATGTTGGAATAATAATAGATGGAAATAGACGATGGGCTCAAAGCAGAAACAAACACCCTTGGGATGGGCATAAAGTTGGCGGTGAAGCTTTAGGAAGAATACTAGAACACGCTGATAAAAAAGGAATAAAAAACATTACCATATACATATGGAGTCTAAAAAACAACGCTGGAAGAAGCGCGGAAGAAAAAAAACAAATATTCAAACTAATCCTGAAATGGATTAAAGACTTACTGAAAGAATCCAAAAAAAGAAAAACACGCATAAGATTCCTTGGCAGATGGGAAGAAGCAACAGAAATCAAAAAAGAACTTGAAAAAACAATGGAACAAACAAAAAATTACACAGAAAAAAACTTGAACTTCTGCTTCATGTACGACGGGCAAGCAGAAATCATTGACGCATGCAACAAAGCAATGAAAGAAGGACTGGAAGGCATAACAATTGAAACATTCAAAGAACACTTATACACAAAAGACCTGCCACCACTTGACTTAATAATAAGAACAGGAATGGAAGACGGTTGCAGACTATCAGGTTTCATGCTATGGGACGCGTCCTACGCAGAACTAATATTCCACAACACACTATGGCCAGATTATTCTAAAGAACAATTAAACGAAGATTTAGAAGAATTCTCAAAACGCAACAGACGATTTGGAAAATAAAACTTTTAAAAACGCACAACTAATTACTTTTTTACATGCATGACGAAATAGTTGACGAAATTATTATTGGAGCAGGCCCAATAGGTAGTTATTACGCTTCGCAAAAAAATTGTTTAATATTAGAACAAAAAAAAATGTTAGAAGTCGGAGAACCTGTGCAATGCACCGGACTCGTAAGCAGGAACATAGAAGAATTTGTGAAAATACCAAAAAGCATAATACAAAACAAAATACGCGGAGCGATACTGCACTCGCCGAATAATTCTGTGCAAGTCAAAAAAGAAAACGTTGCTTATGTTATAAACAGAAAAAAATTTGACCAGTACTTATTAGAAAAAGCGCTTGAAAATTCAAAAATAATGTTTGGGGAACAAGTGAAAGAATACTATAAAACAAAAAATTACGTGCAAATAAGAACTGAAAAAAACACTTACAGAACAAAAAAATTAATAGACGCGAGCGGTCCGAAAACCCAAAAAAATTTTTTGATGGGACTTCAAATAACTGCGAAAATGGAACGCGAACCAATTGCAGAACTATTCTTCGGCAACGAAGTTTGCCCAGAATTCTTTGCGTGGATAGTACCTGAAAACGAAGAAGTATGCAGGATAGGTGTTGCAACACGCTCTCCTAGAATTTACTTAGATAAGTTATTAGATAAACTTGGAAACCCGAAAATACTGGATTGGCAGGGAGGAATAATACCAATGCATAAACCCGTTTTGCGAGGTGAAAGTGAAACGTACTTATTAGGCGACCGTGGAGGACATGTTAAACCAACAACTGGAGGAGGATTAATCACAGGACTGAAAAGCGCGAAATTATTAGCACACTCAAAAAATTATGAGAAAGAATGGAACAAAACAATTGGAAAAGAACTATTGATTCATTGGAGGATAAGAAATTTTTTAGACAAAATTAACGACGAAGAATTAGACGAACTAATCGAACTTGTTAAACACTTGAAACCAAAACTTGAAAAACATGGAAACATGGATTACCCTTCAAAATTTTTGACAAAACTGATAACTCCAAAAACAATAAAATTTTTTGCAAAAAACTTTTCAAAAATTATATGAAAAATTTTATTAACCCTTTTCACATCTTAATTTTTCATGCTCGAGAAAGAATTCTCAAAAGCCTGGAAATACTATTTTGAAAATTACAAGAAACTAACAGTAATACCAATAATTCTTGTTTTAATAATGGTAAGCTCATTAGGTTACTCTAAAATCACTACAGGAGAATTCTTTCAAAAAGACGTGAGCGTGAAAGGAGGTTATACAGCAACAATAACTCTTAACCAAGAAATAAACTTACAAGAATTAACGCAACAACTCGGAAACCCTGAAATACGACTTGTAAAAGACACATTACGAATAAACATTCAAGGATACGAAATACTAAGCGAACAAGAACTTGTAAGCACTGAAATAATAACTCTTTTCCAAGAAATTTATGGGATAACCCTCACTAATGATGATGTTTCAATAGGCTTTCAAAGCGCTGCAATAGCCAAAACATTTTTTGAACAAGCAACAAAAGCACTGCTATTAGCATTTTTATTAATGGGTGGAGTTGTTTTTTACTATTTCAGAAAACCTGCACCGTCAATTTCTATAATACTATCAACATTTCTTGACGTGATATGCATCCTCGGCGCAATGAATATTCTTGGAATACAAGTTTCAACAGCGTCAATAGGAGCATTACTAATGATTGTAGGATACTCAACAGACAGTGACATACTATTATCAACAAACATTTTGAAAAGAAAAGACAAACCATTAAGTGAAAGAATGCTAAGAGCATTCAAAACAGAACTAACCGTTGACATGGCAGCGTTTGTGGTTTTCGCAACAATGTTCTTATTATCAAATGTGGTTATGATAAAAGAAATAGCATTAATATTATTATTTGGAATACTGTTCGATTTGATTAACACATGGTTTGGAACAGCTGCGCTCCAACGAATTCTGGTGGTGGAGAAAAAATGAAAGAACTATACAAGAATTACAAACTATGGATTCTTGCACTAATGCTAATCGCATCAATAATATTCATACACCCGAATATAACAGCAAAGGGTGTTGAAATAACAAGCGCGAAAAACCCTGCACCGTCAGATATTAAAGGACAATTCTTAACTGGCATTGAAATAAATTACTTAAATTTTGTTGAAATAAATAACGTACAAGACTACGCGCAAGCAATCTCCCAAATACAACCAAACGACACAATAAAACTAACAACATTAATAGAAAAAAACCCATTCATATACGCAGAACAAACAGCTTATCCATTTATAGCAGAACAGAAAGACAATAGAACAAATATAGGAATACAAGTAAAACAAATAGAACCAACAAAACTATCATTTGGAATAGAACTAAATGGTGGAACAAAACTTGTACTACAACCCGCAGAAGAAATCACGGAACAAGATTACGAAAACTTACTGGACATACTACGACGGCGACTTGACTTATTCGGAGTTAAAGGAGCAACAGTCACCACTATCACAGACTTGTCAAGAAATAAATACGTACAAGTCCAACTTGCAAGCGTAACCAACGAAGAAGCAATTGACTTAATAAGCAAAGAAGGTAAATTCGAAGCAAAAGTTGGAAACACAACAGTATTCCTCGGAACAGACATAATCGACGTATGCTTAAGCAGTGGAGCTCAATGCGCTTACTACGTACGACCATTAGACTCGGGAAGTGGAAGCGTTATTTGGGAATTCGTTTTTGGAATAGCAATAAGCAAAGAAGCAGCTAACAAATTCGCAGCAACAACACTGCAACTCGCTGAAAACACGACATCAGGACAATGCTACCTGAATGAAACAATAGATTTCTACATAGATGATGAAATAATTGAAGGTGCTTCACTTGGAATACCCTGCGATTTAAAAGGAAAAATAATTCTCAACCCAAGCATAACAGGAAAAAGAACAACACAAGAAGACGCGCAAGCAGAAATGCGCTACTTACAATCAATACTGCAATCAAGAAGCCTGCCAGTAAAAATGGAAATACTAAGCGCGGAATCAGTATCACCAATTCAAGGGCAAATGTTCATACAAAACATTTTCATAGTATTCATAATATCAATAATCCTCGTTGACTTAATAATCGCAATACGATACAAAAATCCTAAACTCATAATAATAACCATATTCATATCATTATCCGAAATATTCATAACGCTCGGCATCGCAGCAGGGATAGGATGGACACTAGACATAGCGTCAATAGCAGGAATAATCGCGAGCGTGGGAACAGGAATTAACGACCAAATAGTCATACTTGACGAAGTAGAAGAGAAAAAAGACGTCTCACTGAAAAGACGGATAAAAAGCGCTTTCTTCATAGTAATAGCAGCTTACTTCGTAAGCGTTGCATCAATGATTCCACTATTTTTCGCAGGAGCAGGACTACTCCGCGGATTCGCGCTAACAACAATAATAGGCATAAGCGTAGGCGTACTCATCACGCGCCCAGCATTCGCAGAATTAATAAAAATCGTGAAAAAATAATTAATTATGGAAAACTCTTTTTGTATATACTGTAAACAAATTGTTCATAATCAATTGCAAATTTGTAATTTTTGTGAAAAAGAATTATCAATTAATACACAAAATACTACATACCAAAATTTTTTAAAAAACATATCATGCCAAATTTTTGATTACTTAATAAAAACGGATTTTAAAGAAGGAATGCCTTTTGGGGATATTAAAAATTATTTCAACTTAGAAAACGAATTATTAAATGACGCCCTTTTTGAACTAGCGTACTATGGTAAAGTATACGCGCCAAAACCAGAATTTTTCAAAGCTTATATAGAAAAATAAAGAATCTTAATTAGAACAAAACTATTTTTAAATTAAAAAATAAAATTAAAAATTATTTCTTAAGAAGTTCAATTGTTTCCACCGACCTTTCTTAAAAAGAAAACTTGAGCAAAAAAGAAACAAGTAAGAAGAAACTTGCAATGAAATCAAATGATTTCATGCACAGAAAATCTATTGATTTTCTTATAAGAAAAAAAGAACATTATTTTTTAAGAAGCTCTATCGCTTCAACTAAATCACCATTAGCGTTCTCCAAAGCAACACGCGCTTCATCTAAACCAACACCCGACTGCTTAGAAACCAACTCAACATCCTCACTTGGCAAATCCTTAACTTCTCTCGCTTCACCTTTAATCTGATACATTTCCTCACCCATAACCTTCATCTTCGTAATATCAGGATTGTCAATAACAATTTTTTTAGAACCGCTAAAAATTTCGACACGGTCAGCGTCCACTTGCTGCATGTTCATCTGTTTCATTAACTTACGCATCTGATTCGGGTTAAACATGAAACAAACAAATGGCAAAAGTATATATTAACTTTTTGATAAATAAATAATCATGCCAAACATGGGAAAGGCAGTTCACACACTACTATTAGAAGAACGTAAACGCGTAAAAAACGTGTACTACTTATCACTAACACTAATGCTATTCGCACTAGGATGGGCAATATCAGCCCCTTTTTACACGATTAACATGCAAAGCATAATACAAGACGCACTACTACTAGGAATATTCTTCAGCATGTGGGGACTCATAAGATTCTTTACAGACACTTTCTTTGGAGCATTCTTCGACTTCATAGACAACAAAAAAATAATACTAATATCATTAGTAGGATACGCACTCGTTGGAATAGCATACTACTTTGTGAACAACATAATACCTTTATTCATACTAAGAATATTCCATATACTGATAGGCAGCTTGTTTTGGGTAGGTGTATGGGCTTACACTCATAAAATATCACCAAAAAATCGCAGAGAAGAAAACATAATGTTCGAAACAATATTCCTGAACGCACCGTACTTAATCGCACCATTCATAGGCGCACTACTATTTGCCATAACCAGCCCAAAAATCGTATTCTTAGCAATACCAATAACCATACTTCCAGCAATAATAATATTCAGCATTAAAGGCAAACCAACCAAACAAAAAAAGAAAATAACAATAAAAAAAATACTCAAAAAAGAAATAAGAATAATACGCGAAAACAAAAAAAAAGTACTGACACTTTTTTATGTAATGACACCACAATTCCTCGTATCATCAGCATTCTTTATATTCTTACCCATATACTTGCTAAACCAAGGATATGGTGCTTACTTCATAGCACTAACAGCTACGATAACAGTAATACCCTCATTACTCACATTACCATTAGGCAAGTTCGCAGATAAAAACGGAAGAATACCCGTTTTTACTGCAGGAACAATAGCGCTAACAATGGGATTATTATTATTTTATTACGCGACAACATCACTACTACTACTGATTAGTATCTTCATAATAGGAAGCGGATTCGCAATAATAAGTCCAACAGCTAACGCGATTGTAGGCGACTTATCCGGAAAAAATGAAAAAGGCACATTATCAGGAATAACTGAAACCGCAAAAGACTTAGGAATGATGATAGGACCAATAATTGGAGGAATTGTTCTTAACATTTCAACACTACAACTACTCAGTTTACTACTATCAATAATACCCGTGTCTACCATGCTACTAGCACTAATTTTTGGAAAAATACCAAAAAAAGCTTAAACACAATTTACTTTCTTAAACCGCGCATTTTCCTACCCTGACTTGTTAAACCACGCAAAGCATTCATCTTCTTATTCTTATTCAAAACCCAATTTGTTTCCTCATCATTCAAAATTCTTGGATGATTAGGATCAACACTCACAACTTCAAAATACTTGAATTGACCATCTTCACCAACCCAATAACTACCCAAAATCACGAGATTAGGGTGCTTTCTTTGAATTCTCTCTTCACAAATGAGTTGTAAACTTTTCTTATTAGAATACTTATTCTGACCGCTTTTACTTGGCTTACGACCAGAATGGACTTGAACTCTCTTCCTACCGCCACGTTTGATTTTAATTCTATTAACTACAAAACCGCCTTTAGCTTTGTAACCGTACATTCGTGCTTTATCAATACGTGTTGGCTTACTAATTCGAACAATTGAATTATCTTTACGCCATGAGCGTATTTGTTTCTTGTACTCGTCCTTCATGGTTGAGAGTGGTTTCTTCCACAACTTACCAAGGTACTTGTAAAATCCCATTATACTTTTTCTTACCTCTATACTTCACCTGTTCACAGGCACATCGTATGGTTAACTTAAAAAAAACAATTAAGAATTACTTTTAAAGGTTACTACAAATGACTTTCTAAAATTCCTCTAATTTCTTCAAGCAAGTTTTCAGGAATCTCATAAGATTCAGATATTTTTTTCAAATTATCCAACTTTTTAGAAAATATAACACTTGCAAGATCTACAGCTATGCTCTTCAATTTAGTTTTAACTTCAATTTTACTTAAATTTTCAAAATCAGCATTTGTTACATTGGTTATTTCAAATAATGAACGATTAAAACCAATTATTACTAACAAATTATCTAATTCATTAATTTTTTTAATATGATAAACAGATCTTTCAGAATCAAATTTTAGAACCTCCATGATACCATTAATAGAATCACTAATTGATTTTGACATGTTTTCAGTTCCAGAACCTGAATACACGTTTTCCAATTTTTTTAATTCAGATAACTGCGCTGCAAAAACACCACTACCCACTGGATTTAATATAAATTCACTAAATTTGTTAACATTATCTTTCATACGTAGTTCGTTAGGATTAGGATGAGCAACAATAAATGCGCCAGTAGAATTAGTTATTATTGTAAGAATGTAATCTGTATTAAACCATTTAGGCTTTTTAATACTAAAAATTCCCATGATAATTACTTATTTAAAATCAACTTTATATAAATTTTTTTAAACTAAATACACCACTTCTTTAAATTATGTTAAAGAAAAACTTGTTACAAGCACAAATAAGCAATAAAATAGGATTTAACAATTACGAATTACTACAACAAAAAAAACGAAAACTAGCAAAAAAAATAAGACTAACAAAAAAAACATATGACCAAATTATTTTAGAACATGAATTTGCACAAATAGAAAA
Organism: Nanobdellota archaeon; assembly: GCA_018220985.1. Classification (GTDB taxonomy): domain Archaea; phylum Nanobdellota; class Nanobdellia; order PEZQ01; family PEZQ01; genus JAAOXS01. Next base: position 39,406 of record JAAOXS010000021.1, read on the forward strand.
TAAAGAAAGATTCTTTTTTTGTATTGGAAAAAAAGAAAATAGTACAACACATTTTAAACACTATCTTAGCAATGATGACTGTTTAGAATTTTATTTTATAAAAAGAAATTCAGACAGCATATCTTTAAAAAACATATTGAAATTACATGACTATATTGAAATTTTAGTTGAAAAAAATAAAATAGGAAAACAAAACAATCAACTTTTGTTTGGGCACACACACTTAACAAAACCACCGCATGATAAAGAGATTTTTCACGAATTAGAAAAAAAACAAATTTTTGAACAATGGGGAATATTAACATACATTATTTCTTACCCAAAAAATTCTAAAACACTTTTACACGCGTATAATATGAAATATAACGAACTTGAAATAATAATAAATTAAAGTTTGCTAATAACTTTTCCCAAAGGAGTTAATTCAACTTTTTTTTCCCGACCATTCCTAACAGTTTTAACACAACCATATTTCTCCAGCCTGTTCAAAAACTTTGAAAAACGAATAACATTTGAACGCGATTCCTCCCAACCCATACCCCTCATTATTTTAACAAAAGTTTCACTCACGCCGCCTAAATCCTTTAACTTTGTAAGAATATCATTTAAAACACCCGCACGCAACTCATTAAAGTCTATTTTTGGCATGAAAATGCTAACTGGTTCAACACCACCATCCTCAACAACTTTAACAGCGTAATCCTCAGGAACTTGAGGATTCTTAGGGGGAATATACACGCAAGAAACACTCTTAAACAAAATACCAGAAGTAATAGCTGCAATCTCAAAAGCTTTACGGGAAGAAGTAATATCAATTAATAACTCATTATTAGAAGCCAAATTAAGCAAGAAAGAAAAACACTCGTCAAAATCTCCTAAATCCATATCAACCACTTCAATAGAATTTTTATCATAAAACAAACTAATTTTCTCAATAATTTCATCAGCAAACTTTTTCGTCGTCTTCCTCCACGCACCAGTGTACTCAGAATCAGTGGTTTTAGTAATAATCAAAAAAACTTTTTCAGGCTTAAAACGAGCAATACTACTCAAAACACGATTTTTGTAAACGCCAACAGGCGCGACGAGAACAACCATTAACAATCACTTGTTAATTGTTAATATTTCTTTTTATTTAATGTTTATTGTTAAGAAAATATACTTATATTTGGTTTTAGTAAATAATTGTGCGATGAAATGGTCTGTAATTTATTTTCATGTAACCTCCGATGAAGAACTGAAACTTGAAGAAAAACTGTTAAAAGAAACTGTGAAAAAAAATGTTAACTGGACTAAACTCCCTCAAAAACTTATTGATGGTATAATCATACCGTCCAGTTTTAGAACTGATTATCAAGGAATTGAATATTTAATAAGAGAATCTGGAAAAGAAGAGTGCAAAGTATACGAAATAACAGGTCAAAAACAAGACGTAAAAACATACTATAATAAGGATTATTTCAACTCTCAAAAAAGTAACACAAATTCAAAAGATATGATTGTTATGGACTTATACGACATCGTTACTACAAACAAGCTTAGACCAATAAAAGAAGCGCACTTGTGTGGAGCGCAGGGTTTTGGCGAAATTGGAGATTCGTGCCCAGGATGCGAAGGAAAATATAGAGAAAGAAGTGTGGTGATAAAATAATGAATAAAGAATCAATATTAAATTATACTATGGATAATCTAATGGAAAGTAGACTACAAAGTAAATATGAAGAATTATTAATAAATAAAAATAATATACAAAAAGCTCTATGTTTAATACGTATAACAGGATTACTTCCTAATGAAAATATTATTCAGAAAGCTTACAAACAACAGATTCAGAACGGTATTGATGAAAATGAAAATATTGATTGGAATTATAGAGAACTTTGGCATGGTAGACCTTGGGACTGTGCCGGAGGCGGTGAACCTGTAGTTTGGTATAAAAAAGATATTGAAAATTATAAAGAAGGACTTCGTTCTTCTATTGCTTGTGGACGAGATGATTGGAAAAAATCAATAGAAAATATACAACTGCTTAGAGAATTAACAAATGTTGAACCCTCAAAAGAAATAATTTATGAGGCAATTCAAATGTACATATCAAAAAAATGGAAATTAGACAAATTATCTGATGCTTTAGGCTTACATGTTGGAACATTACTCACATACTTATCTGAAGGTAGAAAGGACTCAAAAATAGAAAAAATTTTGGATAACCCTTCAGAATTTGAAGAAATATCCAGAAAACTTAAGAGTATAATTGAAGATGAAAAATAGCGGACAAATACAATAATCCTTTTTTAACCATTGAAATTTTAATTCTAACAATGAACACCGCATTATGCGCTAAGTGCAAAGGCAGAGGGTACTGTGGAAAACCCTGCCCATTTCTATCATACTACAAAAATGTAGAACTCAAAAAAGATTTTCTTTCAGAAACCCCGCCAAGCATATTCGTAGGCAGATTCAATTACCCTAACGTGAATATAGGTGTTCTCTCACCACCTGAAGAAACGAAAAACGTAGAATACTTTGACAACCATTACGCATGGTTCAAAGAACGAAAATCACTAAACGAAATTGCAGGACTAAGAGCCCAACTAATTAACTCAAGAATACGCGGAAGCGTAAAAAAACAAAACAAAATAATAGAAACCTTCCAAGAAATCACTTTAGGTAAGAAAAGCGTTGACTTAGAAATACACTTGAAAAAACAACCAAAACCAATAATGAACACTTTTACAACAAGCACGATGATAGGACCTCACGCGGAACTTGAAAAAGTACGACTCGCAGAAAACGTGAAAGTTGACAAAAGAATAGAAAAAGCTTACTACGACACTGACTTGAAAAGTGTAAAAGCCATAAATGAATTATATAAAAAAGGAGTTAACGAATCGAAACTGGCTAGAGTTCTTTCAGCAGGAATACTTGGAGTAAAAATTAATAGAAAACTCGTACCCACGCGGTGGAGCATAACAGCAGTGGATGATAATTTGGGGAAAAATTTGATAAAACAAATAAAATACAACAAACAAATAGACGAATACCACGTTTATTACTCTTCAAGAATGGGCAACGCGTTCTGCGTTATATTAATGCCAGGGCAATGGACTTACGAATTATTTGAATGCGTTCAAACAAATGAATTACAATACACAACGAACTACGAAACGTACTATGGGAGAAAAGAATACGCTAAAGAAACAGCAGGCGGATATTACGCATCACGGCTTGGCGTGCTCGAACAATTAGTCAAGAAAAAAAGACAAGCGTCAGCGCTTATAATTAGAGAAATCACAAAAGACTATTACTTGCCTATTGGAGTATGGCAAGTTCGGGAAAACGTGAGAAACTCATTTAACAAAGTAATAAAATTCGGTGATTGGGAATTAGTAAAACAATACGTGACAAGACTGTTTAGCTTTAACATTAATGAAATACTAGTAAAAAGTAAATTGTTAAAAGAAAGAAAACAACCAAAACTCACGAACTATTTTTAAAACAAAAATAACTTATCATATAACATATGAAAATCGTTGTAAGCCTTGGCGGATCAGCCTTTGTGAAAAATGAAATAGATGTAGAATTCTTAAAAGAGCTTAAACAATTATTAGAAAAAAACACTAACAATTTTTGCATAATTACAGGCGGCGGAAAAATCGCGAGATACTACTCTGAAGCCGGGCGAAAACTTGGGATAACGGAAAACGAACAACACACGCTCGGAAGAGATGTTACACTAATCAACGCACAACTACTAGCATACCACTTAAACACTGAATACTACTATGACAGTCCATCAAACATTACTCGGAAATGGAAAAAACAAACAATCATAACCGGAGGGTACACACCCGGATGGAACACTGATGTGGGCGCGTCAATGATAGCATCAATCACTAACTCAACAATGATAAACATAACAAACGTGCCTTATGTTTATGATAAAGACCCAAAACTACCCGGAGCGAAACCCATAAAAAAAATGGGTTGGGAAAGAATGAAACAAATCGTCGGACTAACATTCACCCCCGGGCAAAACTCGCCATTACACCCAATAGCTGTTAAAACATGCGCGGAAAACAAAATAACACTCTTAGTGATGAACGTAAAAAATTTTAAGAAATATTTAAAAAATGAGAAATGGGAAGGAACAATAATTTCCTAAACTTTAAAACGCTTACATGATTAATATATTTTTATGGCAGACCTGTTCATAAACCCGTTCAATGACGCGGTAATAATAAGCCTAATCTCTGCAGGAGTTTACTTACTTGTAGGATTAATAGTGATATCCCTATTAATGAAGATTACACGTTCGTTCATAAATGATAATGATATTAAAAAAATGCTGAAAAGAATTGGAATAGGAATACATGGAATTGATATAATAATGTCAGGAATAAAACTTTACTTATACTTCATACTAATACTAATAATCTTAGGCAGACTTGGAGTGTCAAGCTTTCTAACAGATGTAATAATACTTATTCTCATCATAGCAGTTATGGGAATACTATTGTTAAGTCTTAAGAATTTTGTGCCAAACGCTGCTGCAGGACTGTACATATCATCAACAAACATGATAAGCAAAAATGACAAAATCGTTGTGGATAAACTTGAAGGAAGAGTAGATGAAATAAATCTGTTAAACACAATTCTAAAAAAGAACAATAAAGAAAAAATAATAATACCCAACGCAATACTAATCAAAAAAAAGGTTGTTAAAAAATGATACGAGCATACTTACTATTAATAACCAAACCCGGAGTTGAAAGTAGAATTGCAAGCAAACTAATAAACATAAAAGAAGTTAAAGACATTGAAGTAGTGTACGGGGATTATGATATAGTAATTAAAGTAGAATTCCCAAACATGGACGAACTAAGCGCTTTCATAAAAAAATTACGCGCAATCAAAAACATTAAAAACACGTCAACAATGATAGCTATGCAATGATACTCATCGAACAATTGTACAACACAACAATAACAATAATACAATTCTACGGACTGCCAGGATACTTCTTAGCAATGATAATTCAAGCAATTATTGCACCAATACCATCAGAAGCACTAATAATGCTCGGAGGCGCAAGCTTCGGCGCGTTTTGGGGTGGATTAATTGGAAGTTTAGGCGAAACAGCAGGGGCAGTGTTTAGTTTTTACATATCAAAAAAAGGTGGAAGACCAATAGTTAAAAAATTGTTAGGGAGTAAAATAACTGACTTCGCGGATAAATGGTTTCAAACATATGGTGGCAGAGCAGTGTTTTTAGGAAGGCTTATTCCAGTAATACCCTTTGATGCTGTAAGCTACGGCGCGGGATTAACAAAAATCAAATTCAAAAAATTCTTCTTAGCAACATTAATAGCCAGTTTTCCAAGAGCTTTCTTTTTCTCAATACTCGGAGGATTTGTAGCATCAGAAATATCAAGAGAAGGGTTCATAAGCGCTTTTAATCAAATACTAATAATAGTAATCGGGCTTGCAGTAACACTAATAGTTTTCCAAAATTTGCTAGTAAAGAAAGTCAGAAGATTTAAAAAATGACTATTAATGAATTAGGATTATGAAAGTATTAGTTTTAAGTGCGCACAGTGACGATCAAGTCCTTGGACTGGGAGGAACAATTGCAAAACACTCTAAGCAAGGGGATAAAGTAGTCACAGTAGTTTACAGTGCAGGAGAGAAAAGTCCTGTTTGGACTTTGAAGAAAGAAAAACTAATCACGCAAAGAATGCAAGAAACCATAAACGCGGATAAAATTTTAGGAGTTAAAAAAACAATATTCTTAAAATATCCTGATGTGAAACTGCAAAAATTCCAGAACGAACTTAACGAAAAAACGTTGAAAATAATACGAGAGTACAAACCAGAAAAGATATACGTACACCACAAAAAAGACTTGCACCCTGACCACATGGCTGTTTGGAAAGCGTGCGAGTATTCGCTTAAAAAAATAAAGAACACTCCAGAAATATACGGGTACGAAGTTAACTCTTGGTTCTCACCGTTCACGCAGCAAGCAGAACTCGTAGTTGACATAACAAAAGAATACAAAAAAAAATTACGCGCAATAAAATGCTACAAGACACAACGCTACCTACTCTTCTTCCTAAACCCATTGCTTAAACTGAGAGGATTTCACTACAGCAGCATATATGGTTTTAAATATGCCGAAGCGTTTTATACTTATTAATGAGGAAAGTATTATTCGTACCGAGTGGTATAGGGTTAGGACACGCGGTAAGAACTCATAATATAATAAACCACGTGAGAAAAAAAGCGGAATTCCGACTTGCAACTTACGGAGACTCAACACCTTTCTTTAACAAACTAGGATATGAACAAATAAAGTTAAGAGGCTTTAACTACCATGGCGAATACTCATTTGAATTAATGCAAACACTTGTTAAAGAAGCAGATATATTCTTCAAACTAGCTGGAGATTATTTAAAACTATCACGATACGCTCAAGAATTCCCTTACGACACAATTGTATCAGACTCAGATCCGATAGGGATAATAACTGCGAACTTTCTAAGAAAAAGAAACGTGCTAATAGAGAACTTGCAAATCGTACTTGACGAAGCAAAATACTTGCCGAAAAGATTTCAAGAAACATTATCATACCAAATCGGGCTCGTACAAGAATTAGAAAAATACATAACACAATATTTGGATTTAATACTTGTAACAAGTTTCAACAACAACAAATACGCTGATAAGAAAAAACACAACATAGGACTGGTAATGAATTCAAAAACGGATGATAATTCTTACAAAAACGCGCTGAAAAACGAGTTCATAGCAGTGCCAATAAATGGTTCAGCACTGTCTTACAACATTGTTCACGAACTAATAAGCGTGTTCAAAAATTTTCCAAAACAAAATTTTTATTTTATAAATTTTCCAACAAAAATAATTAAAAAAATAAAAAACATTTACTTACTGCCATTCATGCACCCGCCCGAGTTAAGAGCTTACATGAAAGCAAGCAAAGCAGTAGTGAGCTTTGCAGGTCACTCAACGCTAACTGAAATCGCGCACTTCAAAAAACCCTCATTAATATTGCCTTTACCAAATCACATAGAACAAATATCTAACGCAACATTTTTTAGAAGAAATAAACTTGCAGAAGTAGTGTTTCCACGGCAAAAATATGAGAATGAAAGCGTTACGCGCGCTCTGACAAAACTGTTCGCAAACTTAAACGCGTACGAAGAAAACATTAAAAGCATGAATTTCAATTTTAACGGAGCGGAAAACGCTGAAAAATTAATACTCACAGATTAGTTCATAATAACTCTCTCAATGTTTACGACCAATTTTTCAACATCATCATAAAACGATTTTAGCTTATCTTTACTGAAAGTTTTAGAACTCTTCCAATTACTAATGATCACGCCTTTATCAGTTCTATACAAACTCTTGTAAGTCATGTTTTTTAAATAAAAATACATGTCATACAATCTTTCCTCTAAAGCCACTTTTCTCAAAATTTCTTTACTCAAATCCTCAAAAGTCGTGGACGTGCTTGCGGAATCTCCACGTTGAGATTCAAGAATGACCGGGCTAATCAAATTCATCGCGCTTAACAAATTTTCAATGTAAACTTTAATACTTGAATCAGGAAGAGTATCTAAATTAATCAGGATTTTTCTCGCTTTCTCTAATTCTAAACGAGACCTATTAAGATTTGTACGCGTAAGTTCCATAATCAGTCCTAACTAGTTTTTCAATATTATTAATTAATTCTCGAGCATTTGATAAATACTTTTTTATCATATTCACGCTTAAAGTTTCAACACGCAAACAGCCATTAACAATGTGAATAACACTACCTTCCTGAATATTATACCCACCACTTTTCATACTTCGCAAATTGTCCAGTTTAATAATCATTTCCTCACCTTCAAAGTTAAGAGCGAACTGTTCGGAATAATCTCTTAAAAAATATTTTAAACGCAAATGCTCGTTCTCAGGTAAGTGATAAATTCTCTTAAATCTTAACTCGTTCTTAAGAAAAGCGAAAATCGTATTGTTCAAGGCGGAGTTAATGTGACGCGCAACTGAAAGCATAATCTTACGATCGTTTAATAATTTGTAAGTTACGTAAACCATATGGTCAGCTAACTTCAACTCCTTCCGAGCCTCAGCTAACTCTTCCCAAATATCCACAATAAATATGATAATTCCAAGCTTAAAAATGGTTTGTGCACCTAAAAATATGGAAATATTTAAAAAATTAAACAATATTTCCCAATTTTATGAGTTTAAATCTTGAAAGTTTAATAAAAAACGATTTAATCATTCCTAAAAAAGATGAAACGAGAACAGATTACTTTGTAAGAGCTATAAATATAAAGCTAAATAACCCTCCCTTGCAAAAAGTATTAAAATCATATACTACAACAAAAGAATACAAAATATTTGATTTTTACAAGGTACAACCCTCAATAATAAGTAAAAAAAATAATTTAGAAAAAAATTCGTCGCATTATGGCGGTTCAAGTGCAGGGGCTGATTTAAACCAATTTTTTTCATATTTTGTGAATGAAGGATTTAATAAAAAATCACTTATTCCAATAATTTATGAAAACTCAAAAAATGAAGAATTAGCTGTTAAAGAAGCAACTATTAAAACATTACAACATAACATTATTAGTGACAGTGCAATAAAACCCCAATTCCATGCGAAAGAAGGAATTATAAAAGCACTTTTTAATATTCCAGCCAGCAATAGAAAAAATCAATTAAAAACTGCAAGTAAAACAATTGGTTTATATGGCTTTTACTTAACACCACCTATTTTAGCTTCAATTGTATCACCAACATTTATTCCTTTAGCAACACCAGGGATTTATTTATGCATAAAAGACTTACAAGATATCAAAAATGAAAGAATAATGTACAAAGCCACTAACAAATTAATAAATCTAGATAAAGGATTAGAAAAAATAATACCAACATTAACTCCTGATGAAATAGTTAAGTTAGCAAAAGGTTGTTCTTTAGACGATTTGGAAAAAACTGAATTAGAAAAAGAAATGTTTAAAATATTATCTACAGCTTAATTTCTATCTCAAAAATTTTTTAGAAACTTTTAAAAAACCAAAACACATCAAAAAAGTTACTATGGCCAAACTTAGAAGCGGAAGGTGTTACACAACATTGAAAAGACCGTTCACTCGGAAGAGTCGAAAACATGAACTCTCGTACGTAAGAGGAGTTCCAGGCTCAAGAATCGCAAAATTCGAAGTAGGCGCAACTAAAAAAAAATTCACGCACGCAGTTCACATGATAAGCAAACAAAATATACAACTAAGACATAACGCGTTAGAATCAGCAAGACTTGCAGTAAATAGATACGTAAGCAAAGCAGTAGGAAAAGAAAACTTTCACTTAATAATTCGTGTGTACCCGCATCACGTTTTACGCATGAGAAAAATCATGAGCGGCGCAGGAGCAGATCGTTTATCTAGCGGAATGGCGCACTCGTACGGGAAACCCATAGGCACAGCAGCGCAAGTTAAAGAAGGTCAAGAAATAATAACTGTAAACCTTAACGAATCAGGAGTGCAAAAAGTTAAAGAAGCATTCAAAATCGCTGGAAAAAAATTACCCTGCAAAACAAGCTACAAAATAATAGAAAAACAAACAAAAAAATAAATGATTAATTGGATAATTTTTGATTGGGGTGGCGTATTATTCACTATAAATTACTTAGAACTTGCTGAAACAATTCACCATTCTTTTAAACAACTTTCAAGAAAAGAAATAGAAACAATACTTTACGGAAAAGAATTAGGTTATGATTACAGAAATGGAAAATATAACAAAAAAGAATTCTGGCAAAAAACAAAACAAGTTATTGGCAAAAAATTTAACACTGAACTACTCGCACAAAAATGGCACGAATCATACAAACTAAACGAACAAGTTCTTAAAATAATAAAACAATTAAAACAAAACTATAAAATAGGCGTTATCTCAGGCAACATAAAAGAACGCGTACAATACTTAGACAAAAAATATGACGTGCTAAAATACTTTGATTCCCAAGTTTTCTCATACGAAGTTGGAACGAACAAGCCGAACCCGGAAATTTATGAACAATTCTTGAAAAAAACAAATGAGAAAGGCGAAAACTGCGTTTTTATAGATGATGAAATAAAGTTTATACAATCAGCGCAAAAATACGGTATTAAAACAATACACTTCAAAAACGCGGAAAACCTGAAAAAAGAATTAAAAAAAAATGGGATTAAAATTAAATAGCGTCACCTAAACTCTCACTGGACACGTCAGGCACTGAAGAACTTACATTCACGCCAGCACTGGATGATAAATCCGGCAAATCAGTATTAACTCCAACACCTAACTCGCTTGAAGGAACACTGCCCGTTGACTCTTCCTCCTGACTAACGCAACCGCTTAAAAATAACACGCCTAAAAACAAAAACACTAGCTTCTTCATATCACATCACTACTCCCACTACTCGTTTTACCTAATTGATTCATTTTCATAAACACTTTCTCAGGATTACAATTTTCTTTAACCCAATCATAATCCCCAACGCCAAACTTGGAATTGCACTCGTCAACCGCGCCCTTAACAACAACTAACTCAACCTTATAAGCGGACATGTCACTACCCGTTTTTTCATAATTATCAATAACTGTTTCAGAACCACTATACATGTGAGTTAACAATTGAGTGAACAAAACACTAGCAGCAAGCCTTTCAAAATTTTTGAAACGCGACTGAAGTGAAACTTGTAAACCCTCACTCTTAACATCATCACCCTGACGAAGAGCAATTTTTAACTCTTCAACAACACTTTCAATACTGATTAACTCTCCATCAACAATCGAAGAATTTAACACAATACCCTTCTCAGCGAACTCCTGCTTAACTTTAACAATATTACCACGCATAACACGAATATAATTATTAGCCAACTCTTCAACAAGAACAACCTGCACTTCACGCATAATCTTCTGAACCCTGCTTTCCAAACTCTTAACTTTTTCCCGCAACTCTTCAGAAGAAGCGGAATCCTGCAAATCACGCAACTCACTAATCATAACATCAATCTCATCAAGTTTATCATCAATTTTTTTAGAATCAATTGTTAAATTATGACCTTCACGTGCTTTACGAATCTCTTCATTAAAATTTTCACGAACACGACTCTTAATTTTTTCACCATAAGCAACATATAACTTTATCTGTGCCTTCACAAACAACCGTTCAAAACGAGGCTGCAAATCATTCTCAAAACTTTTCGCAGTTTCATCATCCTCAAAAGACTGGCTTTGCTCAACAGCGCTTTTACCTGCTAAAACACCCAATTCACTGACTAACTCATTTAACTCTAATTCAATACTTGAAAAATCAACAACAACACCCTCTTTCTCAGCATTCGCTTTCATCTTCACTAACTCCTCACGCACTCTTTCAGAAAAAGTATTAGCCATAACAACATAAACTTTGTAAACCATACGACGCTTCAACTCCAAATACATACTAACAACTTCACTTTCAAAACGAAGCTTAATATCCTCCATGTTCTCAGAAGTAAGCTCGTTTTTTAACTCTTCAATATTAGCTTCAACACTACTAAGATATTCCTCATCATCAGAAAAATCAACACTCAAACCCTGCTTCTGAATTTCACTCTTAACCTCTTCAAACTTACTTCTAACCTCATTCATAACAGCATCAGCTTGCTCTAACATAAAATTAACCCAATACTCCATTCCACTCTCATGAACTTCACTAACAATTTCATCAAAATTTTCCTGAACACTAAGCCTTAAAACCTGCCAATCCGTGAAAAAATCTGATTTCTCAAATACCGGCGCAATTTCTCCACGCCTATTAGAAAAAATTGAAACCTTACCACTAATGCTTGAAACACTAACACCTCTACTTTCAAGACTGCTTGTTAAATTATTAAGAAACGCGACCTCCCAATCAAAATGTTGCAAAGACAATTCTTTCATCAAACTCTTAGCCTCCTCAAACCTGGTTTCAAAACTGTTTTGCATAAGACTAACAGCCACGTTAGAACCGCTCCTCGCTTCACTTCTTTCAATTTCGTCAACAATAACTAAACGCGAACTTGATTTGAAATCATCTTTTAAAACGCTAAACTCATCCCACAAATTTTCATAACCATCATCAGTAGAATCAACTTCGCCAATGTAAACAGCTAACTCAGCGTGCAAGTCAACAAAATTATCATAAATTTTTTCCAAAGAAGAAACATCATAATTCTTAACTTCCGCGAACTCAATAATTTTCAACATTTTAATTTCAAAAGTGTCAAGCTCAACACTGTTAAAACCATAACGAACACTTAACCAATCCTGAGTAGCTGTTTTCTCAAAACCACTAACAACATCATAATCATCAGCGAAAACAGGAACTGCTAATAACAATACAAAAAATAAAACTCTACCCATCATAAACTATGATAATTAACAATTAATAATTATAAAACTTTTCCACGCGAAATTAATATAAGCCAACACTCATTCTAAAAATGTATTATGACAAAATTTGTATCCTGGTTTAAAGATGTAGACGTAAGCCAAACATCACTTTTCGGTGAGCAAGCAGCAAAAATAAGTGATTTATACAAAAACAATTTTCCAGTACCAATAGGTTTTGTAATAAACAAATCAGCGTTCAAAGAATTTATAGAACAAAATGGGATGGCAGAAAAAATAACGCAACTAATCAACACGGAAAACAGTGAAGAAATAATGAACTTAATCATGAGCGCTGAAATACCTAACAACGTTTCAGAAAGAATACTAACAGCATACCACAGCTTAGAAACAGGAGGCGAAAGATTTTCAAGAATAACCAACACAGCACTTGAAATGATACGAGTGGGAAGAACGAAAACACCACTTGTAACAATTGAAACATCAAACAATTACGCTGGAACACTAAACTTGCAAAGAAACGTGCAAGGAGACAAACAATTACTTGAAAACGTGAAAAAAGCTTGGACAACAATATTTTCACCAGCAGGACTAATACAAATAAAACAATCACAACAAATTTTTGAAACAGGAATAATAATAAAAAAAGAATTAGAAACGAGCACGTCAACAATATCCTATTCAAAACATCCAATAAATTTTAATGACGAAATCTTCGCAGAATCAGTATGGGGTGGGATAACACCTTTACTGGAAAGTGAAATAACACCAGACTCTTACGTGATAAGCAAACAAGACGGAACACTAAAAAACAAAAGAGTAAGCACTCAAAACTGGATGATTTACAAAGACTTAAGAACGAACACGCTAACGCGAAAAGAACTATCATACGAACGCGCGAACTCACAAGTACTAAACCCAGAAATAATCAAAAAAATAGCGTACTTAACTAACAGAGTTGAAAAATACTTCGGAGCACCCCAAAAAATAATGTTCGTAACAGAAGGCAACAGAATATACATAACCCGCGTAGAACACATTAAAAAAAATCAGGAAACAACGCAAATAACGCAAGAAGGATTTATCGAACTACTAAAAGCGCACCCGACAACAATGGGAATAGGAATTGGAAAAGCAAAAATAATACAATTACCTCGCGACTTTTCCCAAATAAATCAAGGAAACATAATCATCACAAAAAAACCCTTACCTGGAATTGAAAAAGCACTACTCAAATCAAACGGGTTAATAATTGGCAGTGGAGGAATATCATCAAAAATTACGGAACTTGCAATAACCCTAAAAAAACCAGTTATAACAGGCGTAATAGACTTCACAATTTTTGACGAAAATTATGAAACAATGATTAATGCTGAAAACGGGGTTATCAGCCAAAAAGAAATCACACAACAGCAAACAATACTTCAAGAAGGACTATTACAAGCACCGACACTAAACGAAAACATAAAACTATCAATTGAAACTTCATCAGAACAAGCACTGCAAACAATCATGCAAATGTGCAAACAGTACGGAGTTCAAATAAACGTGATAAACAAACCAGAAGAAATTATTAAACAAGAAACACCATTCATGCAAGAAATTCCTGAAACAATAACTCCACAATTTATTGATGAAACACCAACAAATTCTTTTTTAGACGAACCAAAACAAATAATTAAACCTGAAGAACAATTTTCAGTTCAAGACATGCTAAACAAACCAGCTCAAGAAAACCCACTACCATTACCGCAAACCCGAATTGAAACAGAAAATTATGAAGAACCAATATCGCCAAAACCCGAAAACGCGTACACAATAGGAGACGACTACCAAGAAAAGAAAGAACCTGAAAAGAAAAAAGAAAACAAAGACGAACTAGTACCTTACTGGTAAAAAAATTATTTTATCAAATTTAGATAAGAATCAATTTCTTCAACACTAACAGCGCAACCTTTCAACTTCAAACTCCACAACAAACCCGCAAGAATACGCTGACGCTTATTATCCAAATTCAACAAACTCTCATTCTCAAAATTGGAGAAAAAACCATTCTCAAAAGCGAAAACGCCCACCTCAATACTACGCACAACTTTAACAGCACCAATTAATGACTTAACACTATCCAACTCACCGCTAACAATTTTAACATGAGTATGCAACTTTTTCTCCTGACGCGCACGCAAACGCTCAGGACTCTCAATAAACAAACGAGTATTACGCTCATCCATCAAAACAACCTTAGCACCTAAATGCTTAGCTAACGCAAGCATTTCAGCCTCACCCCAATGAATAATTTGAATAGGATTACCCTTAGCAACAAAACACTTATTGCAAGAACGAATAATCCTATCAGTTAAAGATTTAACCTCATCATTCTCAACAAACTCGATAACACCCGACTTGATTAACTCCAAAATCCTAAAACCCTCCAAACGAAACTTCTTACTCTCAATAGCTTTAACCACAGTCTCATTCAAAACTTTCCTACCAACAACGAAACGCACGTCAAACTCATTTTTTAAACGAGACAACACACCAAGCAAACAATTACTAGACAAACTAATAATAGAAGATGAATCAACAACAATAGTCTCAGTCATTTACGCTTTAAAACCTCCTTAAGCACAGCATAACGATCACCAACGCCCTCCGTAATCAAACCCTTATAATCATGACTCTTAGTATGCCCAAGATAAGACATTGCCTCCCACTCACTAATATCTAATAATTCAGCAACCCTGCCCATACTAACACCATGCTCGTAAATCTTCCACGCTTTAGCAACTCGCGCTTTTTCCAAAACGTACTGCAAATGCTCTGAAAACTCTTTATCAGCAACACTGATTAATCGAGTTAATTTTTTTAATGAATTAGAAACGTTTCCAACCTCACGTTTTTTAAGCGCGTTACGAGCTGTAACCAACTGCTTAGTCACGTCACGCCAGAAAGAACGCCAATAATTCCTATTCTTCCGCTCGTACTTTGATTTCTCAAAAAGTTTTGATAACGCGTAAACAATAATGCTTGTTTGCACTGAATGCCTGTCCTGAAAAATACTCGCGTTATGAATGATGTGATCACTCCATTCTTTAATGTGCTTTGAATCATTATTTTTCAAACCAATTAACACGTTATTGACTACGTCAAGAATATCACCAAAAATGGCATCACTTCTCTCACTCATTAATACAAAAATAATACTTACTAATTAATTATAATTGCGGTCGAAAGACAACAACCATTATTAAACATAAATGATTACACAAACCAAATGAAATTTTTTCCCTACGCGCAAGTGCGAAAACACCAAGACGCGTTTATTAAAGACGTGAACGAAACACTTGAGAAAAAAAAGATTTTACTTGCAAACGCGCCAACAGGAATTGGGAAAACAGCAGCAGTGCTAAGCCCTGCAATTGAATACGCAATAAAACATGACAAAACAATTTTCTTTCTAACACCAAGACACACGCAACATAAAGTAGTAATAGAAACGCTAAGACTAATACATGAAAAAGGAATTAATTTTTCTGCAATAGACATAATAGGAAAAAAATGGATGTGCGCAATACCGGGTTCAACTAATTTGAACTCAACAGACTTCTCACAACTATGCAAACAACTAAGAGAAAATAATGCTTGCAAATACTACGAAGCATCAAAAAAGAATAAAAATGTTTTAACAGAAATATTACACGTAGAGGAAGCAGTAGAGCAACTAACAGAACAAGGACTCTGCCCGTATTATACAACAATTGCTTTTGCGAAAAAAGCAAAAGTGATTATCGGCGATTACTATCACGTGTTCAGTGAAAACACGCGGAAAGCACTTTTCAAACACACAGAAAAAGAACTGAAAGATGCAATACTCATAATTGATGAAGCGCATAACCTGCCTGGAAGAATACGAGAACTGCTAAGCGCCCGAACAAGCAATCTATCATTATCACTCGCGTTCAGAGAAGCGCAAAAATACAACAAACAAACAGCAGATACAATACAACAAATCGGAAACGCGCTGAAAAACAAAGGGGATACAATGCATGGGGAAGAAGGATTAATACACCGCGAATGGTTCTTACAAGAACTTGAAGAATCATTAACAACCACTATTGAAAACTTTTTAATAACACTTGAAAAAATAGCTGAAAAAACAAGAGAAAACAAGAAAAACAGTTATTGTGGAGCACTAGCCGACTTCATAGAAAACTGGATGACACAACACGAAGAATACGTAAGATTCATACGCAGAGAGAGCTTCAAAGGAAAAGAATACTACTCACTGAACAATAATTGTTTATCACCTGCAATAATAACTTCAAACGTGCTAAAAAGCAGTCACTCAACAATACTGATGAGCGGAACACTACAACCACTTGAAATGTACGCGGACTTGTTAGGCACGCCAAACGCAATCCTAAAAAAATATGAATCACCGTTTCCTAAAAAAAACAGGACAATACTTATAGTACCTGAAACAACAACAAAATACTCAAAACGCTCTGAGAACGAATACAAAAACATAGCTGAAAAATGCGTGAAAATAATAAACTCGCAAAAAGTGAACACTGCAATATTCTTTCCATCATACGCTCTGAAAAACGATATATACCAATACATACGAGACACGTCAGAAAAAACAATATTCATTGAAAGACAGAACATGACAAAACAAGAAAAAACAGAAATGATAGAAAAATTCAAAAAATACTCACAAAATGGGGGAGCAACGCTTTTAGGAGTCATATCCGGAAACTTCGCAGAAGGAATAGACTATCCTGGGGAATTCTTACAAATGATAATAGTCGTTGGAATACCACTTGCAAAACCGAACTTGAACACGCGCGCAATAATACAATACTACCAAAACAGTTTTGGAAAAGGATGGGAATATGGGTACACTTACCCTGCAATCACGAAAGTACTGCAAGCAAGCGGAAGAGCGATAAGAAGTGAGAATGATAAAGGGGCAATAATACTATTAGACGAAAGATACATACACGAAAATTACTTACCATCACTACCTGAAGATGTGGAAATCACCACGAAACCCGTAGAAAAAATAAACAAATTTTTTAACAAAAACATTATAGAAAACAACTATGAAAATATCAACAAAAATTTTGAAACTAAAAAAATCGAATAAACAAATTAAACAACTAACATTCACTACTCCTAAAAAATCAACAGTTTCAAAACACTCCAACCTAACAACGTGTTTGAAAAAAATAAACGGACTGAACAATGTTAAAGGTAAAGTATTAATTAAAGTAAACCTGAACTCTGATGACAAATACCCTGGAACAAGCAATCCGAAAACTTTAAGCGAACTAATAAAATTGTTGCAAAAGAAAACTAAAAAAATATTTGTAGGAGACCGCTCAAGCATTTTTTGGGAAGGAACACGCGAAAACGCTGAAAAAGTAGGAATAACGCAAGCAACAGAAAAAGCAGGAGCGGAAATGGTATACTTTGAAAATCATCCTTGGATAAAAACGCGTGACTTCTGGATAACAGAAAAAATACTTGACTACGACCACGTAATAAACTTGGCAGTTCTAAAAACGCACAGAATAGCGGGGATAACATTATCCTTGAAAAACATGATGGGCATCACGCATCCCAGAACTAGATTATTCATGCACGCTCATAACTTGAACAAGAAAATAGCAAGAATAAACACTCTAATAAATCCAACAATAAACATAATAGACGGCACGAAATGCTTTATAGACGGCGGACCTGACACAGGTGTGCTGAAACAAGGAAAAATAATTCTCGCATCAAAAGATAGAATAGCCCTTGATGTTATAAGCTTTAAAGAATTACAACAACTCGGTTCAAAAAGTTTAGCTAGAAAAAATCCTTGGAAACACCCTCAAATCAAGGAAGCAGTAAAACTAAAACTCGGCGTTAACTCTGATAAAAAAATAATCATAAAATGAAAAAAATAGGAAAAAGCTTCGAGAGGGAGTCGAACCCCCGACCTACAGCTTACAAGGCTGTTGCTCTACCACTGAGCTACCGAAGCAACTGAAAAAAAACAAGCCACTGCCTTTTAAAAACTTTATCTGTTCAACAAACTTAAAATATTCAAAAAAATATAATAAAACTATGTCAAACAGTACTGTAACAGAAATTAAAGAACTACTAAAAATACCTGACGAAAAAAAAATTGAATACAAAGAATATGGAGGATTCTGGAGAAGAGCATTAGCAACAATAATTGATGCAATCATAATATCATTTGCAGTAACAATACCTTACGGATGGGTAGTATCATTAGCGTACTATCCACTACTAATTGCTTTCTACGGACAAACAATAGGAAAAAAATTGTTAGGACTAATGGTCGTGAACAAAGATGGCAAATCTCCAATCGGAATATTTGATGCAATAGTAAGAGAATGGCTTGGCAAATTCGTACTATTAATCATAAACCTTTTCTTCTTCATAGGATTCCTCTTAATCGGATTAGACTCTAAGAAAGAAGGAATACACGACAAAATCGCTAAAACACGCGTGGTCAGGGTTTAAAAAAAAAAAAAAAATTTTTATTTTTTTTATTTTTTATTATAATTATTTATAATTCCATCTAATAATAACTCACTTGCTTTATGAGAACTAATATTAGTAGTATCAATCTTCGTGTGATTCCAACCATTTTCTTTAACAGAATCTAAAAACACTGATATCTTACATTGAATCGCAGTAGCATACTCCGGATCATCTTCACCTGAATCTGACCTGTCTGGATCTGTTAACATCCTATTTTCCACACGTCGCATTATTTCATCTACGCTAGCAGTAATTCGAAAATAATGATCTGGCTTATGATCATCTAAAACTTTTGGAAGAAAATTAAAATACCTTTTAGAAATGAGATTTGTTAACCCATTATTCTTATTAAAAAATTCACTCATAGGACTATTAAAAAAATCATTAATAACAGCATACCGATTCATACCTTGTTTATGAGAAATATTAATATTAAGCACATTTTTTAAGTCAGCTACGTCTTTTTCAGTTACTTCACCTTCAAAAGCGCCAAGACTCTGAAAATAAGGAGTATAAGCTTTAACAGTATCCCAAAAACTAATATCATTAACTTGAATAATATCTTTTTTCAAAGAATTCGCAAGCAACCTTACAAGAAAAAATTGTAAATTTGGCTGAATAGCAAAAGCTGACTGCCCAACTATTGGATTATACTTATTCTTAGAACCTATAAGCTTTGAATGATCAATAAAACCAGTATAATCTGAAACCCACTCCTTAAAAATCAAAAAATAAACATTCTCAAACTCAAAAATTTTTCCACCAGACTTACCACCATTAGTTATTGGAAAACTTATAGCATTCTCACCAACAATATTATTAATCAATTCTGTTGTCAAAACTTTTTTTCCAAGAAATTTTCCTAAAACAGGATTACACTCGATTTCTAATAATTTTTCAAGAGATTTTAGGGTTTCTGTTTTACCACTACAATACTCTCCACCACAATGAACAACAAAAAGACCCATTACAAATTTAATAAAATATTTTAAACAAATAAAAAGAAATTCTTAACACCAATATAATAATAGTTAATGAAATTACTTACTAATATTCTTCCTTAACAAATCCAAAATATTACTCGACTTATCTTGAGGTAAACCTTCAATAGTGATTTCGGGAACAGGCATGCCACGAGACCCGCTTAACTGACCGGCAGTATGAATATTCACATGACTAATCTTCACCAATTGCTCAACAACGCCCTGCTCAGAACTAATATTCGTAATCTTATTAAAACTTACAAACTTATCAAACTTCCAAAAAATACCACCCTTAAAATGAACACCCTTACTCGTAATCACGTAAGCATAAGTTTTACGCAAAAAATCATAATAAACCATTAAAACAATAGCGCCAACAAACAAAACAATCAAAAACAAATTAAACAAACCTCCAATCAAACCAGATAAACTAATCAAACTCGTAAAAATAATGACAACAAAAACTAAACCACCAACAAGAATAGCGCCACCCTTACCAATAAGCCAAGGATAAACTACCTTATCATCAGGCGAATGCTTAAACAAAACCTTATCAACAACCATTATACCAAACTAAAAACAGAAATAACATAAAATACTTTTCTATCCCACTCCAAAAAATTTATTAAATAACTATTGTTAATGTGAGTAATCATGTTTGAAGCAGTTTTGTTAAGCTTAATTGCGGGACTAGCAACAGGCCTTGGCGGACTAATTGGCATACTAATAAAACCCGGAAACAAAACCACTGGCGCAATACTAGGATTCGCATCAGGAGTTATGATAACACTCGCATTTTTAGACTTAGTAATGCCCGCACTTGCAACAGCAGGATATTTCATAGTCATAATCGGATTCGGCCTTGGCGCATTCTTAATGTTTGGAGTTGATAACTTCATACCCCACATGTACAGACATGAAAAAGAAAAAGGCATGTTAAAATCAAGAAATTTGAAAACGGGAATGCTCGTAGCAATAGGAATTGCAATTCACAATTTTCCAGAAGGAATAGCTGTTGGAGCAGGATACGCGCACGCACCTCAATTCGGGATAATAATTGCAATAGCCATTGCATTACACAACATTCCCGAAGGAATTGTAACAGTTATACCATTAATCTCAGCTGGCGTTAAAAAAAAGAAAGCGCTGGCAATATCATTATTCTCAGGAATTGTCGAACCATTAGGCGCAATAATCGCGCTAACATTTTTAAACAATATAACAGGATTCGTACCTTTTGGCCTAGCCTTTGCAGGAGGCGTAATGGCATTCCTAACCCTTGACGAACTAATACCCATGTGCAAAATAAAATCGAACAAAAACTTAACATCAATTGGAATCATTATCGGATGCTTAAGCGTAATGACGCTATCAGCAATATTCGGAATATAAACAAAAAAGGGTTTATGAGTTAAACTTTTAAACAGTTAAAAATTATTATTACACCTACGCATTGGTAGTCTAGTGGTTAGGATCTTGGCCTTCCAAGCCGAGGACCCGGGTTCAAATCCCGGCCGATGCACTACAACCTTTTTTCTTGTAAGAAAAAAGCTTGGGTAAAAAAGAACCTTAAAATCAATAATTTTTCTGAAAAAAATTAATTTAACTTAGTGTACTTCAACTTACCACCCAAAAAAATTTTACGCGTTTGACCGCGAACACCTTTACCTGTGAACTCAGTTCTTAACAAACCTAACCTTTCAAGTTTCTCTAAAGAACGGCGAAAACTCCTTTTAGTTAATTTACCGCCTTCTTTAACGTATTCTTCAAAAACCATGCCTGAAACCAAACCCTGCGACGCACTAACTAAACCAATAATTATTTGCTCAGATTCACTTAATTTACTAAGCGATGTTTTAATACGAAACTCTGATAATTTCTTCAAAGCAACATCAACATCTCCTTGCTCAACTTTAGAACGCTCATTGCTTTCAGCAATGCGAACAGACCTTAACAACAAAAACAAGCCCACACGAATATCACAAGCATTATACGTTTCACGAACAACTCTGTTCAACAATAAGTCAGAAAACGCGCCCGGACGAAACGCTTGAGAGCAACGAGCCTTCAAAATTTCTTTAACTTCCTGAAGAGAATAAGCCTTAAAATGCAAATCATCCACGCTCAAACGTGAAACAATACGAGGCTCAAGACTTAACAAAAAATCCTTATCATTCGCGATAAGAATCAAAGAAACTTTACCTTCCAAAGCATCAGCGAACCTGTAAATAAAACTTGTATCACGCAACTTATCAACTTCATCTAAAACAAGAACTAAACCCTTAATTCTTTCAACACGCTTAACGATCTCACGAAAAACGTCATCAGAACTTTTACCCTGATAAAAAAAATAGCCTAAAGCCTTACCAACATCCACTAAAGCTTGATACTCCCTACTAGAATCCCAACAATTAATGTAAACACACTTAACATCACCACTGTAATCCTCCAACTTTCGAATAATATCCAAAGAACATAAAGTTTTACCAAGACCAGGGTCACCGTGAATAAATAAGTTATACGCTTTCTGACCGCGTAACAAAGGCTTAACGCATTCAGCAATAACACTTCTTTCATCGTCCCTGAACAAAACGTTCTCAGGGACATGCGAGTAATTCAAAACACCACTCTTAAGAAAAATACTTTCAGACTCCCCACCAAAAAAACGCATGATTACCGGACATATGGTTGCACTTGTTTATTAAATAATTTTTGCTTCAAACAAACAGAGGTGATAATAAAATGAACACAAAACTAACTGAAATTCCAGTTGAGGGAATGTGCATGAAAGATACAGTTGAAATGCTCGGAAAATTATCAAACATTGGCTACGAAGCAAACATAAAATCCAAGCACGGTACCATTGTAATACAACTCAACAAACAAAATGCATAATCTAAAAATTCTTTTTCTCCGGCGGGAGTGGTTTTTTTTTAGAACCACTCCCTAAAATTATTTAACAACAAAAAAACAAGTAAAACACTATGGCAAAAATAACTTTCTCCAACTATGAACAATTAAAACCTGAAGAGCGAGAATACGCTCAAAAACAAATAAACTATTTCCTAGAAAAAAACAATCCCCTAATAAAAGAAGTTGACACACTGGACATTAGTCTCGCTGAAAAAAGAAGAAGACTCGGCAAATTCGGACTATCCGAAATAAACCTTAAAATAGTATGCAGCTATGGCGTATTCCACTCAAACAGTTCAAACTGGAATAAAAAAAAAGCATTAAAAAAAGCACTGGACAAACTTGAAAAACAAATAAGAAAAAAACGCTAATTAAAAATCATTTGAACCCTAAGCATAAAATCATCCCTTTTAGCTTTAAACAATGATTTTCTGAACTCAGCGCAAACACTATCATCACTAACATAAATGTGATTAAGACCATTATCAAGAACTTCCTTAATAATCGCTCTACTTAACAGTTTTTTATTAGAACACTTTGAATTCAAAATAATTCTAATATCCTGCTCCAATTTCTTCCAATTACCAACTTTACCACCATAACGTTTCTCATAAGCTCTAACAACTAAACCAACATTTCTTGAAGAACTCCTAACACCCAACTCTTCCAACAAAACAGTTTTTAACATTTTAAAACCACCTCAAAAACATTACAAAAAATTGTTATTTAAAAAACAAATTAGACCAGTTGTCCAGTAATCATCTCGCAACACAAAACTGGCTACCAACAACATTTCCAGGCAAACTAATCCTTAAAGTATATTCCTCTCCAAGAACAAGGTCAGTTGTAACATTAAAATTAACACTTAAAAAAGTATCAACATTAAAATCACCACTCATAACATTCTTGTTCTCAACAAATTCTAAATCACTACCCTCAGAATCAACAAGAACTAAACTAACAGGACCATCATGAATATTTCCCTGACCTGTGTTTTCAATAATTAATTCAATCTCATTATGACCATAAACACCGCCAGTTTCTGTTGCATTACACTTTTTATACTTGAAATCAAACATTAACTGAGTAGCACCCGTAACTCCACCCGCAGTGTCTTCAACTTGCCGTTGAATAGTTGCTTGAAGAGAATTCATCCACATGTATGCTGCGCCAGCAGCGGCAACAGTCATCATTAATAATAACACAGTTGCAATTATTGGAGTAACACCCTTACAATTCATTTTTAGTAACCCGCTAAACCTGCGAAAAAGCTAATGACGCCAGATACAATTGTTGAAATAAAACTTCTAACTACTGCAGCAACACCCTTCTCTTTTTCAATAGTGAACTCTAACGGAGTGAACTTTTTTATAAGCGACACGCCTGTTTCAGCCTTAATTGACTTAGGAACTATTACAACACTCGCGTTATTGAAAAGACTAATCAACTCTTCCTGTTCAATATCATCTTTCATCACAGCATCATAAATTTTATTGAAATTAATTGAATCAATCTTAACCAACACATCCGAATTACGATTATCATTAACTCTAACAGAGAAATCCTGCATAATCGTAACTTGCACAGACGCATTATTATCAATAATTAATAACTCACCAGTAAAAGGCAGTAAAGGCTTAACCATGCCATCAAACTCGGTTGTAATATTCAAAGTGTTAATTTTAACAGCAGCGGCATCAGCCGTTTCCAATAAAGTTTCACTAGTAATGGCGAGTGCGGGCATTAAAACAATCAAAGCGCTTAATAATACAATTCCCCATTTCATAACAACTAATTAAACCTTATAACTTAAAAAACGTTGTCAAATTCTTTAAAAAAAATTGTGTGTCAGAAGTTACCCTGCAAATCATCCTCGCGTCATGCTGGGATGGCCTCATCATCCACAATAATAAAAACTGGAAAAGTAACTTATAAACGTATTGGGTTAAACTAAGAACGAAAACAAGCTTGAATAATTATTTAATTAAGAAAAGACTAATTAATAATTTAATGAGAACCATCACTAAAATATTCATATTCTCAGATATCCTGCTTTTATCATCAGCAGGACTTATCGGACCTATTTTTGCAATATTCATAGACGACCACTTGATTGGAGGAGGAGCACTAGCCGCTGGAATGGCGATGATGGTATTCTTACTAGTGTCGGGCGTTGGCGACCTGATAATGGGAAGATACATTGACAAAATAGAAAACCCGAAACTCTTCCTAATAATCGGCTCACTAATAATAGCAATAGTACCAATAGCATTCATATTCATAACAAACGTGAATCAATTGTACGCATTGGAAGCAGTAGCGGGAATAGGCGCCGCGCTTTCATACCCAATATGGTATATGATGTTCTCAAACAACCTAGACCAAAAACATGACGGGTACGCTTGGTCAATATACGAGTTTTGCACGAGAATAAGCATGGCAATTACAGCTTTTTTAGGAGGATGGGTAGCACAAAACTTTGGATTTAAAGAAACATTCATTATAGTTGGGGTTTTGGGAATAATGGGTGCGGTAACACTAATATTCATTAAAATACCTGAAAAAAAGAATAAGCGAAAAATAAAACGCAAAAAAATACGACTCACCAAATATTAAAATACGAATACTACATAATATATTTTTATGAATACAGCTTACTACTCAGCATGGATACCACGATCCTACATGCACTTACAAAGAGTGTACGCATACCTAAAAAAACAAGACACTCTTGACATAACAAAAATAAACCACGACTTTCAAAAAAACCAATTCACATGCAACATAAACTACTTAGGAAAAAACGTAAAACTATTATTTGACGCGGATGGCGTATTCATATTTGAAACACAACTCAAAAATGATGAAATAGAAAACTCAGAATACTTAACAACATTTTTTTACACACTATTCAAAAAAATTCTCAGCATAGCAATGCCCGTAATAAAAAACCAAATAGAGCAAGGACTCATGCCACTACAACAACAATTATTCATTCAAACAAAACAAAAAATAACGCTAAAATACGGCTTTGAAACAAAAAAAATAGGCAAACACACAATGATAACAAACAGAATAACCAACCAAGAAAAAACAGTAACAACATACTTTAATTCAACAAAAAAATTAAACGAAAAATTCCTAATACAATACTTTTTCATAAAATCCTACGAACACGCACTAATAGACTTAACAGAAAAAATGGTAAAACTGTTTAGTAAAACAGGCGAGATGAACAAAAAACTTGAAGCAGAACACATGGATGTGGAAACATTAAAAGAAATCACAACATACTTAGCAGACAAATCAAAAGACGTATCACTAATGCATTCAAGAATAGAACACATGAAAACAAATTACAATAGAAAACTAGAACTATGGAAACACTACAAACCACAAAAACTGGAAAAAACGCTAAGCGAACAAACAGCCATTGACGAAAGATACGAAAACGCTTTTTATGATAATGAATACGTAAAACACTTATGGTCACTGCTCGGAGAATTCATGGACCGTTCACTGGAAATACTGCAAATCACAACAAGCAACCAAGAAGTAGTAGAATCAAACAAACTGCAAGCACTAGTAAGCGCGGAAGCAGCTCAAATCATAGCAACAAGCCTACTATCAATAGTGGTAGCAGAAGGAATAAACATATCACCAAAATATCAAGCAGCAGGAACAATAATTATATGGGTAATACTATTCCTAATAATCTCAGGATTCTTCAAAATATTCACGTCACGAAAAAAAGTTAAAACACTACTAAGCAAATAGTGGACACCACCCCACAACTAACCTTATATTAACCAACCCTTTTCTAAAAAAATATGAACGAAGAAGACATGCTTGAAGAATTTGATGAAACTGATGAAACACCAAAAAAACACGGCGACGACATCACAATAGAAGACTTACCCGGAGTAGGCCCGAAAACAGCTGAAAAACTAGTTGACGCAGGATTCAACGACTTAATGAGCATAGCAGTAACACCCGTCGGCGACTTAATGGCAGCAGCAGACCTTACAGATTCCGCTGGAAGAAAAATCATAAACGCAGCGCGAAAACTATTAGAAATGAACTTTATGAGCGCTGAAGAAATGAAAGAAAAACGAAAAAGCGTAGGATTCATAACCACAAGCAGTGAAAACTTTGACAACTTACTAGGCGGAAAAGGAGTTGAAACACAGGCGCTAACAGAATGCTACGGAAAATTCGCAAGCGGAAAAAGCCAAGTAGGATTCCAACTAGCAGTAAACGCGCAACTACCAATAAAAAAAGGCGGGCTTGACGCTGACGTAGTATTCATAGACACTGAAGGAACATTCAGACCTGAAAGAATAGAACAAATCGCTGAAGCAGCAGGAATAGACCCTGAAAAAGCGTTAAAAAGAATACACATCGCCCGCGCGTTCTCAAGCGACCATCAAATGCTACTCGCAGAAAAAGTACCTGAACTAATAGAACAAGAAGGTAAAAACGTAAAACTCGTAATAGTTGACAGCTTAATGGGATTGTTTAGAAGCGAATTCATAGGCAGGGGAACCCTCGCAACAAGACAGCAAAAGCTTAACAAACACTTACACACACTTCAAAGACTAGCAGACAGGTTTCAACTCGCAATATACATAACAAACCAAGTCATGGCCAGACCAGACATATTCTTCGGCGACCCTACAACTGCAGTTGGCGGACACGTGCTCGCACATGCTGCAACGTTCAGAGTTTACTTACGAAAAAGCAAAGGAACCAAAAGAATAGCACGGTTAGTTGATTCACCATCACTACCTGAATCAGAAGCTGTATTCACAGTAGATACTTGCGGCGTAAGAGACTAAAAAAAAATTATGATAAAAGAAATCAACGTTAAAGGAGTGATAACTAAAAGCAACTTACCAGATGCTGATTACGTTATAAACCCATACATTGGTTGCGCACATGGTTGTATATACTGTTATGCAGAATTTATGAAACGATTTACTAATCATAAAGAAGAATGGGGTTGTTTTGTGGATGTTAAAATGAACGCTTTAAAAAAATTAGGTAACATTAACAAATTAAGAAATAAGAAAATACTGTTTAGCTCAGTGACAGACCCTTACCAATCCGTAGAAGCAAAATATGAATTAACTAGAAACATATTAAAAAAGTTAATTTGTGTACAACCAGAAATTGGAATTCTAACAAAATCACAACTCGTAACAAGAGACATTGACGTATTCAAAAAATTTGAGAAAATAGAAGTTGGAATCTCAATATCAACACTAAAATATTACAAACAACTTGAACCCTTAGCTTCACAGCCAGAACATAGGATTAAAGCACTAAAAAAAATAAGCCAAGCAGGCATACGAACCTACGTGTTTATTTCACCAATACTTCCAAGCATTACTGATTATAAGAGAATAATGAAAAAAACCAAATTCGCTGATTACTTCATGTTTGAAAACATTAATGTACAACCAAATAATAAAAACAAAATTTTAGAATTCGTAAAAAAAACAAAACCTGATGCGTTAAAATACTACGAAAAAGAATATGATTGGAAAAAATTAGAAAAAGAAATTACGGAAAATTATAATAATGCGAAAACATACTTTCACCACGACAGTTTTAAGAAGCGTCAGGCACAATCCATCGAATAATCGCGCAAGCCCCGAAAAAAATCAAAAAAATCAACGAACTCGCAAGAACAGTAACAAAATCCAACGGGATATCAGAATAAATAATAGCCAAATTCAAATAAGCAAGAATGTTCACAGTCGCAGGACTTGAAATAATAAACGCCAACTTAGAAGGAATCTTATGAAAAAAATCGAACACTGCGAGCAACAAACCATAACTAACAACAAAAACCACAACCAAAGTCTTCAAAAACACGCCACTAAACAAACTACCAACACCAAAATTATCAATCAAAAAACGAACAGAATCCACTCCAACAAAAAACAAAACTAACGAATTACTAAGCGCAGTATTCCAACCAATTTTCTCATTCTTATACCTGCCAAAATAAATTTGCAATAAAAGAGTTGAAACAAGCAAAGGTAAAGTCATCCAAATCATATCCGGATGCGAAAAAGGAGCTTGCAACAACTCCATAAACCGGGGAGTAAGCTCAAACTGAATAAAACTCTCCAAAACCATAAAACAAATAGTGTAATTAAGACTTAATAAAAATTATTCAAAAACGTGCAGAAATATTTATAAAACACGCATTCATCAAAATTTTGATGAAATCATTTGAAAACAAAACAATTCTAATCACAGGCGGGACAGGAACAATAGGGCAAGCAGTCACGCGATACTTGTTGAACGAAAACGTGAAAAAAATTAAGATAATCAGCAGAAACGAGTTCAAACAACACGAGACAAAAATTAAATTTAACAATTCAAAAATAGAATTCATAATTTGTGATGTTAGAGACTACACTGCGCTGAACAGTGTAATGCAAGACGTTAACATAGTATTCCACACAGCAGCAATGAAAAGAATAGAAATATGCGAAAAAAACACGCAAGAAGCAATAAAAACAAACATTGTTGGCACTATGAACGTGATAAACGCTGCAGGAAACAACAATGTAGAAACAGTTGTTAACATGAGCACTGACAAAGCAGTTAAACCAGACTTTGTTTACGGAACAACAAAAAACATGGCTGAAAAACTAATAGTGAACGCGAACAAAAAATTTAAAACAAAATTCGTAAACATACGCTCATCAAACGTGACTTGGAGCACTGGAAACGTTTTTCACATATTCTACGAAAAACTAATGAACAATGAAGAAATAACTGTTTTCGGAGAAAACATGATAAGACTATTCGTAAACCCTGAAGACATAGCAAAACAATTCCACTACGCTTACTCAAAGGGGCAAGGTGGAGAAACATTTGTAATACTAACAAATTCAATACGAATAAGTGAACTCGCAAAAGCAATGCAAGAAATAATTGGAAAAGGAAAAATAACTTTGAAAGACCACTTAAGACCTGGAGAAAGATTTGAAGAAATACTAATATACGCAGAAGAAGTTGAAAGAGCATTTAAAACAGGAAATTACGTGGTAATAATGCCAAAAGAAGAAAAAGAACTAATGCAAAAATACGCGGAAAACGAAAAATTTAACATGGAATACTACAGCACGCATAACTCTCCAGAATTAAGCATTGAAGAAATAAAAAAATACATAACACTAACCGAATTCTCAAAAATATAAATTATTTCTCAACTACTTTTTGAATAACTTGATTATACTTCTTACTAACGGACTCCCAACTAAACTCGTCTAAAAACTTGAAAGCCTTACTAACCTTACCACTTTTTTTATCACTTAAAGCGCTAACAATACACTCTTCAAGCCCACTAATGCTTTCAGGTTTGAAAACCCACGCCATACTATTATCTAACAAACCAATATCGCTAACGACCACACGCGTTTTAGAAGACATAGCTTCAAGTAAAGAATAAGGAAAACCCTCACTAACAGATGGTAAAACATAAACACTCGAATCCGCCAAGTGCTTTTTATACTGTTCAGGCTTGTAAACGCCTAAAAACTTAGCGTTAACACCTAAACTTTTAGCAAGACTTTCAAGAAAAACTCTCTCAGGACCATCACCTAAAATAACTAACTCATAATTCTTCAAACCAACACAAGCCTTAATCAAAGTATCAACACTTTTAACTTTAATCAACCTGCCCGCGAAAAGAATCTTATTCTTACCCAATTTTTTTTTCTTCAAATTAAACCATGACTTATCAAAACCAAGACCGATAAAAGTTGAAGGCGCCCCATACTTTTTATTCTTAACACTTAACACGTGATCAGCACCAGAATAAATCAAACCCTCAACTAATTTGAAACCAGTTTTAACCAAAAAATTGTACTGCGGTTGCTCAGAAGGGGTTCCGAGCATAACTGAAATGAAAGGCTTCCTCTTAATTTTTGAAAGAATCAAACCAAAAAAACTTGCAATAACGTCCTGACAAATAATCACGTCAAAATTCAATTTTAACGCTTTCAAAAAACTCATAAAATTAAAACTCGGATTCCTAAAAAAGAAACCTTTAACCCAAGGTACTCTAAAAACAGTTACATTCCTAAATTTTTCAAATTTTTTAGTTGAAGGAAACTTCCGAGTAATAACCATAATATTATGCTTTTTCTTAAGAGTATTAACTAACTCTTCAGCATGAACTTCCATACCACCACTACTAAACTTATCAAAATTATTATTAATCCCTAAAGGAAACTCCTTAGAACCTAAAATCAGAACATTAACCATTTTCAAACACCTAACACCAATTTAAAAAACTCGTAAAACACGCCAAAACCAACGCAAAAAGCATTTAGAAAATAATACGGCAACATTTTAAAACCTGTAAATAAACCAAACTTCCCACTAACCCTGTAAAAACCATAAGGGACACTAAGCAACCAATTCACTAAAAATTTAGGAGACTTATGCTTCCAAGCCATCCGCGCATTACCCCAACCATACTGAAACTTTTGCTTAACAAACGAACGAAAATTAGTACGATGCCTGTGAAACGCTTCAACACTACCCACTCCCAAAGAAAAACCAGCATTAACCAACCTAACGCAAAGATCCTGATCCTCACTTGTCCTATTCATGAAAGAGTCAAAACCAAAACTTAAAACCTTACTTTTCTCCCACACAGTAACAATAGTACCAATCCTATGCCTACGACCAAAATTATTAAATAAAACTCGAAAATGAACATCCTCAGCCCACTCTAAATAATTATGATTCTTAGGAGAAACTATTTGAGCATGAATACTAACCCAACTATTTTCACGCATTTCACGAATCAAACTTTTATAACAATTTTTTGGAACAACAGTATCCGCATCAGTGTAAGAAATCAAAGACTCTTTAGCTTTTTTAGCGCCTAATTGACGAGCATAAGACAAACCTTTACCTTTATCAGAGTAAACACTATCAACATACTTCCTCGCGATTTTAAGAGTATTATCTGAAGATTTACCATGAATAAGGATTATTTCAGAAGGATTATTATTCCTAACACTTTCCAAACACTCTTTAATTGTTGATTCACTGTTCTTAGCACAAACAATAACTGACAATTTCATGAACACAATGACTTAAAAACCATTTTTAAACTTTGTTAACAAACAATACATTGCCATAAAACTTAATACATTAAAAAAACATGATAATAAACAGGTGCACGCATGGTAGAAAAGAAAAAACCTGCACGAACAACTTCTAAAAAGAAAAAGCCAGAGCAAGTAGGAGTGATAACTCACTACTTCAACAACATCAATGTAGCAGTACTAAAATTGAACAAAACACTTAACCAGGGGGATAAAATTCGCATACAGTCCGACACACCCAATGGATTGACAAATTTTAAACAAACCATAAAATCAATGCAACACAACCACAAACCACTAAAAAGAGCGATTAAAGGCAAAGAAATCGGCTTAAAAGTTCGTGACAGAGTACGAGCAAATGATTTGGTTTATAAATTATAAACAAATTATAAACCAACACCAACTCAATTTTTTTTATTTTTTTATTAAATACGCTTATAAATTTATTAATAGTATAAATAAAGTATGGGGAGAAGAGCAATACTAACAACTTTAGTAATACTTGCTCTACTACCTGTTGTAATAAACGAAGTAAAAGCGGAAACATGTACAACAGACAGTGACTGTTCTAATTACACGTACTGCGATGCAGACGCGTGTAATGGACGAATAACAGGAATATGCGACACATCAATAAGTGAATGCGCTTGCTGCATTACTGACGGAGACTGTTCTTCAGGATACACTTGTTCAACTGAAGGTTATTGCTACGACAATAGTAATTATTGTGGTGACGGAACCTGCCAGGATGAAGAAGACTGTGAACAATGCCCTAGTGATTGCGGAACTTGCAGTGTAGCATCTGTTTGCGGCGACGGAGTATGCGACGCTGACGAAGATGCAACAAACAATTTCTGCGAAGCAGACTGTACTTATACAACAATTGGAACGGACGTGTGCGGTAACGAAATTTGCGAAGGAAGCGAAAACTGCGATAACTGTTACGTAGACTGTTGCGAAGATAATACAATAACTGTAGAATGCGGTAATGGAATCTGCGAAGACGGAGAAGACTGCGGAAGTTGCTCTACGGACTGTTGGTGTGACTGGGAACAGGAACAGCAACAAAAAATAGACGCTTACAAAGCAACATTAATCTTAACTTCAGAAGAGCAAACACTTGCAAGCACAATAATAAACTCTTTGAAAGCAGTTCATACAGCAGCAACAGCATACATTTCAAGCCCTTCAGGAACAACAGCGTACAACCTTGCGTACCAGCAAAGATTGAAAGAACAATCTTTTTGGGATTTAGAAAAAAATTATGCGGGAACAACGCTTAAAAAATCAGGAGAATACGCAATACTAAACTATGGCTCTGGAAGAGTAAACGCGTGGGAAGACGAATTCGGAAACTTCCAAATCAACGGACTGGACATCATAGAAGGTTCAGGAATAAGATTTGGCGCGCACATATGGTACAATGACTGGGAAAACAAATACGGAATTGGAATGTGGGTTGACTGGGATGATAACGCCAGAAACTATGAAGAAAACATTAAGAACGGGTGGATGGACGGTGAAGACGTTGCAAGACAAGCTCAAGCAGCTGAAGACGTTAAAGAAATAATTGCAACATTCACAATCACAGACGACAATAAAGAAATCGCAAATGAACTAATAAATTACATGGACACAGTTTACGACCTTGCAAACGAATTTACATTAAACTCTGATAAAATCTACAAATTACAATACGAAGCAGAACTACTAAATGCAAGAATGAACGGCGTAGCCGAAGGACTAAGCTGCAACGACGTTAACGAAGTTTCAACATACATTCTCGTCTACTCAAAAGGAAGTGTAGAAGTATGGGACGACGAATTCGGAGGAAAAACACTTGCACAACACAAAAGACTACTTGACACAGACTACGTTAAACTCGAAATTAACGCTGGCGGATGCGACGATTGGAGTGAAAGAGGATGGATGGGAACCAACTTACAATGGAGCAGAACCGTAACAGAAAACGAAAATTACAGAACAGCAATAACGAACGCGAGGAAATCAGCTTGGAGAGAAGCTGAAGCACTAAGACAAAGATACATGGTCTTAGAAGCAAAAAAACTTTACACGTTCACAGTTGAAGAAGAAAACATAGCGAAAGAAATAATCGAAAAACTCAACAAGTTCAAAGAAGAAATAAAAGAATTCGAAGCAGGAAAAGTAACAGCATACAAACTACACTACGACAGCATACTACTAACCTCAGAACTTGAAGGATACTCATGGGCATACCCTGAAATCGCAAAAGGCATAGGAGAATACGTACTATTAAACGGACCTGGAATTCCAGATGTTTGGAAAGATGAATTCGGAGACATAGAACTAGGACACAACTTAAGAGTTCACTTTGGAGAAAACATAGAATTTAACTTAAACAGATGGTGCGACGAATGGAGAGACTTCTGCGGATTTAACTCATGGATGCAATGGGGGCAACTAAGAGAAGACTACAGAGACGACATAAAAAAAGCTGAAAGAGACGGATGGAGAGAAGCTGAAAGAAAAAAACGAAAAACACTTGCTGACAAATTTAGAAAAGAATTGCAAGGAGAAATAGAAGACGTTTACTCATCAGCAATAAAATCATTCGTATCAAAAGCAAAAAATTTCATGGAAGGCGGAGCAACAGCTTACGATGTTGAAATGACAAGACTTGAAGCATCATACTTACTGCAAAAAAACATTGACGAACAAAAAAGAGACTTCATAATGGTCCTAGACTTAGGAGAAGACGTTCCACCACCAGAAGCATGGCTTGACTGGGAAACAGGAGAAATCCACATAGGCGGCTGGAGAGAACTTGTACTAACATCCAAAGACGGTAAAGAAGATGTTATTGCAGGAATGGACACATGGTGCGATGATTGGGATGGATTCTGCGGAGGAAACATTTGGATGAACTGGCCTGAATGGGACAGAATAAAAACAGACATTCACCGCGCGAACAACGACTTTTGGAGACAGAAACGTGAAGAAGAGATTAAACCAATGCTCAGTGAAATAATCAGTAAAAAAACAACTTACTCAAGCAAAGACCAAACACTAATCAACGAATTATCTGACTTAATAGAAACAGTAGAAGAACTTGGTGAAAACTATGACACGCTAGGTGTTGAAAACTTTCAATACAGTATCTTAGTTAAGAGAGATGTCATAAACGATAAACTAATTACTGCACAAGACGGAAGCTTAATAGAAATTGCAGTTGCAGAAGCAGAAGGATACCATGATTATGATGACTGGATGCAAAGACTTTATGGAGTAGCAGTTTACACAGGAGAAAAAATTGACTTAGTAATAAGATTTTACGAAAAATTCACACCATTCTTCCTTGAAGCAATTGAAAAAACACAAGGATCAGAATTCGCAATAGAAATAGAAATAGTTTGGAAAGAATGGCAAGAAGGCATGGAAAAATCCATTGAAAACGCTTACGAAAAATACGAAAAAGAACAAAGCGGGGTAAGATTAACAAAACTTGTTGAACAACGTGAAAAAATAATTTCAGAAGTTGACAACATAGAAACAAAAGTTAACTCTTACGAAAACAATGAGATAAGCCTAAGTCAACTAAGAAAATACGTGAACAGTATATACTATAAAATACAAGCCTACGACCAAGAAGTAGCTTATTACGCTGCAATGTCTGGACAAGAATTCCCAACATTCGAATTTGTAAACGTAAAAATAAACACGGAACACGTTAAAATGGAATTATACGAGAAAGATTTTGAATACAGATTTGGAGGCGGAATTGGAGTATTCCAAGCAAAAACGTACAACAACGACCAAGAAAGAGAATACGAATTAGAATTCGCACCAACAAATGTTGAAACAACAAAAGTTGTGAAACAAACTTCATCAGATTCATTTATTCAAGAAGAATATAATGAACAAGGATTTGAAGAATTCACAGGAAACTTTATAGCAGTAACAGGCAGACCAATACAACCAATAACCACAGATGTGAAAGCAATAAGTTCAACAGCAGTTTCAACAACGCTCGCTAAAGGAGATGTGCAAGACACTGAAATTGAAATCTTTGACGAAGACGTAGCTCGAGAAATAGAATTCGAGAAACAAAAAATTGTTGAAGAAAGATACGAAGACATAAGCATGTTCAGAGAGCAAGAAATGGAAACTAAATCAATTAACAAAATAATCAACAAAAAGAAAGGTTACAGCGGAGAAAGAATAATAATTAAAGGAATTAAGCCAAGACTTAAACTCAGCACTCAAATGACTGATACAGAAATAATGCGCTTAGCGGAAGAACTGAAAACGAAATGGAGCGAAGCAGCAGAACTAGGATACATTGACGACGCAGTATACAACATGAACATGCATATAGATAACTTTCCAGCACTGCAAGAAGCAATAACTTCTTGGGGAGATACAGCACTATCCTTAAAACTAAACTATAAAGAAAACTCTGTTTTCGAATTCTCATTCAAAACAGAAGATGGATACATAGGATGGGTTAAGTATGGAATAGCTGAAAACGCTGGAAGCGGAAGTGACAACATATACATAGAATTAGACTTTGAATCGTTACTACGACTAAGAAATTGGTGGGAAGACAAACTCAAAAACGCTGAAGGAATAATGGACGTAATAGGGGCTGTACCAGGATTTTTAGGTAACATGATTGGAATGCTTATGAACGGAGAAATAGTAATACAACCATTCGGTTCAATTTCAAAAATACCTCAATTCCTAAGCGTATTCTTCGAAGGAATAGTTCACACAACAGGAGTAGAAATATAAACGAAAAAAAACCATTTATCTATTTTTTTTTATTTTTTTAACAAAC
Organism: Nanobdellota archaeon; assembly: GCA_018220985.1. Taxonomy (GTDB): domain Archaea; phylum Nanobdellota; class Nanobdellia; order PEZQ01; family PEZQ01; genus JAAOXS01. The sequence continues at coordinate 76,286 of JAAOXS010000021.1, forward strand.
CATTAATGAACATTAGTTTTAAGGTTAAGATAAACAAGATTAGTATACTCTCCTATTTCTTTAGGTAAACTAACAATATTTTTGTTTGATAAATTTAATCTAGTAATTCTTTTATCTATTTCAACACTAACTTCTTTAACTTTATACGTTAACTTCACAAAAAACAACATTTTTAATTAAAATTTAAATATTATTATACATAATGAGCGACTTTAATTTTGGAAAAATTACTGGAACAATGATAATCCTATGCATTGTAGGATTCATACTACAACAATTTATTGACATGTCCACACTATACTTCTCACCAGACTATTTAACAAAACCATGGGTGCTAATCACATCACTATTCTTGCACGCAAACGTAATCCACTTAGCTTACAACTTGTACGCACTATTCATATTCGGAAACGTACTTGAAAAAAACACAAACCAAAAATTCACACTAACAATAATACTATTAGGCGGAATAAGTGGAAACATACTATTCTCAATAATCTCACCATCAAACGCCATCGGATTCAGTGGAGCAATATACGCGCTAATGGGAAGCGTAACAATACTACTGCCAAACCTGAAAATCCCCCTACCCCTCGGCTTCATCGCAGTACCAGCAAAAGCATGGTTCGCAGGACCAGTAATGGCATTAGGAGAACTATTACTAAGCATAACAAGCTTTGATAACATAGCGCACTCAGCTCACCTTGGAGGATTCGCACTCGGATTCATCATGAGCTGGTTTTGGAAAAAATATTACTACCAATCCATTACTTCCCTTTCAGCCCGAGAACTCCACGATTGAACTGCGCTAACAATCCTACTCTTAATATCCATCTTATCCTTAGTTTTGTACTTGAACAAGTAACCGCCACGAGACATGTTAACCTGAGTTTTCACCAATAATTTTTGTTTAACCAATTTCTTAACCGCTTTTTGAACAGTGCTTCTCTCAAAACCAGTGAGTTCAGAAATCTTAACAATTGAAAACTTATCATGAGCCTTTAATAATTTAAGTAAAATGTTGTACTCTGTTTTGTTAAGATTAAAACTACACTTAATTATTTCGCGCAACTCAATTTTTTTACACGCGAAATCAATCATCATACGTTATCATCAACCCATTTCTGAATGCTTTCATTAGGCAACGTGCCCACAAATTCAGCTGTGACTTCCCCATTCTTGAACATTTTAACACTAGGAATACTCATAACACCATAAACTCCAGGCATAACCGTATTCTCTTCAACATTCATTTTAGCTAAAATAAACTTATCCTTGTTTTCTTTAGCTACTTCCTCAATAACTGGACCGAGCATTTTGCAAGGCATACACCAACCAGCCCAAAAATCAACAACAACAGGAATATCCTTTGATTTCCCTAAAACTTTTTCTTTAAAATTTCCATCATTAACATCAATCATGTTAAACCACCTCAATTGTGATAATAACAAGCACATGCATTTAAGGATTTCTTAAATGTGATTTTTTAACAACTATTCATTCACAATACTTTCTAAAGAATTACCCTTTTTTTTTAATTTATTAAAATGGTTCTTACCTTCTTCAGTTAAATAATAAGTTACTCCCTTACTGTTTTTGTTGTTAAAATTATTTTTCGTATTAGCTTCAAAAGAATATAAATAGATGTTTTCACTTTTTAAACTATATACTGTGCTTTCAATAGTTGGTTTACCTAATTTAGTTTGTTCTGTTGCAAAAAGCATATGATTTGAGTTTGAAGGTGTAAATCCATCAGTATAATTATTACCCATGAGCAAAAATATTTTAGCTCTATTACTTAACTTGTTTTTCATATTATTATAATACCCTCACTTTTTTCTAGTTAAGAATTAAAACTGCTTTTTAAACATTACTATTTACTTAACACGCCACTTAACACCACTATCAGTGTCCTCTAATTCAACACCCGCTTTCTTGAGTGCTGTGCGAATATCATCACTCGTAGCGTAATCCTTTTTAGAACGCGCTTCCACGCGAAGAGAAATTAACTGCTCCATTAAACCATCAATTTTGTTTTTCTTTTTTAGAGAACCACTTACTTTCTTAACTAACTCTTTCCAACTTAAAGTAACTTTAACACTAGAACCGCTTGTAACACCAATAACTATTTCCTTATCCAATCTTAAACCAAGAACTCTTAACAATTCCTTTACTGTCTCAACTGATTTTTCAAGAATTGACTTCTTATTACCCAAACTTTGAGAAACCTTTTTCAAAAAAAGCATTGTAACATCAACAGCTTTTGGAGTGTTTAAATCATCATCCATAGCTTTCTCAAAACTAACTCTGTACTCCCTAATCCACTTATTCAAACTCTCGCTTTTACCGCCAGTGCTCTCCTGAACTCGTTCAAAAACTCTGTAAACGCGCAGAAGCAACGCTTCAGAATTCCGCACGTTTGACTTGTTAAAATCAATTTGCTTACGATAATGAGAAGAAACCAATGTTAACCTTAAAGCTTCCCAATCATACATTTTCAAAGCATCCCTAATCAACAACATATTACCAGTACTTTTACTCATCTTTTCACCATTCAAAGTCATGAAAGTAGTGTGCATCCAATAATTCGCGAAACGCTTACTAGTAGCGGCTTCACTCTGAGCAATTTCATTAGGGTGATGTAAATACAAATGATCATAACCACCACCATGAATGTCCAAAGTTTCTCCCAAATATTTCATACTCATAGCAGAACATTCCACATGCCAACCAGGTACGCCAACACTCCAAGGACTATCCCACTTCATAATTACATTAGAATCAACTTTTCGCCAAAGAGTAAAATCATTAGGATCATTTTTATTAGTGTCTGCGTGCACACGGCACTTTGATTTTTTTTGAAGAATGGGTGTTGGCGAAAGAGTGCCATAGTCTTTAAACTTACGCACTTTAAAGTATACGTTACCATCCTTTTCATACGCGTAACCACTTTTAATAATTCGTTTTGTTAAATCAATCATTTCCTGTACGTGTTGTGTTGCACGAGGATAAATATCAGCCCTATTCAAATTTAGCGCGTCTAAATCTTCAAAATACCTTTGAATGAATTTTTCAACAAGAGCGTACGGATCAACTTTTCTTTCCTTAGCCCTTTTCTCAATTTTATCTTCACCCTCATCAGCATCACTTGTAAGATGACCTACATCAGTGAAGTTCTGCACGTGAGTAACCTCATACCCTTTGTAACGTAAATACCTAACGAGAACATCCCAATAAGAATACGTGCGCGCATGACCCAAATGCAAATCATCATAAACTGTTTGTCCGCAAGTATAAATGGAAACCTTACCTTTATGAATTGGTTTGAAAACCTCTTTCTTACGCGATAAACTATTATAAATTTTGAAACTCATTTTATTGCACCTAATATTTTTTTAGAATTAAGAATAGATAAATGTTCACTCCTTGCAGGGACAATCACTTTTCATATTAATTTATTATAATTAACTCCTGTTCTTTAAGATTTTCTTTAAAACAAATGCTTTCTAAACTAATTTTATTACTAAATCATTAAAAAACAGCTATGGGAATCTTTAAAAAACAATAAAGCCCGAAAATTGGCTATGTTAAGCGAAAATGTTGCTAATAAACTCGTAGAAGAATTAACAAAAAAGGATTCAACATACAGCTTAAGCTATGATGATTCGACAATTCTTATAAGAAATAAATCTAATGACTTCACAGGTAACTTGAATAACTACGAACCTGAAAAACTTCTAATAAACATTAAATCCCGAAAACACCACGCAATTTTTTGGCCTCATAATTTTCCAAAAGTACTAGAACTACCAAAACTTCCAATATACATAGTTATAGCTGATAATAACTTAACACTTGATGATATTATGATTGGTTTGAAACATACTGAAAATTTTAAAGAATTTTACCCTAAAAATGATAATAAAATAGAATATTTACGAATTAGATAACTCCAAAAACCATAAGCAAACCTAAACCCAACATTAATACACCAGCAACTAAATGCAACAACCTTAAATTCTTCTGCCTTAACCTCTCCGCTTTCTCAGTGCTAAAACCTTTCACGAACAATAAAGTTAAGAAAACCATCGGCGCAATAAAAATTAAATTGTACAAAATCAACAACGGAATCGAACCAAGCATGGTGGTTTTACTTGCTAATAAACCAATAATAACGATGTACGGACCGCTCGTGCAAGGAGTTAAAAAAACGCTAACAATCAAACCCGTAAAAAACGCGCCTTTAGGAGAAGTAGTTGCTTTAAGCAACCGTTTCATGTGCGGTCGCCAACTCATAGGAACTTCCATTAACACACCTTTACCATACCAAAAGAAATCCTTAATATTCAACAAACCAACAATGATTGCTAAAACTCCAACACCCTTAAAAATTATGTTAGACAAACTAAAAACTTGAATAACACTGAATAAACCAAAACCCATCAAAAAATACGCGATAAAAATTGCGCTTGCAAAAGCCAAACCTGCTTTTAAAGCAGTTTTCTTATTACCTTTTAAGAGAATAGTTGAGATAAGAATTATTAAAACAGCGAACTCGCAGGGATTAATAGAATCAAGAAACGCGCCGGCAACCAATGCTCCAAGCGTTAAAGTTGTTACACCTTCTTCCATGTAAACATTCGCTCCAGGCTCACTGCAACCTGCTACGCTATAAAAATTAATTCTTTCCTTTAATACATCATAAATGTTTGAAGAATACTCTATTACATCAGCACCAATAAAAATAATTGGCGTCGCGCTTGGAGCAAAATCATACTGTTTGGCAAGAGTTGTTAATAAATTATAATTATCTAAACTTTCACGAATATCAAACTTTTCAACAATTAAATCTGAAAACTCGCTTTCTAATTGAGCAAGCACGGGCTCAGTGGCAGCGCAATGAGAACAACCTTCCTGATAAAAATAATATAAATGTGTTTCAGCAGCTAAACTCGTTAATGGTAATAATAACACCAATACGAACAATAATGCTCGTCTCATGAAAAAACATTTAAACTGAAATACTATATAAACATTTGTTTCAAAAAATGAAATCAATGACTTTAACTACAAAAGACTTAATGCTCTTATTTACAATTCTTTCAGGATTCATTTTCGCAGTATCATTCTCATCATATTATATTAATAATTTAATTCATGAAGGAAAAGTGTGCAGTTGTTTTATTCCAGTTCCATTACTCATAATGACTATGTCATCTCTCGGATTTTTTGTAGGTGGAATCGCATCATACTATTTCTTGCGAAGAATAATTGGTGAAAGAAAAGAAACAAAAATCAACGCTGAAAAATCCTTAAACTTTTTGGAAGGTGATGAAAAAATTATAATAAAACAAATAATACAAAAACAAGGAGAAATCATGCAATCATCAATTACTGGATTAACACGAGTCAGAACAACACGTGCAATTAAAAAATTAGAATCAAAACAAATTATTATCCGAGAAAAAAAAGGAATGACAAACAAAATAATATTAGACAAACAAATAATGTCATTGTTCAAGAATTAACTTGAGGAATTATTTTAATTCCCCAAGCCTTTTCTTAATTGCAGAAAGCTCGTTCTCAAGAATTTTAGATTCACTCTCTAAAGATTCCTTTTCACTTATTGCAGTTAAAGGAACTTGCCTACAACCAAAACCCCTACCAAAACCCCTGCCTAAACCGCTTTTACCTTTACCACAATGTCCGCGACCAGCACCAGTAGGTCCTTTACCTGAAGGTCCTGTTCCATCAAAATTTGGCATTTAAACCACCTCACAATGTTATTATGAATAAGTATTCATAATTGGTATTTAAACGTTTCGAATAATCATTCATAACTTTTTTGTTTAATGTAAAATAACAGCAACCTAAAAACTTTTAAACACAATAACTTTCAGTTTTTCTTATGGTTTTAGAAAAAATACTAAATGACAAAGGATTAAATTACGCAATAGAAAACGATTTTATTAACATAAGTAAAACCATTTTTAAACGCGACTTTGATGACTATTTTGTAAAAAGCAATGGAAATGAAATTCAACCAGCAACAGTGGATATGGGTTTTCTTTTAAACGATTTTTGCGAATTTTCTAGTGGAAATTTTTCCTCAAATTATGAATCCGTAAGTTTTATGAAAGCAATTAATGATTATATACCAAAAAAAATACAAAAAAAAATTTTTTTTCTTGCTCATGAATTACGCGACCAAATTAATAAAAAAGAAATTTTAGATGTGTTACCACCATACAGTATTAATCAAATTCACCTTAATGATAGAATTACTATGAATGATATGATAATGCGAGTGACCGCTAAAAGTTGTTTAGGAAGAATAGGATTAACCACCAATCACCCATTTTACCTTTATTCAGAACAAAAATATGAAAAAATGAAAAGACAATTTTCTTTTACACTAACTAATAAAACATCCATACCTTGGCGGTTCAAACCCTGTGAAAAAATAGTTCAAGCAATTTTTCAACCAATTGATATTAACCTAGAACCATTATACGATAAAAGCATGTATGGAACAAAAACAGGCAAATTCCATGAATTAACAGCTGGAAATGAAATGACAATTATAAGATATGATGAATTAATAACACAACTAATTGAAAACTCGGATAACGTGAATGATATGATTATGGATTTTGATAAAAGAAACGAAATCTTGAAACCATTCACTCACACAATAGAATTGTCAAAATCAAAACCTTACCATGTTCGAAACGGTGAACACGTAGCTGTTAAAACCCGTGAAAAAATCTCTTTAGACTCTAAAATAGGATTATACTTGGATGATGGTGCCAATGCAGGATGGGTTGACCCTGGATATGAAGGCCACTTATTTCCAAACCCTTATGATAAAAAAGTGAAAATTGGTGATGTTATTGCTAAAGCTTACGAATACTATTTTCCTTCAGGCGTTCAAGATGTTTACGGAACTAAAAACAACACACATCAAAATAGTGAAAAATTTGGATTATAAAAAGCCAGACCCCGGAGTTGAACCGGGTTGCACGGCTCTGCAGGCCGCTGCATAACCGTTCTGCCAGTCTGGCATTGTTATTAGAATAATTAACACTTAAAACGAGTTTTTAAAGGTTTGTCCTTACACCATTAGGGTAATTCTTGTGCTTTGGAAAACTAACTATAGAATCAGGCTGAAACGAGAAAACGCTTTTCCTAGCAGCGGGATTATTATTAAGAATAATTGAATCCACCCCTTTTTTATACCTATTATTATTTAGTCTGAATCTTTTAGCTAAAAACTCGTTGGCGTAACCCACATGATGGTTTCGAACCATGAACTCCAACAATTTAGGGTGAAGTATTTGCATTGGAAATTGATTCAAATTAAGGTTGACTGTCCACAAATCTAAATCTTTGAAGTAATACCATTCAATAAATTTAGCTACTAACGGGTGCTCAAGATTTGTTAATGGCTCAAACACTTTTGCAACAGTAAAATTGTTAATGTCCACATTAGTGTTATTAGTTATTTTTACGCTGCCAACGTTTTTCAAACCTTTATTAACTATGTTCTCAGCAGCGCTAAAATGATGACAATGAATTCTTACCTTTGTCCCTTCATCATTAGCTTCGTTTTTGTGAGTTCCACAAGAACAGCGATGATCTGACATCATTAATTTATGAAACTCAATTTTTTGAGATGGGTTTTTTAAATCAACTTCATACTCTTCAACTTTTACACCTAATAAGCTTGGTATTTGAAAACTTCCAGCATGACCAATGAATCTTTGTTTCTTATTATTCCAACTGCTAGTGTTATCAAAAGTTATTTCTCGTAAATTTACGACTTCATTAGATTTTTTTTCATAAGCGTTCTCAAAAATTTTCATGAAATACTCTGATTCTTTTTCACCAAACCTTTTGAAAACTTTATCAAAAATTTCTTGCTTAGAATTAGTCATAAGCGCAGCTCTAATTTCTGAACTTGGCTGGTATAGTACGCGATTTTTTTCAAATTCCCCATCGATTGTTATAAGTCGTGTTAATGAGTAACCCACAAGTTTAGTTGTGTAATACACGAAATCAGGTGCTGGATCTTTTTTTGGATGCGAGTGAATCCGGCGTAAAGTTAGGAATTCTAAATCAAACTGGTTTCCAGTTGCTTGATTGGTTGATGATAATGGAATGTTCATGTAAGGAAAAAAATTTGCTCCCCCTAATCCAAGTTTTTTTGCTCTACTAAAATAAGTATTAACAATTCTTTTAACTTCTGATTTCGGAATTGAATAAACACTTTGCTCAAGCAGGTTGGAAAGATCGTCTTGGTTTAATCTTAACTTCTGCAAACTTTCAACATCAAAAATTGAGTTGTAATACTCTTCTCTTTTGAATTCATCAACTACCATTAAAAAAAATGATTAAGACTTGAGAATAAAAACTTTATTAATCCCTTAACAAGAATTTTTCAAGCACTTTCTTTGCTTTAACACGCTCCTTCTGATGATTAGCCAAATAAGAGTTCACTTTTTCAATTGCAATTGCTTTCAACTCACCAGAAAGCATATCACCATTCTTATAACTCTCATAAATTTCTTTTAACTTTTTATCATCAGGCTCGAATAAGAAATTAAGCAACTGATAAGACATGTCAACATCAGGATTACCTCCTTTTTCCCTATGCTCTTTTACAGTATCACGACCACCACTAAAAGCGCTTCCAATCTTTTTCTTAACCTCTTTCGCAGAATCAGTTGTGTAAATCGCGCTCGACGGATCTGAAGAACTCATCTTCCCACCTTCCTTCAAACCAGGCATTAACACATTATGAATCGCGGCAGGCTTATAATAACCAAGCTTAGGCATAACATCTCGTGAAACCCTAAAATGCGGGTCCTGATCAATACCGTGAGGGATAAGACAAGGCACATTCTTACCCTGACGAACACTCTCCAAAAAAGCAGGAACTGCCTGAAAACTCGTGTAAAAAATGCTACCAATATTCGTACTATTATTAAAACCGAAAACAGCTTTAATTGTTGAAAAAGTAATTTTTTTAGCAACACGAATAGCATTATTATACAACGTTTTCGAATAAAACGTGTCAATTAAGATTTCAGTATTTTTTGGCTTAAAACCAAGAGCGATAATGTCCAAAGCATCACTTAACGCTTGATTAGTTGTTTGCTCAAGCTCAAGATCCTGCCTGAACATGAACTTTTCATCATCAGTCATTTGAATTACTAATTTTGCTTTGAACTTATCCTGCAACCACTTAGTGAACACGAAAGGCATTAAATGACCAAGATGCATTCGCCCACTCGGACCCCTTCCTGTGTACAAATAGAACTTCTCTTTTTTCTCGTACTTGTCAAGCAACCAGTTCAAATCACGGTGTGAAAAGAACATACCTCTACGCAACATGAAATGAGCAGGTCCAGTGTGCTTTTCAATTCGCTTAATTAAAACATCATTAATTCGCACAGTTCCGAACTGTTTGATTAAATTATTATAATCAATTTTACCGGACACCTCCCACGGCGTCACGACAAAACCTGTTTTATCAGTCATATTATAACTAACAAGTTCTCTTGATTTAATATTTTTCATTCTAACTCACCTCGCAAGAACTGTTCGTAACCTGTCAAGTCTAGTAACCCATGCCCGCTCAAACAAAACACTAAAACCTGATTCTTTCTTCTCTTAGCATTTTCTATAACACTTTTTATTGCATGACAACTTTCCGGAGCAGGAATAATACCTTCAGTTTCAGCGAACAATTTTCCAGCTTCAAAAACACTTTTCTGATTATAATACTCTGTTTTCATTAAACCATGCTCTTTTATAGCTGACAATAACGGTGCCACTCCATGATACCTTAACCCGCCTGCATGTATTGCCGGTGGTACGAACTCGCATCCAAGCGAATGCATTTTTAGCATAGGCGTTATTTTTGCAGTGTCACCAAAATCGTATTTGAACTCGCCTTTTCCCATACTCGCACAACTTTCTGGCTCTACACCAATTAATTCAGCGCCAGTATTATAGAAAGGTAATGCTATTCCTCCAAAATTACTTCCACCACCCACACAACCAATTACTGCATCCGCTTTTTCAGGCAATTGCTCTTTAGCTTCCAAACCAATTATTGATTGATGTATTAACACGTGAGTTAGCACTGAACCAAGACTATACTTGTAGTTTTCTAATTTCATGCAAGTTTCTAAAGCTTCACTTATTGCTATTCCTAAACTTCCCGGATGCTCTGGATTTTGGTCTAATAATTTTTTACCAAAACTTGTTTCTTCATTTGGGCTGGGCAGAACATGTCCGCCATAAATATTCATAATCGTTTTCCTTCCAGGTTTCTGATAATAACTACTTCTTACCATGAATACTTTACAATCCAAATCGAATAATTTGCACGCAAGACTTAATGCACTACCCCACTGCCCAGCACCTGTTTCAGTTATTAAACCTTTCAAGCCCTCTTTCTTCGCGCTAAAAGCTTGCGCTAACGCAGTATTTAATTTATGACTTCCAGTAGGGCTCGCACCCTCATACTTATAATAAATCCTGCAATTAGTCCCAATTTTTTTTTCCAAATTCTTAGCCCTAATTAATGGCGTTGGCCTGTATTTTTTGTAGAATTCCAAAATTTTTTCGGGTATTGGAATGAACCGTTCCTTGCTGATTTCTAATTCCATACTTTCTTTTGGAAAAATTTGTTTTAATTCTTCAGGATTTATTGGTTTTTTTGTTGCAGGATTTATTGGCGGACTAACCTTGAAAGGTAAGTCTGCAGTTATGTTGTAATAATGTTTTGGTACTTTACCAGGGACACTCAACCCTTTTATTGTTCTCACTAGTTTTCATATTAATTTTCACCTTAGAAAGAGTGTTCTCTAGCAAAATCTTATCATAATTTTTGCCAGGGATAATCACTCATAAAAATAAAGTATTCAATTTTGCTTTATAAAACTAACGAAAAAAATTTAAAAATCAAATCATGTTTAAATTATTGTTATGAATCTAAAAAGTGATCGCCCCGTACAATAGACCGATTACTTTATTATTCAATTTCGAGAGACTTTAGACATGACTATGGATAAGCGTTACAACGTGGAAGAAACAGAAAAGAAATGGGCGAAAAAATGGGTTGAAAACAAAACTTACGAATTCGTAGAAACCAAGAAAAACTACGTAATCGATTCCCCACCACCATACCCTTACGTATCCTTACATGCTGGGAACTTTTTTAATTTCGCTTACCAAGATTTTGTGGCACGATACAAACGACTTAGAGGATTCTCAGTATTACACCCTTGGGGTTGGGACTGTCATGGATTACCAGCTGAAATTTTTATAGAAAAAAAATATGGGAAAACCGCTGAAAAAATAGGCATTGAAGCATTCAAAGAACTATGCGAAAAACACATATTAGAAAACATTGAAAACATTCGCGAAAACCAAGCTCAAGTAATTGGGATGAGTGTTGACTGGAGTAAACAATATGCAACAATGACTGATGATTACAAAACTCGCGTCCAAAAATCCTTTCTTGAAATGGTAAAAAAAAAATACGTTTACAGAAAAGAAGCACCCGTATCATGGTGCGTGAGTTGCCATACAGCCATTGCAGAAGCGCAAACTGATAAAATAGAAAGAGAAACCAATTTTTACCACATAAACTTACCATTAAAAAACAAAAAAGGCTCAATAACAATTGCAACAACTCGACCTGAACTAATGCCCTCATGTGTCGCGGTCTTCGTTAACCCAAAAGATGAACGTTACAAAGAATTCATAGGAGAAATAGTTAAAATACCCTTCTTCGGACAAGAAGTTAAAATAATCGCTGACGAGAAAGCAGACCCTGAATTCGGCACTGGCGCAGTTTACCACTGCACTTTTGGAGATAAAACTGACTGGGAATGGGTTGTAAAACACAAACTGCCAATAATAAAATCAATAGAAGAAAACGGAAAACTCAACGAAAACACGAAATTTTTAAAAGACCTAACAGTAATTCAAGCTCGAAAAAAAATCGTTGAAAAACTAGAAAAAGAAGGACTATTATTCGAAACAAAAAAAACCAATCAAACAATTAATTCATGCGAACGCTGCAAAACACCACTTGAAATCCTAATCAAAAAACAATGGTTCTTCGCAACCACAAAACTCGTAAAAGAAATAGCGGAAGCAAGTGATAAAATGAAATGGCACCCCTCATTTGCTAAACAAAGACTACTTGACTGGAACAACAACGTAGCATGGGACTGGGTTATATCACGCCAAAGATACTGGGCCACGCCATTCCCCGTTTGGTATTGCGAAAAATGCGATGAAACAATATTCGCAAACGAGAAAGAACTGCCAATAAACCCATCAAAAAAAATTAAGAAATGCAAATGCGGAAAAAACGCGCTACCCGAAACAGACGTGATGGACACTTGGATGGACTCATCAATCAGCGCGCACCACGTTTCACAATGGTTAAGCAAAGAAAGAAAAAACAGACTATCAGACTTACGCTCACAAGGAGAAGAAATCACGAAAACATGGCTATTCTACACCATAGCACGATGCTTAGCGTACAAGAAAAAACTACCATTCACAGACGTGCTAATCAACGGAATGGTTCAAGGAACCGACGGCAAAAAAATGGCAAAACGCTCAACAAATATGATACTGCCAGAAGAACTCTTCAAAAAATACAGCGTAGACGCTTACAGACAATGGGTTGGAAAAAGCATGCCCGGAGAAGCCTGGCCAATAAACCCTTCAGAAATGGAATACTCACAAAAGTTTTTAACAAAAATTTGGAACACTTCAAGATTCATAGAACAACACTTGAAAAACGGAAAACCAAAACTTGACAACTTCGCTGACAAATGGATAATGAACACTTACCACGCATTAATCAGCAAAGTAACAAAACACATGGACTCTTTTGAATGGGGATTATCACTTGAAAGCCTACGCAACTTTTTATGGCATGAATTCGCAGACTACTACTTGGAAATGATAAAATACAGAATATACAACAACACTAAAAACAGCGACGAATCCAAAAAAGTATTGAAAACAATACTATCCGGAACACTTAGAATGCTAAGCCCTTTTACACCATTCATAACAGAAGAAATATGGAACAACTTATACAATGAAGAAAGCATCCACCACCAAAAATGGCCTAAAACTGAAGATTCTGACGAGAAAATTTTGAAACAAGGCGATGACTTGAAAACGTTCATCAGCGCATTACGAACTTGGAAAACCAACAACAAACTCGGACTAGGAAAAGAATTAAGCAACGTCGTAATTTACGCAAGCAAAAAAAACGTTGAACACTTCACTGACGACTTGAAAGGCACAATGCGAATTAAAGAACTAACAATTGAAGAAAAAACAGCTGGAACAAGAATAAACGAAAAATTCGGCTTCTCAGTGCATAAAGTTTAAACAATGTTTTCAAGTTTTAAATCAATCCAAGACTCAATAACCCCTTTTTCTTTACTTAATAATAAACTGGTTAACTTTTTTTTCTCCAACCTATTTTTTACAGAATAATAACCCGTTAATAATGCAGCAATAACAGTTGAAACAGCGTACAAACTAGTTACCATATTACTGAAAGGATCATAACGCTCGCACACGCCATTAGGAGCACATGAAACAGTATTTGTCAAAAAAGAACTAAGAACTGGCGCAAAACTTATCACACTCATAGTAATAGCGTAACCACCTAATGTTAACTTTAAATTATCCTTCGCACTTAATGGTATGCTAAACCCAGAATAATTAGACTTTGATTTCTCCAATCTCTTTCGAATATTATCATCAAGAACTAACTTATTTGCTATACGCATAACTAATTTTTCACGCCCATACTTATCAATGAAATCATTTAAACTAGTTACATCCTTTTTTGAAAACTTTTCTACAGCATCACTAATTTCTTCATACTCACTTATTATCCCATCCTTTTTAGAAAATTTATTGTAAAAATCAACTGACTCTTTACAAATATCATGATAATCTAAATCACAATTATTAGAATCTAATTCTTTACAACAATAACCACACTTTTTTTTCAACTCTTCAAAATTCATTATACAACAATTATGAATAAGGTTTTTAAATACTCTGTAAATACTGATTTAATAACAAGGGCCCGTAGCGTAGCCTGGATAACGCGACAGCCTTCTAAGCTGTAGACCGGGGGTTCAAATCCCTCCGGGCCCACTTTTTTCTTTTAATGATTAAGTAGATAAATCTATTTCAGGTGTTTCGTATTCTTTTACAGAATCAAAATTTTTTTTAAGATATTTAATAAAAGTCCCTTTTTTAATGTGATTTCTTCCGATTATAACTAACACTTTTCGCTTTCTTAATAGAAAATAATTTTTATTATTTATTATTTCTTGTTTAAAAATTTTAATCCAATGAGCTTCCCTTTTAATATAATCAATATGCTCTTGGTTGTTTTCATTAAGAAGACTCATTATATTTTTCTTATTTTTATTTGGTAGTACTCTTGAAAAAAAACTTAATTTACTTTTTTTAATTTCATTGTTATTAATTTTTTTGATCACGTCTTTAGATATATTTTCTCGCCCAAAGATATCAGAACGCTCTTTTTCCCAAAAAGCTTGATTCGAATCTTCTAAGCAAACTATACTCTTTAAATGATTTAAATTAATTTTGTAATTTTTTTTGATTTCTTCTTTTACTTCTTTTTTATTTCCATACATTTCTATAAATAAAAAAAAAGGTTCATTATTATTTTCCTTTTTTAGTCTTTCAATATGATTTGAGAACCAGTTTTGTGTTGAGTTAATATAGATTTTTAATTTATTAATGACTATTTTATGCTCTTTACGCCGAAGAAATAACATTATTTTATTTCTTTCAAAATCATTGAGCAAGAATATGAGAAAATTTATATGGCTTTCTCCAACTATATGTATATCTAATTTATTAGTTAATTCTTGTAATTCTTTATCTTTCTGAAACATAAAATATATAATGAGTCTAATAATATTAAAAGACTATCTTACAAAAATGAAAGCTGCTTTGAATCCGAAACAATCCGAGAAACGACTTAAGAAGTGTTCTAAGAATAAAAGTAGCGCTCACCTAAACGCTGGTTCAAATCCCTCCGGCCCCACTTAAATTTATAAGAAAGAAAACGTTAATTTCTAAATAAGAAAAAACAATCACGTGATTATTTATTTCTCGCTCCATGAGGAAAAATAGAGAATACCAACAACGCAGATGAGTGTTGTTAACAATGCAGTTAATAATTGAACAAATAAACCTGAACCAGTAAGTTTCAGTGCTTGAATAATTGAATTAACAATTCCTATTATGGCATCTCTCCAGACTAACGCTATTACGAATGCGAAAGCAGCTACGATCGCCGTGCCAATATTCTTCCGCACTTC
>JAAOXS010000022.1 GCA_018220985.1 Nanobdellota archaeon
ATAAAATCTCCATCTTGTAATAAGTTTTTTCTCTGAAACATCTTAACCAATCAATGAACCGATTATAGTTCCTAAAAAGAAACTTAAACTAACAATAATTATAAAATAAATTATTTTTTTCATTATATTTTACCTCCTTTTAATAATATATCCGCTTCTTGAGCAGGAGTGATAAAATATTCTGTTCGTCGGTGACTATTTTTCTCTAAAGCACGCCTTTTTTCAATTTCATTAATCATCTTACTTCTTGAAAGCAGTTTTTTCTTAAAAAGTTTGTGTTTTTTCTCAATTTTGGTTATGCTTTCCTCGATAACACGCTTTTTTTTACGAGAAAACTTCAAATTTTGCTTAATTTCTACTAATTTCTCATTCAAAATCTCTAAATTATCAATCAATTTCACATCATAATATCCTTTCATTTGTTCATTAATTACATCTGAATAGTTGCTTTCACCCTTGAGTTTTTTTATTAACTCTGTATCTAAACTTATTGTTATTATTGCTTTCATAGTAGTAGTAGTAGTAGTAGTATACTTAATTAATTAATTAATTAATTAGATCTATCTGCAATTTGTTCTCCACTTGTTTAATTGTTTCATTTTCACGCTTTAAAATTAAGGTCACGCTTAATTATCTTGTTCATCAACTTGTAAAGTTACAAACATATCATCTGCGGCATCTCTGTCCGCTTGGTAAGAAATTTCAATTTCCCAACCCTCTAATAAAATCAATCCTTTAGGTATTTGTAATATTTTATTCCGACCACATATAGAGCCGTTTCCTGTGTCTGCTTCTATACTATCAGAACCGCCACGCCCAGGGACAAAAAAAGTATAAGCTGTTGTACTTGCAGTCATAGCAGTATCTCTATTTATCATATAAATTTGCTCGCCAGTATCATCTTTAATTACAAAAGTTAAATATCTGTTTGCTACCCCTGCCGCAGAAACATATTTTACCACCGCATTTAAAACCACCCATGTTTTCCCTGAAGGAACAAAAAAACTTTTAGTTTGGTCGTTTAATGTTGAATCCCTATACATTACAGGATTATTTAAAATAGAAACATTAACATCTTGAGAATTAATTTGAAAAACAGGCAAAATTTTTTCTGCTAACTCTGTTGGTATTGCGTCTGTTGCAGGATAAAGTTTAAGCTCATCTATAAGCTTTTGTAATACTTCTTGATTATTTATTTTCGCCATTTTTTGAGTATGAAAGTGAAAGCGAGCAATTATTCCAGCTCTAATTTAAAGTTTATTGTGGTTCAAACATCAACTGGTAATCACAAGTTAATGCCGCTCCAGTAGTATTTCTCAAAAACATTTCAACTTTTCCGCCGTTTAGTGACTGACTTGTTACAACATTGTCACTTAAACTCATTGTTCCAGTAGTTCCAAACCATGGGATAGGTTGGTCGTTTATGATTGTAATACCACCAACAGATAAAGTTACATTCAAGCCAGTTGCCGAAGACAACGCCGCTAAAATGATTTTTCCCTTTCCAACATTTTCATATTGTCCAGTTACTAAATCTGATGTTTTTGTGTTTGCTGCGGTACTTAAAGTTGTATCGCTAACAATAGTTACAGCCATATTATCTTTTCCTCCTCCCGCCTTTAATAAAACGAGCTTGACCTGTTCTTAGAATTTTGTAAGCTTGACCATTCTTTGTATAATATATTTTTCCAACCCTTTTTTTAGTTTTCTTACTAACTTTTTTCTTTCGTCGCTGATAAGCTAACTCGTGGGGCTCTTTAGATCTCTTTGCTCTATCAAGCTTCCACCCTCTTTTAGTATGTCCGCCATACTTTTTTCTTTTAGACTTTGTCTTCCGAGCAGTAGTTTTTTTAGATTTAGTTTTACGCTTAGTAGACTTTTTACGAGTTTTTCTAACAATTTGGACAGCTGTAACGCCAGCGAGCACACCACCAGCAACACTAACAGCAGAGGTAACAGGGCTTTTTCTAACAAATTCAGAAGCAGAGCCGACCCCTTGCACAAGAGAAGACTGCATTTCACGAGCTCCAATTTTTACTTTTTGAAGAATATCACTTGCTAATGCCATCTTCAGGAACCCCCTTAGGTGTATTTGATTGTTGGTTCATTAATTTGTAAACTTCCTCAACAGAAACGCACTTATCAACAGCTTTAACATTACAACCACATCTTTTTGCTTTTAATTTTGTTCGTCTTAGGTTAGCCATGATTATGCAGGTGGTAAGCGTGAGCAAACCACCAATATTTAATAGTGAATAGGGTTTATAAATTTAATGAACAGCAATTTGAATGATGTTCTGTAAGGGTTGTGGTCTTTGCGTTGCTTGTGGAGCTCCTATGGGCTGAATTTGAGAGGGCACAGCAACGGGAACGCCACCCAAACCAACGGGTCGGGCTTCTGTGAAGCCAACTTGTTTTAATCCCGCTAATTTTTGAGCTTTTTCTTGTTCTTTTATAATTTCTAACTCTTTTTTAGCACGTCTTTGTTGTAAAATCTTTTGAGCAGTAGGCAAAACTTTCTTAACCCCAAGACCCACAGCTCCAACACCCGCAATTATAGCTCCAACCTTTCCCGCTGTCTTTGCTCCTGCTTTTATTTTCTCAGTAAGGGTCATTTCCTCAGTAATTCCTAAAATTTCTTTTGCTTTTTTGGGTTCTTCTATAATTTCCCCAATTTTCTTTCCTCTTTTAATACTTTCTCGAGGGTCAAGAGTAGTTTTAACAATAGTTCGAGCTTTTTTAGATGAAGATAAAACACCTGCTGCAGTTGGAATTGTTATGCCTGCTATCAAAGCCCCTTTTAATGTCTTAGGCACAATCATCTTTCCAACTACTCGCGTTCCTGCAAGAGCAGAAGCAGGAAATAAAAGAGCTCCGAGTGTTGCTCCAAGTGCGATAGTTGTCTTCGGAGATGTTAAAATCTTTAAAGGCATTGGGAGATCTCTTTTTTTGGGTTGTAAAAATATTGTTTCAGGCATTTTTATCTCAATCCATCTAATCCATCAGTACTTTTAATTGTTTCTGTTGGCTCTGGATTATCATAAGAAAGTTTTTTATTAACTAATCCTCTCAAACTTAGGATTTGTGTTTTTAATTTCTCTAATTCCAACTCTAAATTTGAAACTCTTGTTTGAATTAAAATAAAATCTCCATCTTGTAATAAGTTTTTTCTCTGAAACATCTTAAC
>JAAOXS010000005.1 GCA_018220985.1 Nanobdellota archaeon
CTTAAGTGAGTTGTTTTCCCACCTGGCGCGGCGCACATGTCTAAAACTTTATCTTTTTCTTCTGGTTTCAACCATTGAGGTGGGATTAGTGATGTTAATTCTTGAACGTAAAAATAGCCCAGTAAATATTCAAGAGTTCCTCCTAACATTTTTCGTTCCCGTTCAATTACGTAACTGTTTTGAGGGAATCCTTTTTTTAGGACGAATCTTTGTTTTCTTAATCGTATCGCAAGTTGTCCTGGAGTAATTTTTAGTGTGTTAACTCTAATGCTTCGTTTAATTGGTTTGAAACATGTGTTAAAAAATTTTTTTCCGAAAGCGTTTTCGTAACGTTCAATTATTTCTTGCCGGAACATAAATTATTTTTCACGTCACATAATTAAAAGGATAGTGTTTTCCACCGCCATTAATCATTAAATCATTCAAGTAATCATTATATCCTTTTATCACTTTATTACAAGTTTCATTTGCAATTTCTTTGTTCACTTCCTGTTTTGATGATACGCCAATATAACAGTCTTGTATTGGTTTTCCAATTTCGCTAACTATCACTACTTGCGAGCCTACGCCTGTTCTTTCCCAAATTTTTTTAGAAATTTGCTGAGCCCATATGTTATAAAATCCTCCAACGTGTCTTGTTAAATTCTTACCTGCGATGGCTTCAATTGTTTGCGGTCGAAAAGGAGTTATCATACCAGTAACCCTATTACCTCTACCAACTTGTCCATGATCAGCGTTCTCAACTGATGACCCTGTAACTAATAAATAATAATTTTCTTCATTCGTCCCTTTTTTCGGAGTGTCATTTTGGTTTATGCTCAACCTTGAAGGTTCAGGTAGTTTGTTTAATATTTTTTCTTGAATGTAACTCAAGTGGTTAAAATAATCTTTCTCTGAATTAACACTTTCATCTTTTATTCCAGCTGCAAGTGTGAAAACGTATTCGTCATTTATTCGTCTGCCCATGATTTTAACATCTGTTCCCAAAAATTTTTTGTTCTGCATTATTTTTTCTAATTCAATGTTAACATCATACATTGTTTGTTCTAGTTTAGTTAGTGGATAATGTCCTGTCCCAAACGACGTGTCATTCGCAAAAAGTCCTTGAGAGTAAGTATTTGATAACGCTTGACTGCTTGTTGAAACATTAGAAATATCCAAATCCCATTCCACTTTCATTCCAATACTTTTTCTAAAAAGAGCTGATGCGGAAAGGGAAACTATTTGTTTTAAAGGAATTTCAATATTTCCTTGTTTTATTGTTGCGTTACCTGCAAGAATAGTGTTAAATGGTTTAATAACTTCACCACCACCCCATTTAATATTAACTTCCCCTCCTGCAAGTAATATTTTATCAAAATTATGGTGAGGTACTTGTTCTACCCCTACTCCCAACTCATTCATCCACCACTTCGCGTAATCTATAGATATACGTGAAGCAAGAGCATCAGATAATGTGTCAGGATGACCTTTTCCTTTTAATTCCGCGATTTCAAATTTATTATCGTCAGGTGTTTTAAAAATTTTATCCAAAAATAGTTTATGTGTCATGAAATACAAAGAAAACAACAATTTTTATATAGTTTAAGTTATAGTTTTATTAATAATTATAACCAGTAGTTATATGATTACAGGGTATTTGCTTTTAGATAAGAGAAAACAGTTGTGTTTAAGTCAATTGGAAGTTTCAAAAAAAGTTGGTATTTCTCAAGCGCACTTGTCTAAAATAGAGTCAAGCAAGGTTGATCCGAGATTATCTTCAGTTAATAAGTTATTAAATTTGTATGATAATTCTACTAAAAAAACAGTTGCGCTTATTATGGGTTCATCAGTTATTTCCGCACGTTCTTTTGATTCTATCCGTTCTGTTGCTAAAACAATGCGTTTGCATAACATTTCTCAATTGCCAATAATTGATTCAGGTATTGTTGTTGGTAAAGCATGTGAGGAAGATATAGTACTAAATCTTCGTAATGGTTTAGGTAAAAAAAGTGTTGGCAAAATAATGGGTCATCCTTTTCCCATTGTGCATGTTGACGAGCCCGTAAAAAAAATTAAGGATTTAGTTATGAATAGTAAAGCAGTGCTTGTCAGTCGTCGTGGTAGTATTGTTGGAATTGTTACAAAGTATGATTTATTAAAATTAGTAGAATAATAACATTTTTAAAACAATTATTAGTAATGTTTTCTTATTGGGCCCATGGCGCAGTTTGGTAGCGCGCTGGTCTTATAAGACAACCTCTGAAACAGTCAAAAAAGAAAGTGTTCTAGGATAACCAGAGGTCATCGGTTCAAATCCGATTGGGCCCATTTTATTATTTTTTTTGTTTAAAATTAGTAACCGTAAGCTTTTAAAAACAATAATTCCGTTTGAAATTGAATCGCCCTTGTAATCTAGTCCGGTCAAGGATCCCGGCCTCTCAAGCCGGAAACCCGGGTTCAAATCCCGGCGAGGGCATTACCCTAAATTTTTTAAAATAAAACATTATGGATATTAGTTAATGAACATTTTAAGACGTTTAAGAATAAATCATGCATTATACACAACATCTTTCGCATTGATTGGTTGGATTTTTTCGGGGTTTCAGGTAAATAGTGAATTCCTTATTTTAATGGTTTCATTATTTTTTTTTAACATTTTTGCTTTTGTTTACAATGATTTTATTGATGCTCCTTTTGACGCTAAAGATAATCATAAAAGTAAAAGAAACATTTTTTGTGATAAAAAAAATTTAAAATTTGGAAAAACAATTTCAGTTTTTTTAATAATTTTCGTGTTGGTTACAGCACTTTTTGTAAACACACAATATTTCTTTTTATTATTAATCATGTTATCACTTATGGTTTTGTATTCAGGTCCCGTGTTTCGTGCAAAATCTAGACCTTTTTTTGATGTATTGTTTCATGCAACTTGGGCTGTTTTAGTTTTCTTCGCTGGATACTATTATTTCTTTAGTTATAGTATAGGGTTAATATTAGGAAGTATCTTAATTTTCTTATTATCTTCCATTCAAGAGATAGGTCAAGAAATCCGTGATTTCACTATAGATAAAGAAACAAATCAAAAAACGAGTGTACAAGTATTAGGGTTAAAAAATTCAATTATTTTAATCAAAGGAATAATTTATATAATTCACATAATATTAACTCTCGGATTTCTGTTTATGAATCATTCCCTACTTTCAATCATTAGCATAACCATACCATTATTGAATATTTTTAAAATAATTGATTTCAAAAAAAGTTTTGGAAAATTATGGTCAACTTTAACACTTAGTTTAATGTTGCTCTTCATAAGTTTATTTTAAAAAACCAATAAACTTTTTAAAAACATTTTTATTCTTTTTAAATAGTTATAACATGAATAAAAAAAAACGTATTAAAGTATTATTTATATTAGAAATAAAAAATATTTTAAAGTTATCAAAAATATTAAACGCTGATAAAGATACGGGTTGGTTAAAAACATATTTATTCAGTTTAAAAAATGAATTTAAGAAAAATGGGGTGGATGTTCATATAGATAATTTAAAAAAACCAGATATCATTGATATTCATATTCCAGGTTATAATTGTCTAAAATATTTGGTTAATAAAAAAACGCCCATAATATTACATGGTCATATATCTCCAGAATCATTTCAGTTTAACAATTTATCTTTCATAACTAAAATTTTTTATAAATATTGGTTAAAAATTTTATGTAAACGCGTTGATTTAATTATTGCTCCGTCAAAGTATGCAAAAAATGAATTTGAGAAGATTTGTGATTGTAAAATACAAGTCATTAGCAATGGTGTAAATTTAGAAAGATTTTGTTATAGTTCAAAAAAAAGGGATAAGTTTAGAGAAAAGTATAGGATAAAAAAAGACGAATTTGTATTATTATCTGTAGGTCGAATTGATAAAAGAAAAGGTTTCGATCAATTGTGTGAAATTATGAAAACCATACCAAATATTCGACTTGTTGTTTGTGGAAGAGAGAAAAAAAAATTTGATTTTTCAAATAACGCTATTTTTACAGGGTTCATTGATGATATAGAATCAGCTTACTGTGGCGCAGATGCATACATTAGTTTATCCAAACAAGAAACACAGGGATTAACAATTCTCGAAGCCGCTGCTTGTAAATTACCTTTAATTTTAAGTGATTTACCCGTGTTTAAAGAGTGGCTTACTCCAGATGTAGATTGCATTATAAGCAATAATTCTAATGTAATCACAAAATCAATTATGAAACTAAAAAACAAACCAAAAAAAAGAAAGCAGCTTGCGAATAATGCTTATTATAAAGTTAAAAGTTATCATAATATCAAAGAATGTTCAAAGAAAGTTATTAAAGAGTATTATCACATTTTAAATAAACAAAAAAGTAATTAACAAATGGCCAGCACGTATCCCTAATTAGAAACGTTTAAAAGTGATTCTCTAATTTATTTTTGAAGTAATGAAAAGAAGTTCGCGTAATTGGAAGAAGACTATTGGCAGACGTGGTAAGCACAGATGTAGGTGGAAAACCCGTAAGAAACGTATGAAAGAACGTAAAAGAAAAGCAAAAATGCGTAGAGGAAAGTAAATTAATATTAAATTCCATCTAACACGTTATGCGAATCAAAAAAAAACCCCAACTTGTCAAGGATCTACTTTTTACAAGTAATATTCGTTTCACTTTCTTCAAGAACATAGCTCAATTTTTTGTAGGTGCACTATTTTATCTACTTACTTTCAAAGAGATTAATTTAATTAATTTATTTTTTGGTGCTTTATCATTCCTAGTAATGTATTCTTCTATTTATTTGTTTAATGATCTTATGGATTTAGAATCTGATAGAAAAAGAAAAGATAAAAAAAAGTATAAGCCCATAGCGAGAGGAGATTTAAGTATCAATTCAGGAATTAGTTTGATGTTTATTCTTATAATCATAGGGTTAGTTCTGTCTTTTAAATTAAATAATGTTTTCAAATTATTTCTTGCATTAAGTTTATTAGGTAATTTTTTACATAGTTCAGTTTACACTAGGTTTAAGGATAAAAGTTTACCATACATATATTTAGGTAAGGGGCTTGCTGACTTTTCAAAACCAGCAATGGGTTGGTTTTCTCAAACAATATCATTTGTTAATTTTCCCATATTTATCGCTATGCTTTTAGCATCATTCCAAACATTTGGTTATTATTACCTAACAAAAAAACGTTTAATAATTAAAGGTAAAAAAATTCAGGTAAAAGAGTATAAAAGTGCTTTAACAATTTCATTAATAATAATTACATTAATGTTAATAACAGTGGTTTATACTTCTTTCAAATTTGCTTTAGTTGTAAACCTTGTTATAATAATAATTATCACAATTTTAGCTTCTATTATGAACAAAAAAGCTGATTCTTTTGATATTAATAATAATAACAAGTTATATGCAAAAGTTGTTTTACTGTCTCTATTAATAACCCTATTCATTTATATTTTGGGTTTTCCAGAGAATATTGATGCAAATCTTAACAAACATACCGAAGAAATTAGGGTTAAAATAAATAATAATTCAATTCAAGAATTTAATAATATTATTAATTGGGTTAAAAATAGTCATATCATGTCAGGTCTAACTGAAAGTATTTATAATATCACAATTATAAAAATTGAATGATGAGTAAAATAAAGATCAGTAATGATTATGTAAAAGTTTACATGACTATAATTTCATTGATATTTGAATTCAGCCTTATACTGTTCTCTTTTTTTATAGGGTACTTGTTATTTTTAGATTTATACATACCACTTCGTATTTTCTTGACACTCTTAATAACTAACGTGCTATTTGTTACATTTAATGTTATTTCCAACAAATTTGTAAGAACCATAATAAATTTAACTAATTTTAATTTTTTGCATCATTTTGTAGTGTTAAGTTATCGTTATAGTATAATGCTCAGCAGGTTAATTTTACTTTCAAAGGATGGAACGGGGATGCCTTCATTCTTTTACAAACTTTTCGGATTGAAAGCTGGAAAAAATTGTCATATTGGTGGACATATCTTTGAACCGCATTTAATAACACTAGGTAATCATGTTCATATTGGATATGATGCCATATTATCAGGTCATATGTTCAATGATAATACTAAAAAAATGACTGTTGGAAAAATAAATATTAGATCAAATGTTTTAATTGGCGCACGTTCAACAATTTCTCCAAACACGCAGATTGGGGATAATGTAATAATTGGAGCTTATTCCTTTGTGAAGATAGGAAGCAATCTTAAAGCAAATAGTGTTTACGCAGGGATTCCAGTAAAAAGAATTAAAAAAATTCAAAAATCTTAACTAATAAAAACATTTTAAAGAAGTAATTTATTCTTTCTAATAATGAAGTTTGATATTCAGGTGCATTCACGTTTTTCGCATTGTGCTAACATGAATGTTAAGAAACTGTTGGAGAAAATGGATTTATTAGGTTTTGATTACGTGTTCATAACAGACCATAATACTATGCGATTTCATAAATATAACAAGTATAAACAAATACTTCCCGGAATCGAAGTTAAAACAATTGAAGGAGAAATATTAGGTTTATACGTTCAGGAAAAAATCAAAAAAGGTTTAAGCGTTGAAGAAACAATTGACAAAATTCACGAACAAGGCGGTTTAGCAATTCCATCTCATCCTTTTGACAAATCACGAGAACACTTCAAACACGTTAACTACAATTTTGACGCTATTGAAATTTTCAATGGGAGGGTTATATTTCAAAAACATAATCTGCAAGCATTAAACAATGCAAGAGGTTTTGTTAAACTCGCGGGAAGTGATTCGCATTTCGTAAGCGAGTTCGGCAAGTGTTATAATACTTCACCGTTTGATGACCCGTATAAATCAATTAAAACAGGTAAGGTTAAGTGGCACGGCTCTTTCAACGGAATTTCAGGACATGTTAAAACAGCTCTTCATAAAAAATTAGGTTTAAGTGTTGAATAGCAACTTTTAAAAAACCTTTTTTAATATTATTTTTTGTAATTGCGGGAGTGCCGGAGCGGTCAAACGGGACGGGCTTAGGACCCGTTAGCTTAGTGCTTACGCAGGTTCAAATCCTGTCTCCCGCATTAAAAATTTTTTTGTGAATTCAATTGCCAATTTTGAGAAGTACATTATTTCATATGGTTTTCTTATTTTCCTAATTTGTTGTATCACATATTTTGGTGAGGTGTAGTATTTTTTTAGGGTTTGGTTTTGTATTCTTATTAGTGTTTGGCTGTTCACGTGTTCTAATTTTTTGTAAGACGGTTGATTGTTGATGAACGTGAATTTCGACCAGTCTGGTTTTCTTGGTAGTAATTTTTGTTTTTGCATGATTTCGTAAACTGGCGTTCCAGGAAATGGGCACATTATTGTTAAGCATAAAAAATCGGGCATTAATTCGAAGATTAGTTTTTTTGTTTCTTCAATATCTTTAACTGTTTCTTGCGGATGGTTTCCCAGTATGAATGTTCCTTCAACATATCTTATTTTTGCCTGTTTAGCCCATTTGAACGCGTTTCTTATTTGCGTTAAGGTTATTCCTTTTCGTATTATTTTCAGTATTTTCTCGCTTCCGGATTCAACTCCGAAAACCACTTTTTTGCAACCGCATTTCTGCATGTGTTGTAATAATTCTAAATTCACAGTGTTTACGCGTGTATTGCAGTTCCAAGTTATGTTGTTTTGTTTTAAGTATTTCCCTATTTTTTTGACCAGTTCATGATTTATTGTAAACGTATCATCTTCTATTGTTATATGATTTATTTTGTATTTTTGTTTTAATTCATAAATTTCTTGCTTTATGTTTTCAAAGCTTCTGAATCGTATTCTATTTCCATAATTCACGTGCCCTGCGCAAAATATGCATTTTCCAGGACATCCTCTGCTAGTTATTATTTCCGCTATTCGTAAGTGTTTTCGTGAGAATCCTCTAGACACATGATTTCTTTTGTATTCTCGTTCATTAAAGTAGTGTCTTGCTGGAAAAACTATTTTGTTAATATCATGTATTAGTTTTCTTTTCGGGTTAGTTATTATTTTCTTGTTTCTTCTGAAAACTATTCCTTTTATTGTTTTAAGCGGTTTTCGAGTTTTTATGCAAGTGTACAGTTCTTGTATTGTTTTTTCTCCTTCCCCTTGCACGATTATGTCTATTGCTTTTAATTCTTCAAGTGTTTGTTTAGGCAGTGCTGTTGCATGCGGTCCGCCTAATATTGTTATTATTTTTTTATCGTGTTTTTTTATGATTTGTGATATTTCGTTAACTAAATGTATTGAAGCTGTTAGGCTTGTGAAACCTATTATTTTTGGTTTAAGTTGTTCTAGTTGTGTTATTAGTTTTTTTTTGTTAAATTCTTGAACGCAGTAATCAATTACTGTTATGTTAGCACGTTTTTGTTCTAAGCTTGCAGCTATGTACGCGAGGTTTATGGGGATTTGTAAAGATACGTAGTTTTCTTGTATTGCTTTGTTTGTTGGTGGTTGTATTAAGATTACATTCATTTTAAAGTTTTTTTTAGCTTTTTTGAATATATAATTTTTAAAGGTATTAATTCTTTTTCTATTATTATGTTTAGTTTTTTGAAAAAGAAAAAGGGTGGGAATGTTCGTGTTAGTGTTCGCAATCTTGTTGTTTCAAGAGGGAATAAGAAAATCATTTGCGGTTTATCTTTTAATGTTAGTAAAGGTCAAATATATGGTGTTGTTGGTTTAAGTGGTAGTGGTAAATCAACAGTTCTAAAATCTCTTGTAGGACTATTATTAAAACAAGGTTATGTTAAGTTATTCGGATGTTATGGTTACTGTCCTCAAGAGGACGCGTTTTTTGAGGATTTGACAGTTAAGGAGAATCTTGTTTTGTTCGGTTCGTTAAGTGGTGTGCAGGAAGAAAAAGTTCTTAAAAAAGGAGTAGTTTTGTTAAAACAATTATTGATGTTTGATAAATTAGATTCTGTTTCAAGTAGTTTGAGCGGCGGTCAAAAAAAGCGTTTGAACATTATTCTTTCAATTCTTCATTCTCCTAAAATAATTATTCTCGACGAGCCTTTTGCGGGTTTAGATTATTATAATCGTAAAGTTTTATGGAGTTTTTTAAGGCATTTGAAGAATACAGGTTATACGATTTTGTTAACAACCCATTTATTAAATGAGGCTGAGGATAATTGTAGTGAAGTTCTAGTTTTAAAGAATGGTAAGAAATTTGCTGCAGGTAGTGTTAAGCAAATATTGAAGCGCAGAGGCGTTGACGTTGTTATTAGTTTAAGAACGAATTACGTTAATAAAGATAAAGAAGAGGATATTAAGATTTATTGTAAACGTAATAAGGTTCGCGTGTTAGAATTGAAAAAGAACTCTATAATTCTCGCATTATCATATGTTAATAAAGGTTTATTTTATTCTTTTCTTTCTCGTAAAAAAATTGTTTTTGAAGAAGTTTTTTCACGAGTCCCTGAATTGGATGACGTGTTTTTGATGAGTGTTGAAAATGTTTAAGCCGAGAACTTTTGAAATGGTGAAGAAAGAGGTATTAATACTTATTAGGCGTCGTAAGTTTTTGGTTCTTATCATTTTATTACCTTTTGTTCTTGGTGGTTTAATGGCGATTCTTCCTTCTTTAACAACTTTTAACGATGTTAAAATTGGTTTGTGCGATTTGGATAATTCGGTTTTATCTTCACGTTTTGTTAATGAAGTTATGTCTTCTTTTTCAACTGTTATTTTTAATGAGTCTGAAAGTTTTTGCGTTGAAGAATTAAGCCGTGGCGTGAAGAGTGATGCTTACACTATTGGAATTATTGTTAGTGATGGTTTTGAAAGTGATTTGTCTAATTTATCAAAAGCGAATTTAGGCGTATTTTATGATAATAGTGATTTTCGTTTTGAAACGTATTTGGATTGGTTTATTTATTCTGCGCTTAGTGGTTTTAAAACAAGTATTGCTCGTGAAGGTGAAATAAAGTTAAAATCTGAAGTTGAAGGTGTTTACACTCTTGCTGTTAGTGTTCAATCTATTACAAAGGGTTTTGATAATGTCATTTCTGATAATGTTGATTCTTTTGTTTCAACTTTAGAGTTAGTTAAAAATTTGGATGTGAGTTTTTTATCAGATCCAGTGGTTGTGAATAAAAATGGTGTGTACGATATTTCAAGTCCGTCAGCAACTGCTTTTCCATTAGTTGTGGGTGTTCTGTCAGTTTTTACTTTGCTCATGTTATCATCTACCAGCGTTATTTTTGACAGGAAGTCAAAATATTTGGTTAGGATTAGAACGAGTAAGACTTTTTTGTTAAGTTATTTGTTCGCTAAGTGCGTTGTATTTTTTTTAGTTAGTCTTGTTCAATTCACAATTTTATTTTTGTTATTTTTAGTTTTAGGCGCGAGTTTTAACATTAATATCATAGGATTATTTGTTGTTTTAATTCTTGTTTCTTGCGTGAACACGTTAATAGGTATGGTTATTGGTTTTGTTAGTGAGAACGAAACTGTTGCAATTCTATTCTCATTACTTTTAACTCTTCCTTTTTTGTTTATTAGTGGTATTTTTTATCCGATTGAAATGTTTCCAGGATTTATACGTTTTTTCGCTGAAGTTTTCCCTTTAAAACTGGAGATTGAATTAATCAAGTCTTCAAGCGTGTTCGGTGTTCACGCATCAATTATTAATTTAGGAATTTACTGCGCTGTTTTAGGAGTTGTTAACTGGTTATTTTTAAAATTGAAAAATTAAGGGCAAGTGCAGTACTTGGCAGCTTCAAAATTAATTAATAAAAAAAGCATTATTAATAAGCAAATCATCATAATTAAGTACGTAATTTTTTGTGCACGGTAGCTCATAAAAAGTTTTGAGTAAGGTGAAGTTATTAAATTATTATTTCCTACATAATATGGATGAAAAAGAGTTTTGGAAAAAAAGATTATGTTATTATTTTTTCTTACATTCTTGTTTTCTTAGCAGGCTTGTTGTTTCCAAGAAACATTTATTATTCTGAAACGCAAGAACTTCCAATTCTACATTTATCAAATCCTTTTGTTTTAAAAAGTTCTTTTAGTGTTGTAGCAGTTAATAATGCAGGTTTTGGAAGTGTTGGAAACATTAGTGTGGAAATTTTAGCTGGTAGTGGTAGGGTTTTATTGAATACTAATCCTTTTGTTGAAACAGATACTCAAGTCAGTGTTGAAATTGCAAAGCAAGTTGCTGAAAGCGTGTGTGGTTATTCATTAAACGATAAAGATATTATTGTAACATTTGATATTGATGGTGTTGTTGTTGGTGGCCATTCAGCTGGCGCAGCTACTGCTGTAACAATTATTGCAGCGGTTTTAGAAAAAGAATTGAATGATAGTGTTGCTTTAACTGGCACTATTGATTTTAACGGGAACGTAGGAAATATTGATGGGTTAATTGGAAAAGCGCAGGCTGTTGGTGAGGCTGGTAAAGAATTGTTTTTAATTCCGAAAGGGCAGAACAATATAACATATTACGAGCGGGAAGTTGTTGAGGAAGAAATTTTGTCAGGTTTTGTTTTTAGGAGTTTTAAGTACGTGCCTAAATTTTTTGATTTGAATAATTATACTCAAGCAGAGTGGAACTTAACAGTTGTTGAAGTTAGTAATATTAGTGAAGTGTTATTTTATATTTTAAATTCTTAGTTCACTGATTATTGGTAAGTGGTCTGATAAATTGCTTTGCAATACCTTTGTGGTTAATAATTTTATTTCGGGTGTTGCAAGTACGTGGTCCAGTCTATGTTGCGGATCCCAAGAAGGGTACGTGTTTTGAGTTTTTATTTCTTGGAAGTCTGTTTTTTTTCTTAGTGTTTTGTATTCTTTCCATTTGTCTGAACAGTTTAAGTCACCGCAAAGTATTAGTGGTTTTTTTCTATTGTTTACCATGTTTATTATTTTTTTTATTTGCCAAGGTCTGCTTAAAGTAATTTTATTAGATAAGTTAACATTAACTGCTGTTGATAAGTGCGTGTTTATTAAGTCAATTTCTTTATTGTTTATTTTAAAAGTTATAAGGTTTGAGTATCTGCTGAATATTATAACTGGTAGTTTGAGTTTTTCAGTTTTAACAACTTTCTGATTTGTAAACACTAAGTTTGAGAGTTTTAAGTAAAATGGAAATAGTGTGTTGCTAGTTGAGTGAACTTTTTTTAATCCAGTGATGTTTTCTATTATCTTATCCTGTTTTACACCACCATTTTTTTTTGAACCTAAGTTAACTTCTTGTAAGCAAACAATATCGGGTTTTTGTTTTTTTATTAATTCCCCTATTTTAGTTATTACTTCTCCATTTTTAGGGTTCGGGAACAACCATCCTTTTGTGGTTTTAAAATAATTACCAGTATTCCTTCCGCTCCCAAATGCAATATTATAAGTTAATAATTTTATTTTTGTCATCTAAATATCTTTAATATTATTCTTTAATTAGTTTTGCGTTCCGCAATTAGTTTTAAGTATTTGACTTGAGAAAAAAACTGTTCAGTAACCTTTATAAATGTTTTAACGTTTTGTTATTCTTGCCGTAAGAACGTATCGGGTTCGACCCTGAAACATAAACCAGTTTCATCTTGGTTGTTAGTGAGGGTGTTCGATTTCCACTTGCGGATTCAGAATCTTTGTGTGCGCCAGTCACTAGGTGAATTGGCTCGAATTAGGTAAGAACCAAAATAGTGTAAGGAGAAGTGAACTCCACACTCTTTGTTGGTAGTAACTCTGCAAGCAATACCAGTTGATCCTGCTGGAGGCTATTGCTATCGGGGTTCGGCTAAGCTATGCAAGCTTAAAGGACTCGTGGGAGTTCTTGGCGAACGGCTGAGTAACACGTAGATAACCTACCCTCAAGACTTGTATAACCTCGGGAAACTGAGGATAATACAGGATAGAAGAAGAATACTGGAATGTTTTTTCTTTGAAATGATTCGCACCCTTTCGTGCGTATTCGCTTGAGGATGGGTCTGCGGCGTATTAGGCTGTTGGTGAGGTAACGGCTCACCAAACCTAAGATGCGTAGGGGCTGTGTGAGCAGTTGCCCTCAGAAGGGTACTGAGACAAGGACCCTAGCCCTATGGGGCGTAGCAAGCGCGAAACCTTCACAATGCGTGAAAGCGTGATGAGGGAACCCCGAGTGCAACTCCTATGGAGTTGCTGTGGTCAAGTGTAAAGTGCTTGACTAGAAAGTGGTGGGCAAGACAGGTGCCAGCAGCCGCGGTAACACCTGCAACACAAGTGATAGCCAGTTTTATTGGGCTTAAAGCGTTCGTAGCCTGCTGAGTAGGTTCTCGGTGAAATCGTTGCTCTTAAAGTAACGGCGTGCTGGGAATACCGCTTAGCTAGGGACCGGGAGAGGTATGAGGTATGCCTTGGGTAGGGGTGAAATCCTGTAATCCTTGGTAGACCACCTGTGGCGAAGGCGTCATACTGGAACGGGTCCGACGGTGAGGAACGAAAGCTAGGGTAGCAAAGCGGATTAGATACCCGTGTAGTCCTAGCTGTAAACGCTGCAGATTAGGTATTGCCCTCTCTAGTGGGGGGGCAGTGTCGAAGCGACAGCATTAAATCTGCCGCCTGGGGAGTACGGTCGCAAGGCTGAAACTTAAAGGAATTGGCGGGGGAGCACAACAAGGGGTGGAGTTTGCGGTTCAATTGGAGTCAACCCCGTGCAACTCACCAGGGGCGACAGCAGTATGAAGGCCAGTCTGAAGGGCTTGCCGAACGCGCTGAGCGGAGGTGCATGGCCATCATCAGTTCGTGTCGTGAGATGTCCCGTTAAGTCGGGTAACGAACGAGACCCACACTCTTAATTGCTATTAACCAACTTCGGTTTGTTAAGCACCTTAAGAGGACTGCATTCGTTAAGAATGAGGAAGGTGTGGGCAATGATAGGTCAGTATGCCCCTAATCCCTTGGGCTACACGCGAGCTACAATGGTTGGGACAAAGGGACGCCACCCCGAAAGGGGGAGCCAATCCCCTAAACCCTACCTTAGTTCGGATTGAGGGCTGTAACCCGCCCTCATGAAGCCGGAATCCCTAGTAATCGAGGTTCAACAGACCTCGGTGAATACGTCCCTGCTCCTTGCACACACTGCCCGTCAAACCAGCCGAGTTGGGTTTTGGTGAGGCGCAGTCTTTGATTGTGACGAACCAGAGCTCGATGAGGGGGGTTAAGTCGACACAAGGTAGCGGTACGGGAACGTGCCGCTGGATCACCTCCATAAATAATTAGTTTTTAGTTTATGGTTGATATAGTAAAAAACGGTTCTTACCTAATTCGCACACAAAACCTTTTTTTTTTAAAAGAAATGTTAGTGTAGTGTTAGCTATGAAATCATTGGATAAGTTAATGTTAGAATTGTACGTGATTAAGTCAGATAGAGTGCTTCATTACAAAACTGTACCTAAACTTGTTAAATTCGTAGTTGGAATGATTTCTGAAGAATTAGATGTTAGTAAATTATTTTTTGCTGCTAAATATCATGATATTGGAAGGTTATGGTATTCTAAGGGGAGGAATGCTTTTTTTCATCAGTACGCTACTTTCTTAATTCTTAAGAAGCATGGTTTTGAAAAAGAGGGTGATATTGCTATGCGTCATGATTGTTTTGGTTGGACTCCTGAAGAAACTCGTAGAGTTGGTTTTAATAAAGAATTCAAAACGAGTAATCCAATTGATTTAATCCCAAATAGTGTTGAATCAAAGATTTTAGCTTTAGTTGATTCTCTTAGGGGATGGGATAATAAACATGAGGATTTGTGGAATCCGAAAAAGTTACATCCTACTACGAAAAAATTTTATGCTAGTATTGGGTCGCCTGATTTTTTTCTCAGTCGTAAAAAACGGATGGTTACAGAATTAGAAAAATTAGGGTTGAATACGCAAAAAGTTATTGAAAAAGCTAAGAAATTGTATTCTGTTTCATAAATTTTTAATAATTATATTCTTAATAATATGTTTATGATAAAGAAAATTCCCACAATTACTGTTCCTAATATTTTTGAGTTTTCTAGTTCGTATTTTCGTTTTGTTAGTGATTACTTAACGCAAGTTAAGAATAAGGGTATAATTGTTGATTTGGTTGGTAAAGATGAGTATGATCTTTTAATTGAAAATAGTTTATCAAGTATTATTAGATCTAAAATTACAAATTTTGAGGAGCGTATTTTTGGAATAGTGTACAATAAGGGTCGTATTGATTTTTATCCCCATATCATTTCTTTTTCAGATAGTTTTGTTGAAGGAAGTGAGGAAAAAAAGGTTTTTAAAAAATTAAAGGAATTGCTTAAAGGTTTAAGTAAATCAGAAAATCTTTCTGATTCAATTTTTCTTGATGAGTTAAGTGAATAAACATTTATAAATTTTAAAAGTGTAATATTTTTTAATGGCTGTTTTTGGGGATATAAGTGCCATGATTAATGTTGGCGCAGTTTTAGTACTCATAATTAGTTTAATCATGGTTGGCGCAACACTAAATGTTGCAGCACCCTTAGCGCTTGGTGGCGTGTTTGGATCAGCATTACCTTATATTATTTCAGTTATGCGAATGTTCCAACCATTATTTGATTTGTTAGGTAATATAATTCCTTTTCTAGGTATTTTCATAAAAGATTTACCTGATATTTTAGCTCTTATTGTAAATCAAATTGGCTTTGAGGCACGTTCGCTAGGAATAATTGCATTTTGGTTTGGTAGATTCATGTGGGGTGTTTTATTCGGTGTTCCTTTTACAATTACTAAAAGGTTTTTGGATAGATATGAAAACGGTCTTCAGAGAGGTATTATAACACTTTTTGGAGTGTTTTTATCCATTTGTGTTTTCATGTTAATGCTTGTTCAATTATCCAATATTGGTTGTGGTTATGTGGATAGTCTTTGTTCATTACAACAAGGAATGTACGCTGCTTCAATCCCTCTTTTTTTGATTGGAACATTTATTGCAAATATTGGTTTATTTTCTATTACGCTCAAATCAGCTTATGATAGGGGCGGATTGTCTGGTGAGAATTTAAAAGAGAATGCTATTGATATTTTTTCAACTATGTTCATAATTGGAGTTTTCAGTTTCCGCGTTTGGATCCCAGCCATAGCAGGTTGGGGAATGAGTAGTGGGATAGTAACTAGTCTTCCTTGGTAAAGTTTATAAAGCGTTCTTCCGTGTTTTTTTTGGTTGGGCTCGTAGCTCACTCGGTAGAGCGCCGCCCTTGCAAGGCGGAGGCAGTGGGTTCGATACCCACCGAGTCCACTTCCGTTAATTTTTCCAGATTAGTTCCGAAATACTTTTGATAATAGGATTGCGTGTAGTATAATATGAAATTGGTTTTCTTGTATGGTTCTCCTGCAGTAGGTAAATTAACTGTTGCTAAAGAACTTGAGAAAATCACAGATTATAAAATCTTTCACAATCATGTTACCTTAAATTTGGTTAAAGAATATGTGAAAAAATTAAGTAGAGTATTTAGAACTTCTGAAAAAGTTAGGTTAGTAATGTTTGATTCAATGGCAAAAGAGGCAGAAGGATTAATTTTCACGTATTGCTATTCAAAACCTGAAGATGATTGGTTTGTGAAAGAAGTGATTAATGTACTAAAAAAGAACAAGAGTGAGGTTTGTTTTGTTCATTTAAAAACCAGTAAGGAAGAATTAATGAAAAGGGTTAATAATAATTCAAGAAAAAAGTATAACAAAATAAGAACAAGAAAGAAGTTAGACGAGAATTTAAAAAAACACAAGTTTGTAGAAATCGGGTTTGTGAATAATTTAGTAATTGATAATACTTCTGTAAAAGCTAAAGATACTGCATTAAAGATTAAAAAACATTTCAAACTATGAAAGCTGCTTTGAATCCAAAACACTTGTGGCACGGTTCAATTAGTAAAAACAAAGTGCTAAAACCAAAAATGGCAGTTGACCTAACAGGTCATCCCGACAGTAATTTAAAAGGTGTTTACGCAACAGACATAAAAGAATTAGCAATAGAATTTGGACTGGCTGATAAAAAATTGCATAAATACGCAGATTACACAAAAAATCCAGTGCAGTTAGTGCTGATAGAAGGAAACATTAGAATTGGGAAAAAATTTTATTTACACAGAATCAAAAGCGAAAATTTTAAAGAAATGCCAAAAAATTCTCATCAATGGTTCTCTCATAAAGAAATTAAACCAGCAGAGATAATAGAATTAAAAGTAGATGATTACAAACACTTAGTTAGAAAAGCAAGCAAAAAAGACAAGGAATATTATTATAGTATGATAGGAAAATTTCTTAAAGAAAATGACTGAGTGATAAACCATGAAAGCTGCTTTGAACCCTAAACCACTCCGAAACCACCCAAGAACCAATCCGGAAAATAAAAGTAGCGTCACGGAAAACGCAAGTGAGACACCCACCGAGTCCACTTCCAATTCATTTTTAAGAAATTATTAAGTTATAATATACTAATATACTATGACATTAAATCAATTAAAATTGCTGATTTTGAAAAAAAAGCGGGTTTTGATAAAACACGTGCTGAAATATTAATACAAATGTTGAAGAAAGAAATTAAAATACTTGAAAAAAGCCCTAACAACAAAAATAAGATAATGGATGTTATTGTTTTAGCACTTCAACTCGCGAACAGATTTAACATTGATTTGGACAAAGAATGGGTAGAACAACTCAAAAGAAAACAAAAATACTTACGGAAATGAAAAATAACACTCTGTAAAACAATTATACAATTTTTAATAGTGTCCATTTCAACATTTTTTTTTCTTTTATTAAAAGGCAAGTTCATAAATTCTTTTATATTATAAATAGTGTTATCATTGTATGAAGTTTTATGTTGCTTCTCGTTTTTCCAATAAAGAAGAAGTACGTGATTTATTCAAAAAATTAAAAGAATTAGGTCATGAAATAACTGCTGATTGGACTCTTCATAAACCACTCAAACCATATGAAGAAAATCCAAAAATATCAAGAGAATACGCTGTAGAAGATATCAATGGTGTTCGTGAAGCTGATGTTTTTGTAATATTAAACGCGAATGGCGGAACAGGAGTGCATACAGAGCTTGGTGTTGCCATCCAATCACGTCTAGAAAAAGGAAAACCCGAAATTTACGTTATAGGAAAACACAACACGAACAGCTTAATGTATTTTCATCCAACAGTAGTGCTTTTAAACAATGTGGATGAATTATTAGAAAAAATTCAAAATAGAATAAGAAAAGGAGTTTACAAGCATTATAAAGGAAAATTGTACGAAGTTTTAGGTGTTGGCCATCATAGCGAAACACTTGAAGAACTAGTATTTTACCATGCAGTAGGTGAAAATCGTTTATGGGTCAGACTTAAAAAAATGTTTTTTGAAATGATTGAAGTTAATGGGAAAAAAGTTTCTCGTTTCAATTTTATTGCAAATAAATTGTAAAATATTAATACCAGGGGTGGTATTTCATTAATCGTTCAAGTATTAGTTCATGATTTCCTTCTGGCACGCCTAATAAAATTATTTTTTTAAATAAAGTTTTAAATAATTCTTGAACTGTTAAAAAAAATAAGTTTAAATCATTAACTTGAGCGGGCGCGCCTGAGAAAGAGATTTTGAAACCTTCACCGTAAACGTACTTAAAATCGTTATAAGCGCGCTTCACGTGATAATTATTAGTAACAACTAATAGGTTAGTCCAATTATTTTCGAGAATAATTCGTTTTGTGTAAACAGCATTTCCAACGGTGTCCAATGAATCGTTTTCAATAATTACTGGCACGTTAACATATTTTAAAGCAAGATTTGAATAACCACCACTCAAAATTAGTTTTTCACTTTCATTCATAAATTCTAATGCTAATAATATTCTTTCACGCCATTCTAATGAAATATCAGTGTCATTGTTTATTGTTTCATGACCGAGAACGATTATCACATCGTAAGATAAAGCTGGTGTGATAAATAAAAACAATAAAAACAAGCTAATCTTTCGCGTTTTCATTTCCAAGTTCTTTAATTGCTTTTTCGTATCTTTCAAAAGTTCCTAAATCATACCATCTACCTTCAAAAGGGTATCCTGCAAGTTTGCCTTGTTCAGCTAGTTTTGGAAATAAATCTGTTTCAACCATTGCATATCCTTCAGGGATTAAGTCAATAATTTCAGGTTCTAAAATGTATATTCCTGCACTGAAAAGGTTTGAAACAAATGTTTTTGGTTTTTCAACAAAACGCATTATCCTACTGCCCTGCATCACTGCAATTCCATAATTTTCAGGTGTATCAGTTGTTTTCAAACCAATTGTTCCAAGTCCGCCTCTTTTTTTGTGAAAAGAAAACATGTCATGTAAATCCACTTCTTTAAATTCGTCGCCATTCATCATTACAAAGCTTGATTTCAAAAAGGATTTAGCAAGTTTCAAACAGCCAGCAGTTCCTAAGGGTTTTTCTTCTTCAATGTATCGAATTTTCACTCCGAATTTACTGCCATTACCAAAGTATTCTTTTATTTGTTCTTTCAAGTAACCAACAGAAAGAAGTATGTCAGTAATGTCATGTTTTTTCAGCATTTCAATTAAGTGTTGTAAGAAAGGTCTTCCTTGAAGAGGAATCATCACTTTAGGAATTTCATAAGTAAGAGGTCTAAGCCTTGTTCCTTTTCCTCCTGCGAGTATTAACGCATGTTCAATCTTTTTCGTATTTAATGCTTTAGATAATAATAATTCTATTGCATGACTTCTGCTACGCATTTTTGTTGAATCAATTAGCATATCTACCTGTTCAAGAATTGATTTGTTAAGTGTTAAAGATATTCTCTCTTTCATAAAAATTTATCATATAAAATATTATTTAAACATTGTTATATTTCTTTAATCATGAATTGCCCTGATTTTTTGAATCTGAATTTTTTTTGAAAAACTTCCAAATTATTTTTGGTATAAGGCACTGCTTTTATGGTTTTAACTCCTTTTTCTTTCATTTCTTGAATTATTCTTGGCATTAATTTTGTTAATATTCCGCGTTGCAATAAAAAAGATGTTATGAAATCCAAGTAAGCTATGTTGCTATCATGAATAACGTAAGTGTAATGTCCGACAGGTAATGTTCCTTTTTCTGTTTCAACAAACATGATTCCTTTCACTATGTTTTCAATTACTGTTTCTCTAACATAATTTTGATCAAAGTCAATTTTTTGTTCGTCAAGTATCCAAGCGTATTCAGTTCTTTTTCCATATATTTTTTTGTAATTATCCATATCAGGATTATCATAGTACTTTTTAGAAATGTCATATAGTTCTTGAACGTTCATAGGTTCTTTCTTTTTACCATATAGGGGTAAGCATATTACGTCATCCATAAATTAACTCCATACAACAATAACCTTATATAATTACTCTTTTGTTTGAGTAAAATTTAAATAATGTTTTGTTAATTTTTTCATAATTTCTTGTATCGTAACAATAATGAATTTGTCACTACACTAACAGAGCTTAGAGCCATTGCACCTCCAGCAATTATAGGAGATAAAAGAACTCCAGTAAATGGGTAAATAATTCCAGCGGCTAAAGGTATTCCTAGTACATTGTACAATAATGCCCAGAACATGTTTTGTTTTATTTTTGCCATGGTTTGTTTGCTTAGTTTTATTGCTTTAACCACGTCTAATAAATCGTTTTTCATTATTACAATGTTACCTGTTTCCATTGCAACATCTGTTCCAGAACCCATTGCAATACCTATATCAGCTTGAGCTAGTGCTGGCGCGTCATTGATTCCATCACCCACCATCATAACAATTCCTTTTTCTTGTAATTTTTTGACGTGGTCTGATTTTCCTTTAGGCATTACTTTTGCAAAGAAATGCTTTATTCCAACTTGTTTTGTTATTGTTTTCGCTGTTTGCTCATTATCTCCCGTCATCATGTACACAGTTATCCCAAGTTTTTGCATTTCTTGAACTGCTTGTTTCGAAGTGTCTTTTACACTGTCCGCCACAGAGATTATTCCTAAAACCTTCTTGTTTTGTAGTAAGGATATTACTGTTTTACCTTGTTTTTCTAAATTCTGGATTTGTTCATTATCATCATTGATATTACCCAAAAAGTATTGCTTTCCATTAATAATTGCTTTTACCCCTTTTCCTTGAATTGCTTGGAATTTTTTTGGTTTGAATAATTTTAATTTTTTCTTTTTAGCTTTTTTAACTATTGTTCTAGCAATAGGGTGTTCGGATAATTGTTCAATACTCGCCGCTAATTGTAATACATCATTTTTCGAAAGTTTTTGAAACGGGATTAAATCAGTTACTTCAGGCTGTCCTTTTGTTATTGTTCCAGTTTTATCCAGCACGACAAACTTTGTTTTATGAGCTGTTTCTAACGCGTCGCCCCCTTTTATTAAAATCCCATTCCTAGCACCTTTGCCCGTGCCCACCATTATAGCTGTTGGCGTTGCAAGGCCTAATGCGCAAGGGCATGCAATTACTAAAACGGAAATTGAAGTCATAAGCGCGAAAGAAAAATTTTCACCAAAAATGTTCCAAGTTAAAAAAGTTAGAAATGATATTAATAAAATCACTGGAACAAAGTATGCTGACACTTTATCAGCGAATCTTTGTATAGGTGCTTTTCGCGTTTGAGCTTCTTCCACAATTCTAATTATTTGTGCTAATGTTGTGTTCTCTCCAATTCTTGTTACTTTAAAAGTGAAACTGCCTGTTTCATTTATTGTTCCACCAATTATTTTATCATTTCTTTTTTTTTCAATAGGCATGCTTTCCCCTGTTATCATGCTCTCATCAACAAATGATTGTCCTTGAATTATTTTTCCGTCAACTGGAATTCTTTCACCAGGTCGAACGAGTATTATATCATTTATTTTTACATTGTCTATTTTTATTTTAATTTCCTTTTCGCCACGCAATACTGTTGCAGTCTTTGGGGATAAATTCATTAGTTTTTTTATTGCATTTGAAGTGTTTCCTTTCGCAATTGATTCTAAAAGTTTTCCCATTACTACAAGCGTTATTAGAATTGTTGAAGTTTCAAAATACTGTCCTATTGTTGGATTAAACATTGTTGTGTAAATGCTAAACGTGTAAGCAGCGCTCGTACCCATAACTATCAACGTGTCCATGTTTGCAGTTTTGTTTTTTAAAGCAGACCACGCACCTTTGTAAAACCGCCAGCCAACTATGAATTGAACAGGTGTTGCTAACACCCATAAAATGTAATCTGAGTAGGGTACTGTTATTTTTAACCACATGAAAATCATTCCAATAATGAGTGAAGGTATTGCAAAAACCAAGCTGATAAAAAATAGTTTTTTCAGGTTTTGAATTTCTTTTTTTTCATGGTTGAAAGATATTTCTGTTTCAACACCGTAGCCTGAATTCTTAATTATGTTTATTAGTTCGTTCTCAGTTACTAATTTTTCATGAGTTATTGTTGCTTTTGCTGTTGATAAATTAACATTTGCTTCAACAACACCTTCTTTTTTTGTTAACGCTTTGTTCACAAGTGTAACGCAACTAGCACAGTGCATTCCAGTTATTTGCAAAGTCGTTTTTTTCATATTTTTTGTTTAGTTTTTTGTAAGCAAGAGTAACAGCATACGTTTATCACGATTTCTTTATCATTACAATAATCACATTCGCAAGATATATTACTCATATCTCCACTGCAAATTTTGCATTCCATTTTTCATCATCTCATTTTTTTTTATTTTGCGAGTTCTTCATCAATTACGTTTTTGAAAACTTCAAAAGGTTGTGCACCTGTAACTAGTATTCCATTAATAAAAAACGCAGGTGTTCCACTAACACCGTAACTTTGCCCGTCACTAAGGTCGTTCTGAACTTCAGATTCATATTTACCAGTGTCTAAACAATCATTGAACGTGTCAGTGTTTAATCCCAAATCTGAAGCGTACTGTTTGAAGGATGTTACGCCACCACTAACACCTTCTTCAAATAATTTGTCATGCATTTCCCAGAAATTACCTTGTTCGTTAGCGCACTCTGCGGCTTCAGATGCTTTCTGAGCGTTAGCATGAAATCCTAAGGGGAAGTCTCTAAACACTAGTTTTACTTTTCCAGTATCAACGTATTCTCTTTGTATGTCAGGCAAGGTTTGAGCGTAAAATCTCGCGCAGAAAGGGCATTCAAAATCGCTGAATTCTATTATTGTTACAGGTGCATTCTCATCTCCTTTAACAGCGTCATCATCAGCGCTGACACTTATTCGCGTAGTTTCAGGTTGCTCTACTTGTTGAGGTTGTGTTTGTGTTTGAGGAGGGTTATCTAAATCAACAGCGTTAATGAAAAGTAGTTTTCCATCATTAGAAACATAACTGTCCATTTCTTGATTATTTATTTCAATTTTTATTTTATACAAATTACTTTCCTCAGTTTTATCTATTAATTCTGCAGTAGTTCCTTGTTCTAATAAATTATTATTTATTATGTTTAATGCTTTTATTGATGCTTCATCTATTGAAATCATGCTTCCAGTCAAGCCGTTTAAGTTAGTATTCATTAAATTGTTATATAATGAAAAGATTAGCAATATTCCAAGAGTTCCTGATAATATTTTCCAGTAGTCTTCTTTTTTTATTTTTTTTAATTTCATATTCCACATCCGCAACTTCCACCGGTAGCAGCACCGCAAGTTGAGCTTCCACAACTTCCTCCGCAAGAGCTACTAGTTTGAACAGGTATTTTTGATAATTCTTGTTGCATTTCTTGTTCGTTTCCAATTTCTTCTTTTACTAAAAAAGTTCCAGGTATCATTCCCATCCAACAACTCCAAGGAATAACTCCTTCATTTTCTGGTGTGAACTCTATTATTTGTTCACCTTTATTAATGTCAAAATTTAATCCTAATTTAGGCACTTGGATTGCATTATTACATCCATTAATACTTATGCCGTTAATAATCCACTTAACAGGAATTCCTTTTTTTAATACGAAACTATCAGGTTCCCACCCGTAACGGGTTACGTTCATTCTTATTTCCTGATAATCTTCATTAAAAGTTGCTAAACCTGTTAAAGTATTTGAATTCATTGAAGCTGTGATACTATTCAAATCTAGTCCCACACCTGTTAATGCAAGTCCGCGATTTATCATTATCACGCCTAACACGAGAACCACTACTCCTGAAGCTTTTAGAATCCTGTGCGTTGAATTTTTTGAAATGTATGATGTAAAATAACCGAATCCGAGTAATACTGGAAGAGTTCCTATTCCAAATGCGAAAAGAGATAATGCTCCTTGAATTACGCTTCCAGTTCCAGCCGCAAACACGTACATTGCTTGAAGAGGTCCGCACGCTATCATCAAGCCGTTCAAGAGCCCTATTACAAAGGGGCTTCTTGTTTTAACGGCTTGTGAATTAATTTTTTTGAGGACTTTGGGGAGGGGTATTCTTATTCTTCGGAGTGATGGGAAAATGTTTAGAGTGTTTAGTCCGAAAATTATTAAGAATCCTCCTGCAAGAATTGCAGCCATTCCACGAAGAGCTGGTGTGAAGACTATTATTGAGCCGATTAGTCCGAATAATGCGCCAATTATTGTATAGCTTATTGTTTTTCCTATACCATACTTCAAGTGGTTT
Organism: Nanobdellota archaeon; assembly: GCA_018220985.1. Taxonomy (GTDB): domain Archaea; phylum Nanobdellota; class Nanobdellia; order PEZQ01; family PEZQ01; genus JAAOXS01. The sequence goes on from JAAOXS010000005.1 coordinate 24,598, forward strand.
TTCTTATCCGCATTATTATAACTCATTATAAACCCACCACACATACCTATGCAGTGGAATCCTGTTAGCAGTCCTGTTAAAAAAAGAAGCATTATTGATGTACTTTGAGTTAATTCAGGTAGTTGGAAAAAATTGTTTGCTAAGGTGTATCCTCCAAATAGTATGAATAATAGTCCAAGAAGTAGTGTTGATGTTTTTAGTGTTTTAGTGTTTATTCTAAAACCTTGTTTTTCTTCATTGTTTTGTTCGCACGCAGTGTACCCTGCTTGTTCTATTTTAGTTATTATTTTTTTAAAACTCGTTTTTTGCTCGTCGTATTTTACTGTTCCTTTTTGTGTTACGTAATCAATATTAATATTTTGTATTCCATCAAGTTCGTTCACTGCTTGTTCTATTATTTTTTTACAACTATTACAGTGCATGCCTTCAACTTGAATTTTTTTTGATAGTGTCATTTTAGTTTATAACCTTCACGTTCCATTATTTGTTTTATTTTGTTTAAACTAATTTTTGTATTATCATATTCAATACTCACTCGTCCATTTTTATAGGATATATTATTCACAAGTATTTCTTCATCTTCTAATACTAAAGTTATTAGTTTTTCACAAGCATTACAGTGCATTCCTTCAACAGTTATTGTTTGTTTCATTTAGAACACACCTTTCATCGTGTATAAATTGCTTTCTTTAATTATTATGTTTTCACTGTCAATTTCGTGCTCTAAATATGTTGGCCAGCATCCGCCACCTGCAAGATTTTTTGTTCCTAAACTATTTATTGAAAAGTGTCTTCCGCAGTTGTTGCAAACCATGTCTGTTCCTTCCTGCCTGTATCCTTTGTAGCCACCACAAACATCGCACGCGTCAAAAGCTGTTCTAATAATTCCATCAGAACCTTTAACTGCGAAAAATTTTACTGTTTTGCCATTCGCGTTATATTCATAAAATTTTGCTTGAGTGGTTATTTCACTAAGGGGTATTTTCATTTCTGAAAAAGAGTTTGCAAGGTTTACAATATTCCCACTTACTTGTGTTTTATCAGTAACGTTTGTACATCCTGAAAGCAATAATATCAGAGGGAATATTAGTAGTGTTTTGGTTTTCATGTAAATTTTTTGGTTCTGAAACTGTTTATAATATTAATTATGAAACTAGTTTCATTTAAGAACTACAAGGTTTGTCATTCCTCTTCTTTTGCGTTCAATTATTTTTTTGTTTTCTAATTTGTCAAGGATTCGTGTAATTTTTACTTTTGAGTGTTCTGTTTTATTCACTAAATCTGATTGATAAATTGTGCCTTCGCTTTCTTTAATTAATTTATATATTTCTTGTTCTTCTTCTGTTAGTTCTTTTGGTTCTTTGAATTTTTTAGTTTTTAATTTTGGTTTATTATACTCGTATAACACGTAAGCTCCTGTTGCAATAATTATTAGTCCTATTATTATTCCAAAATAGTATGTTGAGTAATCCTTATCAGTGTGTAGACAATAATTGTTTTCAAGTATGCATGAATTATTATTAGCTTTGATTAATTCATTTGTCAAGAAGTCTTCACTTGTTTTAAAGTTTAAAGTGGTAAAAAGTGATGCTAATCCTAGTAAGATTATTGATATTGCTAAAACTTTTTGATTCATTATTTACTATGTGTTATTGCATGATTTAATAACTTTTTTAATATGGCAGTAAACCTTATAAATGATTATTATTTGAATTTTGTTTGATGAATGAGTAGTTGAATCATTCGTTCTCTTTTTTGCGAGCGGATGGTTCTCATCGGAATCCATGCGCTTTCTGAGCCAAGCTTAGAGAGTAAGGACTCGCGCATTCATTTAATGATCTCGAGTCGTGCATACGAGTTGGATTTACCAGGTAGAATATAATATAATAAATATAACTTTGCTGTTAATTTTTAGTGGTAAAACGCCGTTTAGTGAATGGCTTGGCTTGAGAGCTGATGAAGGGCGTGGCAAGCTGCGATAAGCCCGGTGTAGCTGCATGCAAGCGTTGATACCGGGATTCCTTAATGCGACTTCGTGAACCTTAGGGTTCGCACCATTCAATTGGTGCAGGAACGCGGTGAATTGAAACATCTTAGTAACCGCAGGAAGAGAAAACAATTGTGATTCCGTAAATAAGGGTGACTGAAAGCGGACCAGGGCAAAATGAATCTGCAATAGTAATATTGTGGAAATGTGTGGTTTGGGCCGTGCTAAACATCCAAAAATCTAAGCTTAACTTCTCTGGAAAGAGAGACCTTAGAGGGTGATAGTCCCGTAAGCGCTCGATAATTGGTTGTGGCATGGTTCCTGAGTAGCCAGGGTTGAAACTCCTTGGTGAACATGGGAGGCAACAACTCCCAACCCTAAACACTCCTCAAGACCGATAGCGTATTAGTACCGTGAGGGAAAGTTGAAAAGAACCCGTACAAGGGTGTGAAAAGAGCCTGAAACTAAGCGGCCACAGTAAGACGCGGCATTAAAGCGAAAATTTTACAGGATACTGTTTAGTTTTCTTGCGGTGTTGCGTCATCCGTTCCGGATAACGGAGCAGGGAGTTTGTGTAAGTGGCAAGACGAACCATCTTTACGTTGGTGTGTCGAAGCGAAAGCGAAATTGCCCGCAGCATGCGAGGGGCTGGGTGCGAATAGTGCCCGTAGTCACTTGTGCAAGACCCGAAGCGAGTTGATCTACGCCTGGCCAAGATGAAGTCCCCTGTCAAGGGGGTGGAGGTCTGAAGAGGTACTGTGTACAAGCGTTCTTCTGAGCTGGGTGTAGGGGTGAAAAGCCAATCGTAACTCGCAATAGCTGGTTCCTCGTGAAATAGGCCTTAGTCTAGTCTACGGTGAGATGGCTTGAGGGGTAGAGCGACTGATTTTATGCGACAGGGGTCATGAGACCTCGGTATGAAGTCAAACTCCGAATACTCAAGTATTTTAGACCCGTGGAAACGGTGCAGGGGGGTAAGCTCCTAGCACGAGAGGGGAACAACCCATACTATGGTTAAGGTCCCTAATTACTGGTCAAGTGTAAAAGGTAGAAGCGTATCCGACTCCTAAAACAGCCGGGAGGTAGGCTTAGAAGCAGCCATCCTCTAAGGAAAGCGTAATAGCTCACCGGTCTAGGGCTCGGGTCGTGAAAATGGACGGGACTAAGCCAGTAACCGATACCATAGAACACTCCGAAAGAGTGATTTAGTAACGAGGCGTCCCGCGCGAGCAGAAGCATGGTCGCAAGGTCATGTGGATCGCCCGGGAATGAGAATCCTGCTAACAGTAGCAGCAAAGCAAGGTGAGAATCCTTGTCGCCGAATGGGCCAGGGTTCCTCAGCACTGTTCGTCAGCTGAGGGTTAGTCGGTCCTAACGCCACCCTTAACTGGGCGTGGTGGAAGGGGAAACGCGTTGATATTCGCGTACCACTATTGTACATGCGGTAACGCAAGCAGTACTGGGTGACACTTCCGGATAAGCCGAACACAGTCATCGCTGTGTCTAACAAGAATAAGCGTGTAGAGTCTCGTAATGAGGAGAAGCACGTTAAGCTTGGAATAGCCCGTGTATACGGGTTCGGTTGAGTCCTGGAGTCATTGAAAAACCCGTACTGAAGGATCAGTAGTGTCCGTACCCAGAACCGACACAGGTGCCCTAGCTGAGTAGGCTTAGGCGTGTAAGGGATAACTCGAGGTAAGGGAAATCGGCAAGTTAGCCCTGTATCTTTGGTATAAGGGGTCCCTGCGGTGGTGTTCGTATGAGCGCGATTGCAGGGGACACTAACAAGGCCGGCTGGACTGTTTAACAAAAACATAACTGACTGCTAGCCATAAATGGTGTGTATAGTCAGCGAGTCGTGGCCACTGCCAGTATCTGAAAGCTTGTTTCAACGGGCCAAAGGACTGGTGTAGGCCGGAGGTATCCGTAACCTTCTTAAGGTAGCGTAATTCCTTGTCATTTAATTGGTGACGTGCATGATGGATTAACTAGGTCGGCGCTGTCCCTACCCGAGACCTTGTGAATATTCTTTCCTGGTGTAGAGGCCAGGGACTTCCAGTGGGTTGCGAAGACCCCAGGAGCTTTACTGTAGTCTGTTGTTGCTGTACGCGTAGTGTTGTGTAGAGTAGGTGGGAGACGTCGATGGAGGGCAGAAATGTTTTCCGGAGTCATTGATGAAACACCACCCTTCACTGTTTGTACAGCTAACCTTTAGAGGGACAGCGATTGATGGGCAGTTTGGCTGGGGTGGTACGCCCGCGAAAAAATATCACGGGCGCCTAATGGTTACCTCATCCGGTTTAGAACTCCGGAGTTGAGTGCAATGGCAAAAGGTAGCCTTACCGGAAACCGAAAAATAAGGTTTGCGGTCTCGAAAGAGAGGCATAGCGATCCTCACTGCTCTTTTGTTGAGAGCGTGAGACGGCAGAAAAGTTACCCTGGGGATAACAGGCTTGTCGCGCTCGAGCGTTCATAGCGACGGCGCGGCTTGGTACCTCGATGTCGGCTCTTCCTATCCTGGCGGTGCATAAGCTGCCAAGGGTGCAGGTGTCCACTGATTAAAAGGGATCGTGAGCTGGGTTCAGAACGTCGTGAGCCAGTTCTGTTGTTAACTACTGGAAGCGTTTGGCGCTTGAGTGGAAGCAAGCATTAGTACGAGAGGAACATGCTTGCGTGGCCTCTGGTTTACCAGTCATCCGACAGGGTGCCGCTGGGCAGCTACGCCATAATTGGGATAAGAGCTGAAAGCATCTAAGCTCGAAGCCTTCCGCAAGACGAAGCGCCATTATTAGGTTCCCCGTAGAACACGGGTTTGATAGAGTTGGGGTGTAAGCACCAAGGTAACGAGGTGTTCAGCCCGCGACCACTAAGAGACCGAACCGCTAAAATTTTATGGAAGCAAAGAATATCTCACTTGTAAATTTCCAACTCGTATTGCACGATTCGTTATTATTTTTTTTTAAAAAAAATTGTTTAGTGAAAACGCTTTTTAAGTGTTATGAATTTTTAGAATAGATTTTTTGTTAACCTTGTTTATATACTAAAATTGTGCGTGTATTAATTACCTACCTTGCTTCTTTTTTCTTTTTATTTTTTTAACACATTTTTTTTTAAAGTTTATGAATTTTTAAGTTGGATTTTTAGTTAAACTTGTTTAAATACGAAAGGTATTATTTAATATTATTATGAGTGTTGGTTACGTTTCAGAGTCGGATTTTAGGTCGAAGCTGGTTAAGCTATTAGTTAAAAGTATTTGTGAAAATTCAATTTTTTCCAGTAATTCTTTTTCAATTAATTCAGGTTCTGATTTTGTTTCTGCCTGTTTAACAGGTAAGTATTATTTAGGAATTAAAGCTGGTAAAATTTTAAGATATCAAGTTAATGGTACTGAATTTTCTTCAAGTTTTCCTGAAAATAAATTAAATAGTTTTGTAAAAGAGCATTCTGGTGTTATCACTGATGAATTAGAAAAATATTTTCATGAGAATCCTTTAATTGAAAGAGTTACGCATTAGGATTTATATATAAAAAAATTATAGTAGTATATTTGTGAAACAATCATTAAAAACAGGTTTTAGTTTTGGATTAACATCAGGTATTATTACCACTCTGGGTTTAATGGTTGGGTTGTATTCCAGCACTGGTTCAAAACTTGTCGTGCTTAGTGGAATAATTACTATTGCTTTTGCTGACTCGTTATCTGACGCTCTTGGAATTCACGTAAGTGAAGAGTCAAGGAAAAAGGTTAGTGGGAAACACGTTTGGACAGCTACGGTTTCAACTTTTGTTTCAAAGTTTGTTTTCGCAATATCATTCATTCTTCCAGTAATTTTATTTGATTTATCACTCGCAATTGTTTTAAGTGTGGTGTATGGTTTAAGCTTGTTAAGCTTGTTAAGTTATTATATTGCAAGAACTCAAAAAAAGAAACCTTGGAAAGTTATAATTGAGCACTTAGTGATTGGTGTTTGCGTTATGTTTTTGACGAATTTTGTTGGTTTGTTTGTTAAAACAATTTTTGGTTAAGGTTTTTTTTCTGTTCCTTGTCCTGAACCCGCGATTTTACCTTCCTCTTCTTCTTTTCCTATTTTCAAAATTTTTTCAATGAATTCTTTAAGTTTTATTTCGTATTTTTCGTAAATGAATTGTGCCAAGTATAGTAAAATTATTGTTATAATAGCCCAAAATAGTGATAAAATCATTGAAATAATAATTGTGCTAAACGGTGCTAAGAATAAATTCGCGTCGTACAATACATTCATGAAAAAAGCTGCCATAGCTCCTGAGAGAACACTAACGGATATTAGAAATATTTCTCTTAGAAAGAATTTTCTGTCTGGTAAGAACATTTCAAAATTTAGACGGTTTTTCTAACTTAAAAAAGTATCATCCAAAAAGTATATTACGCATTGTAGGTTAAATAATTATTAATGAAAAAGGGAGGGTTTGCTAAAGTTAAGACTGTTAAAGTACCTGAAAAAAAAATTGTTTCAAACGAAGTTCGTACGGACGTTGACCGTGTTGTTGACTTAGTTGGTGCAAGCCATAATAATAAATTATCTTTGAGAAAGATTAAGAATAAGTTGAATTTGCCTTTTGAAGTTGTTGAGAAGTGGGCGAAAATTCTTGATGAAAATAATGTTTTAGAATTGGTTTATCCTAAGAATCCTTTTATTGGAGCTTTTTTGAAAGTTAAAAAAGTGAAGTATGTTGAAACAGGAAAAGAGGTTGGTAAAGTTTTGAAGAAAAAATTGGAGGGAAATAGTATTGGTAAAGAAAAAGAAGGTGAGTTTGAAAAAGGAAGTGGCGGAGATAAAAAAGAAAGCGGAGAACGAATTATTAGAAAAAGCAGAATTGAACGCGGAGAAAAACGTAGCGCAAAAAATCGTGTCGCCATTATTAAAAAAGGAAAAACTCGCAAAGTTAGAAAAACAAAATAAGTATTCATGGGAATGTGATGGCGTACCAGTTAGTGTAGTTATAGCAAAGCATGATAAGGAATTCGTACCAATTTACGAGTTACGAACACCAAAAATTGGTGTTGGAACTCGCGCGCTTCTTAAAAACATTAAGGAAAACGTGATTGCCAGTTACGAGTTCGGTGACGCTGACATGCTTGACATTAGTAAGATGCGTAAGTTAAAAATTATTTTTTCAAAAAAAATTTTTGAAATAATTTCAACTGAAATTCCCACGATTAAGGATGAGAATAAAAAAATTTTATCAGGTATTCTCGTGCAAGAAATGCTCGGTCTTGGAATTATCGAGTTCTTAATTGATGATGCACAATTAGAGGAGATAGTTGTTAATAATGCTACTGAAAACATTTGGGTTTACCATAAGTCTTTTGGTTGGTTGAAAACCAATGTTAAATTAACTGATGAGAATGAAATTTATAATTTCGCCCAAAAAATTGGTCGTGTTGTTGGTAAGGAAATAACCACTCTTAATCCTTTGATGGACGCGCATTTAGTTACTGGTGACCGTGTTAATGCTTCTTTATTTCCAATTTCCACAAAGGGCGGGACGCTCACTATTAGAAAGTTTAGAAGACAGCCGTGGACTATTACTGATTTAATTGAGAAGGGCAGTCTTAGTTATGAGGTTGCAGCTTTTATTTGGATTTGCATGGAGTACGAAATTTCTTTAATTGTTTCTGGTGGAACTGCAAGTGGTAAGACTTCTTTTCTCGGTTCAATTCTTCCTTTTATTCCTCCAACTCAAAGAGTTATATCAATTGAGGATACTCGTGAGATCCAATTACCCAAGTTTCTGCATTGGGTACCTTTAACAACTAGAACGCCTAACCCTGAAGGTAAGGGTGGTGTGACAATGCTGGACTTGCTTGTTAATTCTTTACGTATGCGTCCAGATAGAATTGTTGTTGGCGAGATTAGGCGTCAAAAGGAAGCGCAAGTCCTTTTTGAAGCAATGCATACAGGCCATAGTGTTTACGCTACTGTTCACGCTGATACGGCTGAGCAAACAACACGCAGGTTAACTTCGCCGCCAATTGATTTGCCTGTTGAAGAAATTGAAACGCTTCCATTAATTATTGTTATGTATCGTCATAGGCGTAAGAAAGTAAGAAGGTTGTTTCAAGTTGCTGAGCTTGTTGGTTCCAGACAAGGTGAGGATGAAGTAAGTATTAATGAAATTTTTAAGTGGGATCCTATTGATGATATTATCAAATCTGAGAATAATAGTATTAGAATTGTTAATGAATTAAGATTGCATAGTGGCATGGATGAATCAGATTTGAAGCAGGAGATTAAGCGTCGTGTTGAAATTTTGCAATGGATTGTTTCAAATGATTTACGAACAGTTGATGAGGTTGGTAGAATTGTAAGCGAGTTCTATTATGATAAGGAGAAAGTTTACTCTCTTATAAAGAAGAAAGTTAAGCCTAGTGAATTATTAAAATGAAAACAGTGCCGTTATCATTAGCACCACCTCCCCTGCTTAAATTTTTAGCTCCTCAGTTTAAAGGTTTGGCGAGGATTTTATTGTCTTTTTTTCCGGGTTTGGAGCTTGAATTAAAGCAGGCGGGTATGCGTTTTTCAGCAGAGGAGTATATGAGTTATTTGTTTGTAGCTTTTATTTTTAATTTGTTCACTTTCACGTTTTTATTTTATTTTATTTTTGTTGGTTTAATGCAGCCGCCTAACATTAATTTGTGGTTGGTTAGTAGTTTAGGAATTTTAATGTTCACGTTATTCATGCAAGTTAATTATCCTAAGTACACTATTATGAAGCGCGCTAAAGAAATTGACAAGACTTTATTGTTCGCTTTGAGGAATTTGCAGATTCGTCTTAAGTCAGGTATTCCTTTATACAAAGCTATGAAAGGTGTTGGTAAGCAGGATTTTGGAATTGTTAGTCAGGAGTTTAAGAAAACAGTTAATGAAATTGAAGGTGGCGTGCCTCAAGTAACTGCAATTGAGAGAATGGCTTTTCGTAATCCGTCAAAATATTTTCAGAGGGTTGCTTGGCAGATAGCTAATGGTTTGAAAGCTGGCGCGTCTATTGAGAAGAGTATTGATTCCATTACCAAAAACTTGGCTAAAGATCAGTTAATAACAATTAAGAATTATGGTGCTAAATTGAATCCTCTTGCTATGATGTACATGATGGTTGCTGTTATTATTCCAACTCTTGGCGTGACTTTTCTAATCATTCTCGGCTCGTTTTTTGGTATGGGTATTGATGAAAACGTGTTTTATTTGATTGCTGGTTTTTTAGCTGTTTTCCAGTTCATGTTTATGGGCATTATTAAAACTAATCGTCCGGTGATAGAGTTATGAAAAATCGTTATAGTTTTTACGAAAAGGTAGGTAGAACTTTTCCGAGGGGCGTTAAAAAAAGTATTTGTTCTATGATGGTTTATGCTGATATTAAAGTTGATGAAGAAGCGTGGCTTGGTTTCACAACCGTTTTTACGAGTTTGCTTTTTCTCGCTGTTTCATTGCTTTCTTTTGTAATAACTCGTGATTTTTTAGTTTCTTTTTTGTCAGGTGTTGTTTTAAGTGGTTTTTTTGTTTTAGTTCCTCATTTACTTATTAGTTTAAAAAGTGATAAGAGGGTTGATTTTGTGGAGAAAGTTTTGCCCGATGCTTTGTTATTAATCGTTTCTAACATTAGGTCGGGTATTACTCCTGAGAAAGCTTTGGTTCTTAGTGCGAGGGACGAGTTTGGTATTCTTTCTGTTGAGATTAGGAGTGCGATGAAGCGCACTCTTGCTGGTGAGAATTTTGTTGAAGCTTTAAAACTTATCAGTAAGAATGTTAATTCTAAGGTTTTAAGGCGTGTTGTTAGTTTGTTAGTGGAGGGTGTGCGTTCTGGTGGTGAGATTGCTAAGTTGTTAGAGGAGTCTGCGTACAATATTCGTTCTAATCAGTTGATGAAGCGTGAGATTCGTTCAAGTGTTTTGATGTACATTATTTTTTTGTTTGCGGCTATTGGTTTTGCAGCGCCTATTCTTTATGGGATTAGTTCTTATTTAACAACTATTATGAGTGATTTGTTAGCGGGGATTGATATTCCTGAGGAAGTTTTGCGAACGAGTTTTATTAAATTGTCAAGTTCTTCGATTAGCCCTGAGTTCGTGAATTTTTTCGCTATTTTCAATTTATCTGTTAGTTGTTTGTTTGGTAGTATGATTATTGGCATGATTGAATCTGGCAGTGCTAAGAAAGGTTTGAAATTCATACTGCCATTGTTAGTGTGCAGTCTTGGTTTGTATTTCTTACTACGAAGCGTTTTAAGCACTGCAATAGTTATATAATCATTTAAAGAACCTACCACCAATTTCCACCAGTCTTGTATAATCTTCTAAAGTGAGTAATCTTTCCATTTTAGGTTGTCCAACAAGTGATCCGCTAGTGTTTTGTTTTTTTTCTTTTTGAAAGTTCCAAAAAGTATTTTCAGGAACAAAATTTATTTCAAGGTTTTCTAATCTAACATTATCCCTAAATCCACGAGATTTTTTGTACAATTCATTACCCTCACAAATATTTTTATCTAGTTTTTCAGATAATTCCTGAAGATTTCCCGGAATTTCACTTGCTTCAGCTATAACAAAATATTTTTTATTATTTTCATCAGGATAATAACCAAAATTGCTAATATTACTAATTTTTTCTGATTCTATTAATTGTTCAAGAGCTATTTTAACATGTGCAGGGTATAAACGCTCAATATCAATGTTTCCTATTTTACCATCCCATCTTCCAATAATCTCAAAACGAATAGGGTCTTTTCCAACAATTTTAATGATGTCGCCATTCAAATAATTATACAAACCTGCAACAGTAGTGCAAGCGAGACCATAGTTATCACCAATTTTCGCTTCAGTAATATGTTTAAGGTTATCTTGAAGAACATTAACATGGCTACCTTCTTTATGAACTTTTAATAACAAGTCTTCATCTATAATTCCATAAATCAAGTTTTTCAAAAAACCAACATGTCCTTTTTTCTCACCTTGTTCACAACCAGGCATACCATTTAATTCACTGCTACCATATGCATTAGTAACAGGATATTCTCCTCCAAGATATTCAAATATTGTTGAAGCAAGAGGTCCAAAATCTTCACCACTAGAAATTACAGCTTCTAAATTATCAGTTATCAAATTCATTTTTCCTTTTTCTTGTATGAAATCAAGTAAATCCGCCATGAAAATTGGCACTCCTGCAAGCCCTGTTATCTTCTTGCCTTCAATATCTTTTAACAAAGCAGTATACCTTTTCTCATCATTTGCAATTTTTAAAGTACTTTCAGATGGTAAAAGAAGGCTTCCAATTCCTGGTTTTTTAATTGTGTGAGAAAGAGCAATTGATGAAATATAATCAATAGGCAATCCTCCTTTAAGTTCTGTTTCATTAATGGTAACTACAGTAAGTAATTTTCCAGATAATAATTTTGGTTTCTTCATTGATAATTGAAGTTGAGTAGTTGCTAGTGTTAAATTGTTCAAATACCAATTATTAATTGGAAACATTTTTGGAACGTTTGTTGTACCTGATGTTCTAACCCAGCCAATAGGTTGTTGTGAAGAAAGAACATTAGGTGGTTCGCTCCAATTAGAGTTATTCAATCTTTTTTCAATTTCTTCAAAAAAAGGTACGTAATCCTCATAAGTTGTTAATGGGACTTTTTTAAAAAATTTATCAATTGTTTTAATATTGAAAAAATCATATTTTTTACCATAATCTGTTGAAGCATTGGCTTTCATTAGTTTTTGCAAAAATTTTTCCTGCGTTTCAAGAGGTTTGTCCCACCCATCGTTACCATATTTAAAAAGTTTTAGACATTTTAATGCACCATAAAATAAATAACTCTTAACAAAACCCATATATATTCTATAATATATACTTTACACAATATATATGTTTTGTATTAATATACAAAAGCTAAAAACATGAATAGCAAGTTTATCAAAAATGGAATTAACGCTAAGGTTAATGGAACTTCAGGTTTTATCATAAATATAATAATAACAAAAATAAAGGAAACAATCATTAAAATTATCGATACGTAAAGAAATTGAATTTTACGAATGTATTTCTTATCAGATAATTTTATAAAAATTTTTCTAAAATTATACATTGCTAATAAAGTATAAGAAAAAAGAATACCTATATATGATATTTTAAATAATGGACTTAAATCCACAGCCCATCCAACACCATGTCTTTCCAACATAAGACTATTTGGTAGTATTAATAAAATAATTATTAACAAAGTTGGTATTGCCATGTAAATAAATTTTATATAATCTTTCTTATACATACCTTTCAAAGAATAAGCTGTAAAAAAAAGAAACATACTTGAACTAGTTGTAAATATATAACTAATCTTAGATAAATAAGTAGCTATTTCTAAATCTAAGATTGAAGACCTTAAACCTAAAAGAATTGCATAAACTAAAAAAGAGAGCAGAAAAAGTATGAAAAATTTTGAAGATGTATTTAGTTTTTTCTTTTTTCTTACGAAAACAAAAATAAATGTCAATGTTAATAAAATACTCAAGGTGGGTAAAGTGAAATTAATTAATTGAATTAAATCTACAGTCATAACATTCATATTACTTATTTTTTAATATATATCTTTTGTTATATAAAAATAAAAACTAATTTAATCATGTGTTGTTAATAATAGTTTTGTTATGAATGTTGAAACAGGAATTCGTTGGTTAGATGACCTTCTTGGTGGCGGAGTTAAACAAAATTCAAGCGTTCTAGTTCGCGGAATTTACGGAACTGGAAAAACAACAATTTGTTCAAAATTTATTAACGAAGGATTAAAAAAAAAAGAGGATTGCCTGTTCATAAACACTGAAACAAAACATTCGCAACTAAAATTAAAAAACAATGCTAAATTAACAATAATCACCACAAAAAAAGACGTGAAAGAAAATAATGTGATAACTACAACTAACAAAAATTTATTAAAAAAAATAAAAAAAACAATTTACGAACACGAGAATATAACAAGAATAGTTTTTGACACTGTAAACCCCATATTAAGATTTAACAATATAAAAAGCATGACTAATAAACTTGAAGATGCGATTGCATCATTAGGAAAAGAAAATACTAAAATAATAACATTAGATACAACTAAATTAACTCGTGAAAAAAGCAATATTTGCAATGATCCATTCCAAACAGTAGTTGAACTATCTAAAGAAAAAAACAAGCACTTATGCAATATTCTTCAATCAGAGAAAACAGAAATGGTAGGTAAAGTTGTAAACATAGATGAAGATAGTGTTACGCGCGAAGTAAGAAGTTTCTTTGAATGAATTTCAAAACCATTTCTCGTCTGGAAATATTTTAATCCCTTTTTTAGTGATAGTGTAAGGGTGTATCATTTTAGTGTGGTCTGATTGTCTCATCTTAACTATTTCAATTCCTCGTGTGAATTCAGCTCCTTTTTTTTGTTTTCGGTGAAGTGCGATAACAGTGTCAGCTAAGAATTCTATTCCCGCCACGCTAAGAGTGCTAGTGTCACCATGCAATCCCATTTCTGAAACAATAATTGATGAGCCTGGAGAGTTACGGAGAACGCTGAACAATTTGTAAAACACGTTTTTAACTTTAAAAATGTCTTTAATATAGTATTCTATTATTGTTGCTGAATCAATAACAAGTCTTGAAAACCTTTTTTTGCGAAGTAATGGTTCAACTATTTTTAACAAAATTTGCGGATAGTTAGGATTAATTGATTCAATAATTAGTAAGTTCTTTTTCTCTAAGGATTCTATGTCTAATCCAATTGTTTTAGCGTATTTTCGAATGTCTTCAGCGTTGTTTTGAGTTGTTATATACAAGCCAGGTTCGCCGTATTTTATCGCACCTTCGTAAAGAAATTGGAGTGCGAATATTGTTTTTCCAGCTCCCGTGTTTCCTGAAAGCATTACAACACTTCCTGGAACAAATCCCCCATGAGTTACTTCATCCATTCCTGGAACGCCCGTTTTAATTCTTTCACTATTCGTTTTTTTTTCAGGTTTTGCAATTTTGTTTTCAATTTTTTCTTCAACACTGTTCATTTTAGTTCAACTCCTTTTCGAGTTATCTTATACGGTACGAATTCTAATAATTTTTCTGATTCGGTTTCAAAACCCCTAATTTTAAGGAATTTTCCATCACTTTTTTTTTCAAGTTCGATTGTTGAATCAGTGAGTGATTCAAGAAGTACGTAAATTTTTTCGTCGTGCATTCCTTGTTCTACAACAAGTAATAATACATCGTTTTTTTCTCTGAATTTGCTTATCACATCTTCTAAAAAGTTTGCTACATCATCAATAGAGTTGTGAATTATAAGATTTGAAACAGAGTCAATAACGCACCTTAAAGGCTTGTTCAAGTATGCTTTGAATATTTCTGAAAGTGCTACGCTAATATCTGATAAATTGCTTTTACCAACTCTAATAATTCCGGATTCTTTCTTTTTTGATGTTGAAGTATATGCGTCAACTATTTTTAAGCCAGTGAATTTTTTTCGAAAAGTTAATAATTTTTTTTTAATGTTCTCCCCTAAATTGTTAGTCGTAACGTAAACTCCTATTTCATTCTCGTCAGTTGCAATGAAATGTGATGAGAACAAGCTTTTACCCATTCGAGGCGAGCCTATTAAGAGAACTGATGAGCCTCTTAAAAAGCCACCACTTAGCAATTTATTAAACGCGGGAATTCCAGTGCTAGCTCGCGTTCTTTTTTTAACAATTTTTTTTTTCATATTTTTCTAACAATGATTCCTTTATTTGTTATTTCAAAAGGGTATATTTTATTACTATGGTCTGTTCTCCGCATTTTTCTAACCATCAGTGCTCTTTTGAATTTAGCGGCGATTCCAATAAATTGAAGTGAGATTATTCCATCAACCATGAATTCTATAACTCCAAAACGGCTTAATCCTTTACTTTCTTCAAGTATTTCAGCTGTAAAAAGAGTTACGATATCCATGTCTTTAAGGATTTTGTAAACTGAAAAAAGTTTTCTTCGCGTTTCAAAAACGTCATCAAAAAAGAGTGAGAACATGCTTGTTGAATCAATAACAACGCGTTTAGCATTTATTTCTTCAATTTTTTGTTTTACGAGATAAGGTAGTTGGCGAACGTTTCCAGGGTCTATTTCTATTATTGATAATTTTTTTTCATCCATTAGTTTATGAAAATCCCATCCGAAACTCGTAAGCATATCATCCGCAATGTCGTCAGCTCTCTGCTCTGTTGTTATGTAAACCCCGTTCTCACCATGGTCAATAATTCCTTTGTAAAGGAATTGGGCGGAAACTATTGTTTTTGAACTGCCTGTTTTTCCAGTTACGAGAACAACAGAGTGAGGTAAGAATCCACCACCCATTAATTCATCTAATCCTGGAATTCCAGATTTAATTCTACGAGATAATTCCACTCTACGATTTTTCACGTTTTGTTTAATTGGTTTTTTTTGTTTTTTCTCAATTTTTTTAGGTTTAACTTTTTTTGAGTTAACAAGTTTAACAACTTCTTCAACTTCTTTTTTCTTATTCTCTTTGCTTAAAAAATTTAAACGCATAAATTTAATTCACTCCACTCTTCTTATTTGTCTTCTTTCTTTTTTACTCTTTCCTTTTTTTGTTCCTAATTTTTCTTTTAAATCTTTAATTCTTGATTGTATTCCAACAAGGTTTCCTTCATATTTTCTCATTAAATTCATGTAAGTTTCTTCATCAATTTTTCTTTCAAAGTATTTTTTTTGAGTTGCGTTAAGCATTTCATTCAAGTGCGATTCTTTTGAATTCCAATGCTTTAATAATGATTTGTTAATGAGTTTTGAACCAATAACTTTGTAAAAAACGAATAAGGTTCCTCCAAATAAAATCATGATTATCAGTATTTGCAATGGTGACAGCGTAAAACCGGCTTTTTCAATGAATAATGTTGTGAGAACTGTTCCAGTATTCCCATCAGGATCTATTATTGTAATAAGCGCACCCCAAGTCCCCGAGTTGTTAAATAATATCGTGTACGCCCCTTCATAAGTTCCCTCTTCTGTTTCGTAAAGATATATTAAATCATTATTTGGGGATTTTATAGTGGCGTTCGCAAAATTAACATTTGAACCGTCAGGATAGTTTGCAGCTATTACGAAAAGAATTGTTTCACCTTGAATAAAAGTTGTTTGAACTGGTTTTAATAATTTTGGCGTAATCGTTAAAGGCAGTACTCCAAGAGTTGTGAATTCACCGCCACCCTTAAGAGCTCCGAATAATTCTTTTCTCACTTCCACCATTAAATTAAAATCCCCTAAACTTGCGTCACTTGGAACTTCATAAATTCCTTCATATATTCCTGTTTGCTTTTCTAAAAGTTGTATTTTTACGCCTTCAGAAGTTATCGCTGTAACATTTGCACCACTAACTATTTCATCCTCTTTTAAAACTTCAATGCTAATCATTATTTCCTGTCCCCTGGTAAAAATTGAACCACGAATAGGGCTGTTAAATTTAATGTCAAAGTAAGAGAATTTTGAGGGCAGGGATATTTCTCTTTCAATAGTTTGTGAAATATTGTTTCCAGCTAAGTCCTGAGCATTGACTTGAATATTCCATTTCCCAAACGGGTCTGCGAAAGTTGTTTCGTAAACAAAAACGAAACTTCCTTCAGCGTTTGTTTTGTTCGTATTTGAAACTTGCCAGTTTGAAGTTTCACTATTTAAAATAAAATTTACAACATAGTTAGCACGCGGGATTCCTTGCAGTGTTGTAAGCGTTCCAAAAATTATTATGTTATCTCCAATTTCGTAAGATATTTCATCAGTTAATAATTCAATATTAAGTTTTTTTGAAATGTTAAAAACCAAGTTTTTTCTTCCAATACTTCCATTCTGTTCAGCTGAAATTAGTAATGAGTATTCTCCTAAAAATCCTGTAGGTGTTAAAATACTTCCATAATAGTATCCTGTTGAAGTATTCTCAGTTAAAGAGTATTCTGTTGATGAGAATCCTGGAAGAAATTTCACGTCAGCATCGCTGACGGGTTCATTATCTTTATTCACAAGTATTTTAAAAGTTAAATTATCATTAACTGAGCAAATAGTGTTATTATCCGGTTCGTAAACAATTATTTGTAATCCTAAACAATCATCAGGGCAGGATGTTGAATTCTCACCTGGAGCTTCGCAAATATTATTAGGGCAACAGTTCGCCGTTATTGCACAAGAGCAAGAGTAATCAATGCATTGGAATGAAAGGCATGTGCCGCAATTACTTTCACACACTCCACAATCAGCAGGGCAAATGCATTGGTTTTCGCTTGACTCGCATACATCATTCCCACAAACAGCTGTACAGTCAGCAGGGCAAATATAAGAATTCTCACCTGGAGCTTCACACACACCATTACCACAACTTGCTGTACAGTCATTATCTAAATTAAAGTTGCAAAGAGAGCAGCATAGAGCATCATCATCAACGCAGTAATTTGTTTGTGTGAAAGTGCAATTAGCAGTATCATTTCCAGGATTAGTGCAAGTGTCAGTTGTGCAATAATCACTATCATCACAATCATTGTTTGAAAAGCATTCTATTTTAGACTCTGGCGTGGTTTGATATACAATCAAAGGATTTGATAAGGATTGTCCGATTGCAGTTACGTCTGTTGCACCATTTATTATCATAAAATAATAACTTATAAAATTTGGAGTGTTAGTGGTTACGTTCCAACCGTAACGATCGCTTCCATCGAAAATGCTCCAAGACCCACTAACATCATTTTGGTTTAGTACAATCCCATAACCATTATTGTTAGCGTCATCGTGAACTCCGCGGTAATCATAACCATTTGAACTGCCTGTTGTTGTTGAATCGTCAGTTTCGCTTGAAGCATCGCCTCCTGGCGTTCCTAATCCCAGTATTCTATAATTTGCAGCGTTTGGGGAGGAGTATTGTATTTTAATAAAACCACTTAAGTAGTATATGCTAATGTTTTCGTAAACAGTGTATGTTGCGTCAGTTCCCGTTACGCGCATTATTTTTCTTACAGCGCCATTCTTTACTAGTTCACTGCTCCAAGCAAGGCTTGCGTGAGTATTATCATCATTCACGTATAATCCTTCTATTCTCGAGTTTGATACAATATTATTTTTTGATTGGTCTTGGTTTTCTTCAGATTTTATTACGAAATCAATTATTCCTGTGTAAGCATCAGCATTTCCAAGTGCTATTTTTAGTTTTGAGTTCTCTATAATGTTATTTCCAGGAGTTATTGAACCCCATGTTAAACTGTAAGAAGGTGATATTTTAGTGTTAGCTTCTGTGTCAAAATAAATGTTGTATGTTCTGTTAGTATTAACATCTGTTGTTCCATTAATAACCCAAATTAATTCACCGTACCCATCACCAACAATTCCAACATCATCAAATTGGGAGGGTATTTCAACTCTATTTTCTATTATCCTTATTGAATTTTCATCAAAATTTTGGGAGTCGTTTAGTTGGTCTAATAAATTTGTAAAATTTATTAATAGTTCTACTGGCATGTTCTCTCTTACATAATTTCCTGAACTGATGTTAATAGGTAAACGGTATTGCCAAGTGTCATTCCACCAGTCATTTGCTGCTAAAACACTAGCTGGTAATACAAATAAAATAAGTAGTAAGCTATTTTTTTTTCCCACCTTTTTTCCCCCCCTTATTCTTTTTTATTCCTAACTTTTTTTTGAGTTCTTTGACACTGGTTTGAACGCTTACGAGTTTCGCTTCGTGTTTTCTCATTAATTCCATGTATGTTTCTTCATCGATTACTCTGTCAAAGTATTTTTTTTGAGTTATGTCTTGCATTCTTTTCAAGTCTTTTTGTTTTGCAGTGTAATGTTTAAGAAGTGTTATTCGCAAAAATTTTGTTCCACCAAAAAAGAAGAAGAATACTGAAATGATTATGAAAACAATGGTTGCTAGTATTACTAATGGATGTGTGATAATTGATTGTGTTAGTATTAAAATGTTTTTTTGGATTTCGCCTTTGTTTCCGTATTCGTCAACAACTGTGAAATGAGCATTCCAAGTGCCTAAAAAATTGTTTGGAATTTTGTAAGAAATGTTGAAATAATCATTAACAGTGTTCATTGCTAATTTCCCTTCTGGTGTGTTAATTGTCACGTTCACGTTTAATGCAAGTGTTTTGTCAGGGTAGTGTGATTTTATTTTAAATAAAATTGTTGCGCCGGGTTTGAAAACGTTTTTTTCAGGTTCAATAATTGTTACATTAATTTTTGCGGGGTTAACATTCAATTTTAGGAATGCTCCTCCTTTTCTAATGCCTTGAGCTAAGTTTTTTTCAGCGGTGATTCTGATGAGTTTATAATTGTCCTGCGAGTCATATTTTAAATCATAGTTTACAGTGTAAACGCCATTATTTACTTCTATAAGGTTTAATTCTTCTTCGTCAATTAACGCGGTTACTTTTGCTCCTGCAATTTTTTCAACACTTCTGAAAACTTCAACGCTAATAGTTATTGTTTCACCGCGAGTGTATGTTAGCGTTTGAACTGGTGAATTAAAGTTAACTCCGAAGTATGCGTTCTCACTTGTTAATATTGCAGTTATGTTTTTTTGAGTGGTTATGTTTTGTGTTTTAAAATTAATAATCCAATTTCCTGACTGGTCGCTTACTGTGGATTTAAAAATGTATGAATTGTTTTTTTCAAAAAATAGTTGTTTTACGTAATGCCAATCATCATCAGTTGTTATGATTTCAATTTCCGCGCTTCCTAAAAAATTTGTTTCAGGTGTTATTGTAAAATAATCTCCTAAAATGAATTGTGTTCCCCCTGTTGAATTCGTAATTGTGAATTCTACAGCGTTAACCGCGCTTATCATGAAGAGCATTGCTAAAAAAACTGTTTTTCGCATATTACATTATTGGAATTCCTTGATTTTTAGAGTTTTCTAAAAAAAGAAAAAAGGTTTAACAATAATAAAAAACAATTATTCATGTATGGTGCGGGGGCAAGTATCTATTGAGTATTTTTTTCTTGTGAGCATTATCATGTTAGTCGGTATTGGCGTGGTTTTATCTTATATGAGAATAACTGAAAGCACTATTTCTTCATTTCAAAGTGAGGCTTCAGTGCAAAAATTGAATGAGGAGATTACACGAGTATTTTACATGAGATATCCTGCTACGCGAACTGTGCGTTTAGAAATTCCTAATAACGTGATTAGTAATAGAACTTTTATTGCTAATAATACTATTCAAATTAGTTATTATGATAATGGAATTGTTGACGTTTTTGAAAGTCTTGATTTTAATGTTTCAGGATACATCCCTAACAAACCTGGAGTTTATTGGCTTAAATTGTTCTCAGATATTAATAACACGCTTCAAGTTATGGTCATAGATTTTGATGTTTATCCTGATAATATTGCGCTTTACTTACCTAAGTTCGGTGAAAAAGAGTATAATATTACTTTAACCAATACGGGTAATCAAACAATTAGTGTTAGTGCGTTAACTGAGAATCTTGATTACTTAGTTGATCTTGACGCGTCCACAAGGTATATTGATACTTCACTTAATTTAGGAAGCATTGTTAAAGGTGGTCATAAAACTTTTGAAATTCGTGTTAGTGCAAATAAAGGCGTTGGAAATTATTATGGAACTATTTTTCTCAAAAGCGATAATGTTGAAATCAATATTCCTATTGCAGTTGGTATTCGTAATCGAATTTTTCCAGTGAATACAACAATTATTCCTCTGGACAGTAATCAAGTTGATGTTTTGAAAGCTTATGGTTTTGCTTATGATTTATTAAGTCAAGAAATTCCTGTTGGTTGGGTTATGAACAATATTACGATTAACACAACTGAGTTAGGAAGTTATGATTATGAGGGTAGTGTTTTCGTAATTGATAGTTTGGATGTTGATTGGATCATTTCAGAAGCTGCTTCTTGGGGTGTTACAATTCATCATTTAAACCAATCTCTTAATGGTGATTTCGTAACTTGGCTTGCTTTCGCTCCGAGAGTTGCTGTTCATTCAAGTGGGAAGTATTGGGTTGTCACTAGTACGCTTAACATGTCTGGAATACCCTATGATTGGGTTGATGGTAATACCATTCTAAACAGTGGTTTAGCAGGTTATGATGTTTTACTAGTAGGGCATTATGATTTTGAGTTTAATTCTCCGAATCCTGAAGGTGAAACTAGTAAAATAGAAGAGTTCGTTGTTAATGGAGGTTATTTGCATGCGGAGTGCGTTTCAATAACGAGCTATGAGAAATATCAGAATTCTACTGGTGTTACTTCTTCAAGAAGCATTTTTGGAGGGGATTATTTGGAAATGTTCGAGTCTGAGAATCCTTTAACTCAAACATGGGGTGTACCTAAGGATATTGGCGGTACTGTTTCTGGTTTGAACGTGTCTAATGCTAATGTTACTGTGTTAAGTGATGATAATTATGGTTTCCATAAGTTCGTGTATTCCTCACATGGTGAGGGCTATATTTCTTATTTTGCAGGTCACTTAGGTGATAGTGTTGACATAAATGTTTCACGTATGCGATTGCTTAATAACGTGGTTTTGTTCACTTCCGCTGAAAAAGGTAAAACCGGCCCGTTACCACAAATTTAAAATTGTTCAATAACCTTTTTTGTAGTTATGAGTTATTCACGTGAAGATTTTGATGATGTTCTTAATCTTGTAAGGCCTATTCCTCTTACTGATGAGGAGTTAATTTTAAGGGAGTTTTCTGATATTAAGGAAGTGCTTATTTCTTTGAAAGATGAGGTTTAGTAAGGTTTAAATAGGGTTTTTTTGTTATTTTTTATTGGTTGTGGGTGGGAGCGCAGTTATCGCTTCTTTTAATTTGAAGTGAGGAAGGTCCACACTCCAGTTCGTGACAACCTAAGTGATTAGGAACTTTGAGAAAGGTTGGTTTAACAGAGCAGAAACGATTAACCATTTGAACCTGATATTGATGATGGTTTGTTATTGTGGGTGAAACGGCTGTTACCTTGTTTGGTGCAAGTCCGCTCAAGAATTCAGTTTATGATTAGTGAATTCGGAGAGCTTTAATGAGACGCTTAGACGAATACTGCGAACACTGTCGAAGACCCCGTTTTCGCGGGTGAGGGTGGTAACAAAAAGTGGACTACTCCCCAACCACAACTTTTTAAAATTAATAAGTATTATTTTTTGATTATGGCTAGTAATAAAGTGTCTTTACCAATGAGTCAGGGTGGTTTAAGAACTTTTCATGAGAAAAGTTTTAGCAAGTTTAGTTTTGACCCGGATAAGTTTGTTTTCGTTGCTGTTGTGTTCATATTAATGTTAATCTTTATTTTGAAGATTAATCCTTTAAGTTTTTGACCAGTATTCTTCTAGTATTGGTCTAAAACGGTTTTGTATGTCAGCGTGTTTGAATAAGTCGTTTAATGTTTTTATCTCAATTTTTTGAGGTTCCCAATTAACATATTCTTTAACTATTTCACCGAAACTTTTTTGGTTAACAATTTCTAATTCAAGCGGTTCTTGTCTGCCAATAATTAGTAAACTGCCTTTTCCAGAAGAGTTTGGTTTGGATTTTAGGGCGGGGTAAATTTTTGATTTTAAGTTATCAAAAACTTGTATTAAATCATTTCTACCATTAATTCTAAATCTATAATTTGCTTTCAATTTGTCAGATATTTCATTTCCATTTGCGTGTGCTTTTCTAAGAAATTCTATAACACCTGTTTGATCTTTTTTTTCATAACGGTCTTTTTTATCTCTATTTCTTTCACTTGATAATACTTGGTCTGGTAAGTCTATAAGAGCTGCAATATCAGGGTCTGGGAAGAAAACATCTATTCCTAAAATATCATTGAATGGCAGTCCTAAAAATACTTGACCGTACGCAGCGTTTGACCATTTGCTTCTTTTACAAATAACGATTTTCCCGTTTTGTTTTGCTTGTTTTATGTATTTTGCTTGATATGCCCTGTCCAGTGCGTAAAAGATTGTTGCTACTTCTCTAGGAATTTCTTTTTCTCCTCTTAAGTGTTGGTCAACTAATAGTCCTCCTATTGTGGAATAATCTGGAAAAGTATAGTACTCAACGTCATATCCTTTTAGGAAAGCATCGTAAGCAAGTATTGATAATTGAGTTCCTTTACCTGCTTTATCAGGGCCATGGCCAAAAATTATGTCACCACTCATTAGAATTGTGTTATAATTAGTTTATTAAAATACTTTTCTTAACGCTACTACTCATAATAAGAATTAGTTTGAGTGTTAAAAATAAAGAAAGTTTATTTTAAAGTTTAAGCTTTTTTAGTTCGCTTTTCAGGACTGCTACGCTTTCAGGGTTTCTTAGTGTTGAAATGTCTCCTGCAGGTTCGTTGTTTAGGAGTCTTTTTAGTATTCGTCTCATTATTTTTCCACTGCGCGTTTTAGGCAAGTCTTTCACGTAAAAAACTTTTTCGGGTTTGGCTGTTGGCCCAATTATTTTACGTGTTAAACTGATGATTTCTCGTGTTAGTTCATCTGAGGGTTTAGCTTTTGGTTCGAGAATCACAAATGCTAATGGTACTTCACCTTTAATTTTGTGAGGTATTGGTACAACTCCTGATTCTGAAACGTCTTTATGCAAGTTTATAGCGTTCTCCAATTCCGCTGTTGCTAATCTGTGTCCTGCAACTTTCATCACGTCATCTGTTCTTCCAGTCATTCGAATGTATTTGCCTTTAATGATTTTAGCGCCGTCGCTTGTATCGTAGTATTCGCCGTTATGTTTACTCCAGTACGTTTTCTTGTAGCGTTTAGAGTTTTTCCACACGCCGTGCAGTAATCCTGGCGCGAATGGTTTGTCTTGAAATAAGTATCCTTCTTTTCCTTTAACTTCTTTACCTTCAGCGTCTAATACTTTGTGCCGTATTCCCGGAAAGCTTCTTCCAGCCACCATTGGAATGAATGGTCCAACTCCAGGTAAAACGTTTATTAGTGTTCCTCCAGTTTCTGTTTGCCACCACGTATCTATTATTGGGCATCTGCTTCCTCCAACAATTTTGAAATACCATAGCCATGCATCCAAGTCTATTGGTTCGCCTACAGTTCCAAGAATTCTTAATGATGTTAAATCATATTTTTTCGGCCATTCTTCTCCGAATCTTGCGAACATTCGTATTACTGTTGGAGCTGTGTAAAAAACGTTCACGCCGTATTTTTCTATGATTGACCAGAATCTTCCAGGGTCTGGGAAGTCAGGGGCGCCTTCGAAAGTAACTATTGTCGCGCCAACAGAGAGTGGTCCGTAACAACTGTATGTATGGCCTGTAATCCACCCTACGTCCGCTGTGCACCAGAAAACGTCGTCGTCATGTAAGTCAAAGTCAAGTTTTGTCGTCCAGTATGCTTGAGTTAAGTATCCTCCTGTGTCGTGGATTACTCCTTTTGGAGTTCCTGTTGTTCCGCTCGTGTATAATATGAATAATGGGTCTTCGCTGTTCATTACTGTAACGGGGCATTCTGAATTAACTGTTTTCATCAAGTCATTCCAGTAGTAATCTCTTCCTTTGGTCATTTTTATTTTAGCGCCAGTTCTGTTAACCACAATTACTTTTTTGACTTTCGTGCCTTTCGCTCCAAAGTCTGCTTGTGATTTAAGGTTTAATGGTTTTCCCCGCCGGTAGTACCCGTCAGCAGTGATTAAAATTTTTGCTTCACCATCTATAAGTCGTTTTTTTAGGCTTTCACCTGAAAAAGCTGAGAATACAACGCTGTGTATTGCCCCTATTCGAGCGCAAGCGAGCATTGCTATTTGCGCTTCTGGAATCATAGGTAAATAAATTCCAACTCTATCCCCTTTTTTTACTCCAAGTTTTTTTAGGACATTAGCGAATTTGCTTACTTCTTTGTGTAATTGGTAGTAAGTAATGTATTGTGTAGGTTCGTTTATTGGTTCGGGTTCCCATATTATTGCAACTTTGTTTTTACGGTGCGTTTCTAAATGTCTGTCAACAGCGTTGTGGCAAGCGTTTAATTTCCCGCCTAAAAACCATTTAGAATATGGTTTTTTCCATTCGTAAGTTTTATTCCAATGTTTAAACCAGGTTATTCCTTCTTTAGCAAGTCTTCCCCAAAATTGTGTTGGGTTTTTATCAGCTTCAGCGTACACTTTTTCACTACTAATCCACGCGCGTGCCTTCATCTCTTTTGAAGGCCAGTAAACGTGTTTTTGTTTTTTGTCGGATACAACCCATTTAGTTGCTTTCATAATCAAATTCCCTCAAAAGGTATTACTATTTCGTTTCTTAAATAAGTAACGTCTACAGTGCATATTTTCACGAAAACAGTTAATAACTAGTATTGTTTTTAGTTAGTGTTCATGATAGAGATCGCTATTCATGGTAGGGGAGGTCAAGGTGCTGTTACTGCTTCGCAAATTCTTGCCATGGCTTTTGAAGAGCAAGGAATTCGAGCTCAGGCTTTTCCACAGTTTGGCACTGAAAGAACAGGCAGTCCTGTTAAAAGTTTTGTGCGCGCTTCGCGTAGGGAAATAAAAATTAAAGCACCGGTAACTCTTGCTGATTACTCTATTGTAATTGATCCCACTTTAATTAATACTGTTAACATTGTTGATGCGACCAAGCCTCGTGGAACAATTGTTGTTAATACAAAAAATGCTTTAAGTAATATTTCAAAAAAGCATAGGGTTATTTGCATTGACGTTAATGAAATTGCTAAAAGCATTTTTGCGCGTGGCGCTAATGTTGGTTTGTTAGGCGCTTTTGTCGCTTCCACTCGCGTGTTGCAGATTAAGAGTTTAACTGCTGCGATTAGCACGCGTTTTCCAAGGTTTGTTAAAGAAAACCAGCAAGTTGCTGAGAGGGTTTACGAAATTGTTCGTAAAGAATTAGTATGAAAAAGGGTTTGAAATTTAATATTGGCGGAATAATTGATGAACCCGGCAATTCGGTTGAAACTAAGAAAGATGGTTGGCGTGTTCACAAGCCTGAAGTCGATTATGATAAGTGTACTAAGTGCGGGGTTTGCGCTATGTTCTGCCCTGATGGCGCTATTTTCAAGGATAAGAATGGAAATTATAAGTGGGATTTGGATTATTGTAAGGGTTGCGGAATTTGCGCGCAAGTGTGCCCTGTGAAAGCGATTATTATGAAGGAGGAGGAAAAATAATGCCTTTGTTCGGTAAATTCAAGTACGGTGGAAAAAATGTTATTAGTGGTAGTGATGCTGGAGCTATTGCTGCTAAGCTTTGCAGACCCAGCGTGATTTCAGCGTATCCGATTACTCCTCAAACAATTATTGTTGAGCGTCTTGCTGAAATGGTGAATAATGGTGAGATGAAAGCTGAAATGGTTAAGGTTGAGAGTGAGCATAGCGCTGCGTCTGTGCAAATGGGTGCTCAAGCTACTGGTGTTAGAACTATTGGCGCGTCTTGTTCGCAGGGTTTGGCTTTGATGAATGAGATTTTACACGTGATTTCGGGTTTAAGATTGCCTTGTGTTATGATGGTTGCTAATCGTGCGCTTAGTGCTCCAATAAGCATTTGGAATGACCATTCTGATACAATGGCTTCTCGTGATACGGGTTGGATTCAGTTACATTGTGAGAATAATCAGGAAATTTTTGACACAGTTATTCAAGCGTACAAAATCGCTGAGGATAAGAATGTCATGTTGCCTATCATGCCTTGTTTTGATGGTTACATTTTATCCCATTTATACGAGTCCGTTAATGTTGCAACTCAAAGTCAAGTTGATAATTTTTTACCTGCTTACAAAGCAGTTCATCATTATTTAGATCCTAAAAGGCCAATAACGATTGGTTCGGTCGCGCCTCCAAATTGTTATACTGAGTTCAAGTTCCAACAACAGAAAGCTATGGATAAGGCTCTTAAAGTTATCAAAAAAGTTAATTCGGAATTCTCTAAAGAGTTCGGACGTTCTTATGGTAATGGTTTAGTTGAGGAGTATAAATTAAAAAATGCTGATACTGTTTTAATTGGTATGGGTAGTGTTTGTGGAACTATTAAAAGTGTTGTTGATAAGCATAAGGGTGTTGGTTTGTTAAGGATTAAAAGTTTCAGACCTTTCCCAACAGAGGATATTGTTCGCGCTTTATCAAATGCTAAGCGGGTTGCTGTTGTTGATAAAGCTTTCTCGTTTGGTAATGCAGGTCCTTTGTTTACAGAGGTTAAAGCAGTTTCCCCTGTTAAAAAAATTAATGGTTTCATAATGGGTTTGGGTGGTCGTTCAATAACTGAGAAAGATATTGAGTTCGTCATTAAGAATGCAGGTGTTGAAAAAAATTTTTGGGTGAATGTTAATGAATAATTTACCTGAAAAAGAATATTTTGCGAGCGGGCATAACGCGTGCCGTGGTTGCGGTCCCGCTATTGCTATGCGCTGGATTGCGAAAGCAGCTGGCGATAATACTGTTATCGCTCATGCCACGGGTTGTATGGAAGTTATTTCAACGCTTTACCCTTACACTTCTTGGAAAACACCTTGGATTCATTCAGCTTTTGAGAATGCAGGGGCAGTTGGTAGTGGTGTTGAAGCAGCTCTTAAAACACTTTACTCAAAGAACAGGCCTAATGTGTTAATGATTGGTGGTGATGGTAGTACTTTTGACATTGGTTTTCAGGCTTTGAGCGGTGCTATTCAAAGAAAGCATAATTTTTGTTATGTGTGTTATGATAATGAAGCTTACCAGAACACAGGTTATCAGCGTTCAGGTGCTACTCCCAAGTATGCTCGTACAACTACAACGCCTTATGGTAAGGTTGTGCATGGCAATGATACGTGGCAGAAGCCTATGCCTTTAATTATTGCTGCTCATGGTGCGAAGTATATTGCTACTGCGAGTGTGAGTAATGTTGTTGATTTGTATAATAAGGTTAAGAAAGGTTTGGAAATTCCAGGTCCTGCGTACGTTCAAGTTCAGACACCTTGCGTTCCGGGTTGGGGTATTAATCAGGCTAGCACTATTCAAGTTGCTAAGTTAGGTGTTGAAACAGGTGCTTATCCATTGTACGAGATTGAAGGTGGGAAAGTTAAGATGACTCGTAAGCTTGAAAAATTGGTTCCTGTTAAGAAGTATTTGGAGTTGCAAGCTCGTTTTAGAAATTTATCAGAAGATGAGGTTAAAGAATTCCAGTCACGTGTACGCTATTGGTATAAGTATATTGAATCATTGGAAAGTAAAGGTAAAGTGTTCCCATAACCTTTAAAAACAGGTTTCTTTATTCTATTTTGTAATGGGCGTGTAGCATAGTCCGGATAATGCGACTGCCTCCTAAGCAGTGAAGATAGATGGGCAAACCGAATCATAATATGTGGTTACTGACCTATGCTGAGCTGAGAAAGCAGTAGACCGGGGGTTCAAATCCTCCCACGCCCGCTACATTAACATACCAAACAGCAGACGATTCCGAACCTCTTAAGAACAATTCTAAAAGCACGAAAGCAACCCTAAACAAGCAAATTTCAGAACTATCAAAACACGAACTTGAAAAATTACTAAAAAAAGTAAAAAACACACTTCAAAAAAAATATCCGAGCAAATACAAGTCAAGATATGATGTTCCTATTGAAGAAAGAGTATTCACTCCACAACAATTGAAAAAGTTCTTGAACGCGGTAAGGTTACCTGTTTACAAAATGTTATTTCTCACTATGTCAAGCACGGGTGTGCGAGTGGGTGAGTGTGTGGTGTTGAAACCTGAAAACATTGATTTTAAGGAACGCTGTTTGTGGGTGTGGGTTGAGAAAAAGGAAAGACCTGTGAGAGTTCCAAAGTATTTTCCTAAATTTTATGGTAAGAAATTGAAGTCTTATCTTGACGTGTTCTCAAATCGTATGAGGTTGTGCGGTCACTTGTTCCCTGACCGTCATAATGTTTCACACGTTAGTTTAAAACAAGCAGGTCACATTTTTAGACAAACACTTGACCGCGTGGGGTTAAGCGAGTATTATGCGTTGAGTGGTAATCGTAAACTTCGTTATTTCACAACTAACAGTTTGCGTAAGACTTTCGCCAGTTATCAAAGCAGTTTAGAGCAAGCGCGTATGGTGTTACATCACGCGAATAGTAAGATTACTAAACGCCATTATTACGCCACGCTAAAAGAACGCAAGAAAGAAATGATAGAAGCTGCTTTTGAAGAGTTTTGAACATTTATTTTTTGTTGAAAGCGCTATCTCACAATTCTAAAGGAATTTTACATATTGTTTACTATACTAAAGACAATATTAACAATTTAATTAAAAGTGGTTTCTAGTGTTTATGTTTACCCCATCTGATACGTTCCCATAATCTCTCATGACCATAGTATGCAATGCCTTTCAAAATGTTTAATCCAAGCCCCGAACTAATTGAAAGCGCGAAATCTCCTGTTATTAAATAAAAACCAACCATAGTCATGAATGTAGCTATTACTCTCCAACTCATGGTTTTTGCAAGTGAACGTCTTATCCTATCCCCCATTTAAATTCACCTACAGTTTCTCAGAATTAACTTTAGTTAATAATAACTTATCATCCTCAAAAAGGATCCATCTAAGTTTCTCACCGTTCTCTAATTTGAAATTGTCAACAACACGCTTAGGTACAGTTGTACGTCTACGCGTTCCACGAATCGTTAACGTAGTTTCAGTTATGAATTTCACATCATTTATGTTAATTTCCATATTCTTGCCCATGCACAACACACATTTATAAGTTTGGTTTCAAACCAATACATATTGGAGTCAAATTAGTTCGTAGTCATTTTAGAAAAACTTTAAAAAACAACTAAAACTCTAATCAATTGGGCCTTTAGCGTAGTCCGGATAACGCGTTCGGCTTCGGACCGAAAGATCGGGGGTTCAAATCCCTCAGGGCCCATCACCATAATTCATTTATTTTTTTTTGAGACCTTTTGATGTGTAAACATGATTAGAAGGAATTCGCTTATTTCTACCAACAACTGTATTAGCACCAATTGTAGAGTTATTTCCAACTTTAACCCCACAACCAATAAGTGACCTAGCCCCAATTAAGCAATTTTTTCCAATAATAATAGAATCATAAACTGTTTC